>NZ_JAXCHW010000009.1:0-105388 GCF_035984805.1 Chryseobacterium sp. MP_3.2 | reverse complement strand
TGTTCCCATTCCGAACACAGAAGTTAAGCCCTCTAGCGCCGATGGTACTGCTAACGCGGGAGAGTAGGTCGCCGCCAGTTTTTTTTAAAACCTCATACATTTATTTGTATGAGGTTTTTTTGTGACCAAATCCTAAAGGCTAAAGAATCCAAAAGAAAATAGATAATAGACCGATAGATGAGAGACTAAGAGAAAATAAACTGATGAGAATAGAGGAAGAGAGAATAGACGAAAGACGAGTCTTATTCCTGCAAACTCATTTGTTTTATAAGAATCAATACCCACCTTTCTAGCCCCGATGGAAGTGGCATCCTTTTTCTTTTTTGAATAGGCAAAAGCACCGGCAAGAAGAAAAAGATAAAATGAACAGCGGGTGTAATCTTCTTAATAGTACTAACCTAATCGCTCCCTAATAATAATGCGGTAGAAGTGGAGAGGGTACAATTTGAAACAAAATATATTTTTTGTCATCATTGTTAGAGGTTGTAATATTCATAACAACAATTAAACTTCCATCCTAAGGTGAAAGTTTAATTGTTTTGTTCTATGGATTTTAAAATTTTAAAATAATGCTATTAGATAAAAATAATTTGAGTAGCATCTCCACCAGCTCTTGCATAAAAGTCTCCCACAGTAAGTATACCTTCAACTTCGGGGATTAAATCTTCTTTTTTTAGCTCAAACATTTCCATCGCGAGTTTGCAAGCCCATAATCTACACCCAGAAGCGGAAAGAATTTCTAGAAATTCTCCAATCGGTGGAATGTCGAGTTTTTCCATTTTCGATTTCATCATTTTAGTGGCCAAAGCTTCCATTCCAGGTAATCCGCCCAACATGGTCGGCATGTGCATTGCAGGATTTCCTACTGTTGCAACGTGAATATTGTCGATGGTTTTTTTGTTGATGGCTTCAAGGCCAAAGAAGGTGAAGAAAATTTCACTTTCCATGCCTTCCATTCTAGCGCCATTTGCCAAAATAAATCCGGCATAAATATTCTCTAAGGTCCCTTTAGAAATAATCACCATTATTTTTTCTATGGGCTTCAAGTTTTTGTCCAGATCTGCAAGGGGTGATATTTGCGTAATTGTTTCCATACTTTTAATTTTTAATTCTGTTAACGTTTATATACAGCTTTTCGGTTTTGGTATTCCCGCATATTTGCTAGAAATTTTCAAAGGTCCTTTCGGAAATAAGGCGTAAAACTCTTTGATGTCTACAACCCCTGATTTTCCAACACCACGAATGGTTAAAGCCGCATCATTTTTTTGTTGGTTTCTTAGATAGTCCAAAACTTCGAAATGTCTGGGTGAAAGTTCAATGTCTGTTTCTTTGGCTAATTCCTTAGCAATATCAACATTCCATTGGTTCATGTCGGTTAAATAACCTTCTTCGTTCACACTTACGGTGAATCCTGCAATTGTTTTTTCCATTTTAATTTTATTTTAATGTTAAACTTCTTCTTCTTCGAATATTTTTCCAGCTTTGCTCATTTTTGGAGTAATGAAAGGTAATTTACGCGCAGGAAGGAGCATATTCCAATAAACCCATTTAAAGGCCATTTTTCCGAAATGGTTAAAGGCACTTTCTTCCAAAAGATTCAGTGGTCCTACAACGGCGAACGGGAATTTTCCTCTCAGTGGTTCTGTATCATAATTAAAGTCAATGAGGAGCGCTTTTCCTTTTCCAGTTTCAATGAAACAGTTTGCGTGTCCATCGAAATCTGGTTGCAAAGGTTTCCCTGCGATATAATTTAAAATATTTTCCGTTAAAATTTCTGCCTGAAAGTGTGCCACTGAACCCGCTTTGGAAGCCGGAACATTCGTAGCGTCACCAATCACGAAAATATTTTCTTTTACTTTTGATTGCAGCGTATTTTTATCAGTAGGTACATAATTCAAATCATCCCCGAAACCTGAACGCAAAATACATTCGTCGCCCATATTGGTTGGAATGGTGACCAATAAATCGAAATCTACCGATTCTCCTCCATACTCAAACATTTTTCCATTTGCTGCTTCGATGTGTTCTACGGCAAAATCTGGAACGATTTTAATGTTTTTTTCTTTTAACAAATATTCAAGCGTTTTTGTACTTTTTTCTTTTGTAAATGCCCCAGAAAGTGGTGTAACATAACTAATCTCCACTTTGTCCCGCATCCCTTTTTTAGTGAAATAATCATCGGCTAAAAAAGCAAATTCCAAAGGTGCAACGGGACATTTTATAGGCATTTCGGTAATATGAACGACCAGTTTTCCACTTTCCCAAGTTTCTAATTTTTTGGCTAAAGCACAACTTCCTTCGAAGGTGTAAAAATCGAATATAGATTTGTACCAATACTCGTCTTTCATGCCCAGAACTTCTTCCGGTGCAGTTTTGCAACCCGTTGCGATAATTAAAATATCATAGCTGATTACTTGGTCATTTTCCAAGAAAACGGTATTTAAATCTTTATCAATTCGATCGATTTTTTCCCGGATGAGTTGTACTCTTTTAGGTAAAAATTCGTCGATGGTTTTTTTTACATCTTCTGGTTTATAAGTCCCGAAGGG
This sequence comes from Chryseobacterium sp. MP_3.2, assembly GCF_035984805.1. NCBI lineage: Bacteria > Pseudomonadati > Bacteroidota > Flavobacteriia > Flavobacteriales > Weeksellaceae > Chryseobacterium > Chryseobacterium sp. MP_3.2. The sequence continues at coordinate 102,839 of NZ_JAXCHW010000009.1, read as the reverse complement.
AATAAATAAAAATCCAGGTTGGTAATAATGAGTTTTGTATTGATCGACCAAAGTAATGCTCCACTCTTCGGAAAGTTTTTTGGTAAGTTGATTCGCCATTATCGTTCCGGCGGTTCCTGATCCAAGGATTACTAAATTTTTCATGGATTTTATTTTTAATGTTAAATTAGGTTGACCCTAACTTTTCTACTATAAAGGTACCGCTAGAAAAAAGGAATTTGTGTGACAAAGGTTACTTAGGGGAACTGACTTTAATCAGCATTTATAAAGAATAGAAGCCTTGGTAATGATTTGCAATTCAAAAGCTTAAAGACATAAGTCACGAATAATTTTTAATTTTCTTAGTGCTTCGATTGTATTGAAAAAAAGTATTTATTGGAAGAGATTTTAGGTTAGAAAAGCACAAGATTTAAGATGTAGAAGTAAGAGATTTAATTTAAATTCGTCTTGTTGGAGGGTTGTCCTGCAACTCTAATTTAAGTATATTTGAAATCCATTACTAACAATAAATTAAAAAGAAATGAAAAAAATACTAGCATCTCTAGTTTTCGCCGGAGCATTTGCAATAGGAAATGCACAGGTGAAAGCTCCGCAACCAAGTCCTTCTGCCACGGTAAAACAAACCATCGGACTTTCTGAAGTGATGGTGGAATATTCTCGACCATCGGCGAATGAGCGAAAAGTTTTTGGGAATTTGGTTCCGATGAATAAACTCTGGAGAACCGGTGCGAATGGTTCTACCGATATCACTTTTAAAAATGAGGCGAGTTTTAATGGAATAAAAGTTCCAGCCGGAAAATATGCTTTATACACCATTCCTTCTAGTTCTGAATGGGAAATAATTCTTTATAAAGATACGGAACAATGGGGTGCGCCGAAAGAATTAAAAGAGGATCTAATTGTAGCAAGAACAAAAGTTAAAGCAGAAAAGAATCCCGTCTTTGTAGAAACTTTTTCCATCGATTTTAGTAATTTGAGAACGGACAAAGCAGATCTTGCTCTGAGTTGGGAAAATACGCGGGTGAAAGTTCCTATCGTAATGGATTCTAAGAAAGAAGTGTTAGAATCCATTGAGAAAACTTTAAGCTCGAAAGAGGCAAAAGGATCAGATTACCACCAGGCGGCGAGTTATTATTTCCAAGAAAAAATGGACATGAAAAAAGCCCTGGAATATACCGAGAAAGCAAACAAACTCATGCCCGATACTTTCTACATGCTAAAGTTACAATCTGAAATTGAAGCTGCCAACGGCATGTATAAAAAAGCCATCACCACCGCCAATAAATCTATGGAGCTGGCCAAGAAAGCCAGCAACGCAGATTATGTAAAAATGAATAGCGATAATATCGCGAAGTGGAGTAAGTAGAACTTCGGTTGTATTAAAAATAGAAAAGGATTCCAGATTTTGGGATCCTTCTTTATTTAAAGTAAGGTTTATAGAGTAGTGTCCTTGTTAATCAACTGATTAGCAAGGATTTCTTTTGTATTAATCTATTTTCAAAATCGAAGAAATTGCTTGTTATTTTTTAATGAATGAATAATTGAAAATTCTTTTTAAGGCGTTTATGTGGTTTATTACCAGTTGTAGTATTGACAACAAAATTTAAAATTTACGACAGTTCAAATATGATAGTATGAATGTTAAAGAAAAGCTAGGTAAGCGAATTAATGAATTGCGAATAGAGAAATCTTTATCGCAAGAAAAGCTTGCTTTAAAAGCAAATATAGATAGAGCTTATATGCATTTGATTGAAAAAGGGAAAACTAATGTTTCGATTGAATTGATTGAAAAAATTGCGATTGCCTTGGATATTAATATTAGAAATCTTTTTGATGAGAATATTTAGAAAACGTAAATAAAAGATGAAAGGTAAAATAAAAGTTGCAGAGCTATTTGCAGGTGTTGGAGGTTTTAGACTTGGACTTGAAGGATGGAATGGGAAATCTTCATCAACAAACTATAAAAAAAAATTAAAGACGAACTACGAAATTATTTGGAGTAATCAATGGGAGCCATCAACAAAATTGCAACATGCTTCTGATGTTTATGAAGAACGTTTCGGAAAAGACCACCATTCGAATATAGATATTGCTTTAGTGAATATTGAACAAATGCCTGATCACGATCTATTGGTTGGAGGATTTCCTTGTCAAGATTATTCCGTAGCAACAACACTTAAAAACTCTAAGGGTTTAATTGGGAAAAAAGGTGTTTTGTGGTGGTCAATACATAAAATTCTTTCAGAAAAAGAGAATAAGCCTAAATATATTTTTCTTGAAAATGTTGATAGGCTTTTAATATCTCCATCTGGACAGCGAGGTCGTGACTTTGCAATTATTTTGAAAAGCTTAAATGATTTAGGATATGCAGTTGAATGGCGAGTTGTAAACGCAGCTGAATTTGGAATGCCACAAAGACGAAGAAGAATCTTCATTTTAGCATACTTAAACAATTCCGAAATTTTTAAAAGTATCAAAAACATTGAACCAATAGAATGGATTGTAGAAGATGGGACTTTAGCAAATGCACTACCGGTATCAATTGAAAATTCTTTGAAACCAAAAGTTTTCACATTAAAAGGAGATATCGTTTCAATTTCTGAAAATTTTAATATTGGAGGTAAAAAAGGGTTGTTTGAAAATTCGGGTTTGATGATTGATGGGAATGTAACTACCATTAAAACTCAACCAAATTATGAAGGTAAATTTTCAATTTTAAAAGATTTGATAGAAAACGGAGCAGTCTCGGAAGAGTTTTTTATCAATGAAGAAGATATGGACAAGTGGAAATATTCGAAAGGTGCCAAAAAAGAAATGCGAAAAAATGCAGATGGATTTGAATATAATTACAGTGAAGGCGGAATGATTTTCCCAGATTCTTTAGACAAAGCATCACGAACAATAATTACGGGAGAAGGTGGGAAATCAGCGTCAAGATTTAAACATGTAATTCACACATCTAAAGGTTTTAGAAGATTAACTCCTGTTGAATTGGAACGGTTAAATATGTTTCCTGATAATCATACGAAAATGGATGGAGTTACAGATACAAAAAGAGCTTTTTTTATGGGAAATGCTTTGGTTGTTGGTGTTATTGAAAAAATTGGAATTGCATTAAGTCAAAAAATATATAATCAAAATAAAACACTTAAAAAATGATTTTTCAAGAAACAAAAGAATCTAAAGCTATTTGGTATGATGAAAAACTAACAGTTTTCCCAGTTTACCAAATTCCCCTCGAATCGATTATTTACAACAAGTATAATGGAAGGATTAAAAGCGCTATTCTATCTTATGAATCAGGTAGAGGGAAAAAGCTAGATCCAAAAAATCCAGACGATAAAAAAATTATTGAAAATTATTTATTTGAATCTGCTGAAAATCGCAACGAAAAGACATTGCAAAGTCTGAAAAATTATGGACAGCAAGAAATTGGAATTGTAACTAAAGATTTAATTGTGATTGATGGAAATAGGAGGTCATCCTTATTAAATAAATTGTTTAGAGAAGGACACGATGTTGATTATTTTAAAGCAATTATTTTGCCTGATGATTTAGAAAATAACGTAATTGAAATAATAAAGTTAGAAACTAATTATCAGATGGGAGTTGATAATAAAGTTGAATACAAACCAATTGAAAAATATCTAAGATGCAAAGAATTAATTGAAGAATATTCGGTTCCAATCGATGAAGTAGCTAAATTAATGGCGGAAAAAAGCACGCGAATTATTCAATGGATGAGTATACTTTCTTTAATGGAAGAATATCTTTTTTACTTAGATAGTCCAAATGTTTACACAAGACTTGATAAAAAAGAAGGTCATTTTGTTGATTTAAATAATTATTTAAAGCAAACAAATAACAATGCAGAATTAAAAGAAGTTTACTTTGATTTTATAAGACTTGGTTTACCTGTTCAAAGAATACGTGTAATTGGAAATCCAAAAGATAATCTAAGTTTATTTGCAAATTCCGGATTGTGGAAACCATTTTATGCTGAACATATTTCTATAAAGCGAACCTTGATTGAAACTAAATTTCAAGAAGTAAAAAATGATAATCCAGAAATGTCAAATGAACAGATATTTGGCAATATTGATAGTTTTTTTAAAGAACATCTTTTTAAAGAACTAGTTAATAATTTTGTACAAGGAGAAATTGCAATTAAGGAGCTAAAAATTAAAGTTAGTGTTAAAATTGAACTTCAAAAAATTTACAATTTTATAGTTAAAATAAATACATCAGAACTTTATGACATTGATAAAGAGGATATAAAAATTTTGCTGAATTCTATTTGGAAAGAATCACAAAGCAAAGAAAATTTACTGTAAATGATTTCACATATAAAAGATCCAAATTCGGATAAATGTATTGTGTTTATACATGGATTAGGAGGGGGACCAAATACTTTTACTAAATTTTCCATCTACTTAGATTCTAAATGGGATTTAAATTATGGAATAATTTTATTCTTTTTCTCATTTTATAAAAATATATTCAATTCCAAATTCTTAATAGTGTTTCCAAATTTTATTTTATTATTTTTAAAAGCAGTTTGGTCAAAAAGAAATCTTGAAAATGCAAATAAATTGAAGGTTTATATTGATAAAAATTGTAGCAATAGCAATAATATAGTTTTGGTGGGTCATAGTATGGGAGGATTAGTGGCAAGGCAATTTTTAGTTAATTGTAAGAAAGATAATATTGATATAAGAAATATTAGGATGTTATGCACATTTGCAACACCACATAATGGTTCTCAATTTGCCAATTTTCTTTCGATTATCAATAAAATTCCTATACTGAAAAGTTTGTATCTTTTTTTAAGTAAAAAATTTAACTATAGATTATCTCCGCAAATAGGGGATTTATCATCTTTGAGTTATTTTTTGGATAAACTAAATAAGGATTGGCGTGATTATAATCTTGAAGCAGAGTTAGATTTCATAAGAATTGGAGGAACTAAAGATTGGTTGGTGAAAACAAATAGTTCTAACATGCATAATGATGATTTGAACAATGTTTTCTATTTTGATTATGGTCATTCACAATTAATTACGCCATTAAAAAACATGAAAACTTTTGCTCCTATAGATAAATTTATAGAGAAAATAAATTTGTTAGAAATTCAAGAAGAATATTTTGAAGAATTAGAAGTTGAAATTGATTACGATAACGAAGATTCAGATGAAAATATCTATTAAATTAATTGTATATGAATCTTTCTTATAATCCAAATAATAAAAATTCTGTAATAGAATATGCAAAAAAGCTAAAAGGAAAATCATTGCGCGAAATTTGTGACCTTGATATTTTAGAGCATTCTTATTCAGGAAAAGGAAATTTCGGTCAAGTTTTAGAGAAATACTATTTTGGTTACGAACCAAATTCAATTGCAGACGCGGATTTTGCTGAAATTGGAATGGAACTAAAATCGTCACCTTTAAAACAATTGAAAAACAGAGAGTATCGTGCTAAAGAAAGATTGGTTTTAAATATCATTAATTATTTTAATGTTGTAAAGCAAGATTTTGAAAATAGTGATTTTATCAAAAAAAATGCGAGCATTCTTTTAATTTTCTACCTGTATAAGGCTGGCTACAATATCTTAGATTTTAAAATAAAATTGGTTGACGAATGGAATTTTTCATTAACTGATTTAGAAATTATTAAGCAAGATTGGGAAACAATTACAAAAAAAATCGCAGAAGGTAAAGCTCATGAACTTTCAGAAGGAGATACTTTTTATCTTGGAGCTTGTACTAAAGGAGCAAATTCTTTTTCAGTTAGAAAGCAACCATTTTCAAAAATTCCTGCAAAACAGCGAGCATATTCTTTTAAGCAAGGTTATGTTAATCATATTATCGCAACAATTGCAAGTGAACCAACAGAAATCTATGGTAAATTAATTCCATCAGCTGGTATTGCAAAAAAGAAAACAATTGAGGAAGTTGTAATTTCTAAATTCGTTCCTTTTTACGGAAAAACAGAAAATGAAATTCTTGCCATATTAAATTTTGACTTAAACAAGAAAGCCAAAAGTTTTTATGCAAATTTAACCAAAGCCATTCTTGGTATTTCTATTGACAAAGAAATTGAAGAATTTGAAAAAGCCGAAATTATAGTAAAAACGGTGCGTCTAAAAGAAAATGATTTACCTAAAGAAGATATTTCTTTTTCGAATTTTAAATATGAAGAACTTGTAAATGAAGAATGGGATGATTCTGAATTTAAGGATATTCTAGAACATAAGTTTCTTTTCGTTTTCTTTCAATTTGAAAATGAAAAATTAGTTTTAAGAAAAGTAAAATTTTGGAATATGCCTTATTTAGATTTACTAGAAGTTGAAAAAGTTTGGTTGAGAACGCAACAAATAGTTGCAAATGGAGAAATTGTTAAGGAAATTAAAATAAATAAAAATGGAGAACATATCCGTTTTACAAATTTTCCTAACAAAAAATTTAATTCAATTTCTCACGTTCGACCTCACGCAAAAGATTCTGCAGACACTTATCCTTTACCGCAAAAAGATTTAATTACAAATGAATTACACTATACAAAACATTGTTTTTGGTTGAATAATAATTATGTAAGAGATGAAATTTATTTAAAGTAATTGAATTAATTAAACATCTTAATGTAAATATTTTGTTTATTATATCTTAACTTTCTTCATAAACGGCTCCAAAATCCCCGCACTCAAAATCATCAACAAACACCCAATCGGATTCAGCCACAAAAACTCCAACTCAATTAGCTCTCTCACATCTAAAAAGTAGAGGAGAATAATGATGGGTTCTACAATCAAAATACTCCACATCGTAGCTTTTCCGCCGATTTTTGGGAAGAGAAAGGCGATGGCAAATACGCCGAGAATAACTCCATAAAATAAGGAGCCTATGATATTGACGGCCTGAATTAGGTTTTCAAATAAACTGGCATTCACCGCAAAAAAGATGGCGATCATTCCCCACATCAAAGTAAACAATCGAGACGCATTCAAGTATTTTTTCTCCGAAATATTAGGGGCGAAATTTCTTTTGTAAATATCTACCACGGTCGTGGTCGCCAAAGCATTGAGTTCTGAAGACGTTGAACTCATCGCTGCAGAAAGAATCACGGCGATCAATAATCCCACAATTCCGGTCGGCAAGTAATTGAGAATGTAGTAGATGAAAACATAATCTTTGTCATTGGATTCAATTTCTGGAGCTGCTTTATCAATCAGGTCTTTTACCTCTTGGCGAATCGTAATTTCTTTCGCTTGCAAGACTTTTAATTCCGCCATTATTTCTGGAGAATGATCAGCTTTCCAGGCGATTATTTTCTGTTTTTTATCTTCGTGAAGTTGGTTGAACTCCGTATTCAAAGCGCGGTATTCGGTATTGTTTTGAAGTTTTTGAGAGAGTGGATTAAAGTTCAAAGGCGTTTTTTCGAACTGGAAAAAAACGAAAACCATGACGCCAATAAAGAGGATAAAGAATTGCATGGGGATTTTGAAGAGGCCATTAAAAAGCAATCCCAATCGTGCTTCTTTTAAACTTTTGCCCGTTAAATACCGTTGAACCTGACTTTGATCCGTACCGAAATAACTTAAAAAGAGAAAAGTTCCACCCAAAAATGCGGACCAAATATTGTAGCGGCTGTTGATATCAAATTCAAAACTCACGGGATTAATTTTCCCCATCGCACCAGAATACAACAGAGCATCGTTCAAATTCATGGGCAAATTTTCTACGATGAGATAAAAGGCTAAAAACATCCCAATAAAAATGACGATCATCTGCTGTTTCTGCGTCTGACTAACCGCTTCTGTTCCACCAACCAAAGTGTAAATCGTCACCAAAGCTCCGATCACAATATTGGTGAGCATCAGATTCCAACCCAAAATAGTGGACAGAATAATAGCTGGAGCGAAAATGGTAATTCCAGCCGCCAAACCTCTTTGGATTAAAAACAAAATCGCTGTTAAAATTCTGGTAGACAATCCGAAGCGTTTTTCTAAATATTCATACGCCGTTAAAACGTTCATTTTAAAAAACTTAGGAAGCACCCAAACGCACAAGATAACCATGGCGATGGGCAATCCGAAATAAAACTGTACAAAGCCCAAACCGTCATGATAGGCTTGTCCGGGCGTTGATAAAAAGGTAATGGCACTCGCTTGAGTCGCCATAATGCTTAAGCCGACCATCCACCACGGATTGGTTTTTCCGCCTAAGAAGGATTCAGTTGTTTTTACTTTCTGCGATTTGTAGATGCCATAAATCACAATAAAAAGCAACACGAAAATGAGAACTGCCCAGTCTAAATTTTTCATTTATAGTAATTTTGAAAGAGAAGCATTGCCACCATCATCGCAAAAGTGACCACCAATAATGAAATATAAAGCTTTTTCCAGTTCGTTTTTTTTTCTTCTTTCATATTTTTTATTTTTTTGGCAGCTTAATTTACCCTGAGCTTGCCGAAGGGCTCCCGCTTTTTTAATTGCTGGCTTCTACAAGCTCAGCCATCAATAAAAAAGAGCTCCGTTCAAGTCCGGGCTGCAAAGATTCGCCGCTAATTCCGTTTTTTGCCATTCCGAAGGAATCTCTACGCCATGTAAATTTAGCAGTTTAGGTTCCTACGGAATGACAAACTCATGTAAAAATCGCTTTTCATAAGAAAGTTTAAAGTCCGTTGAACATTTATGGTTTAAAAAAAATCTGTGTTAACTATGCGCTTACTTCCGTGTTCTCAAAGCCAATATATTCATAAACAATCTGTACGCTCCCGGAACTCCCGCCGGTAATTCTCTAAAAAACGACAATCCTGTGTACACATAAGTTCCTTTTCCATATTTTCCGGCCAACAAACTTCCTTGTTTTGGAGATTCTCCCGTATCATTACCTTCTAAAAGTGGAATCATTTTTCCATCCCAAGAATCCGCGAAATACAAACCTCTTTCCTGAACCCAATTTTCAAAATCTTGGTCCGTCAATTTATTTGGATTGTTGAAAACGGGATGATTCGGAACGAGCATTTTCAATTTCGCATCTTCTTCCGAAATTCTGCCACTTCCTAATTTTAATGAAAATGGGGCAATGTCAATCGTAAGCAAACCTCGGTTGGTATTATACTGATTAATAATCAAACCGCCATTTTCTACAAATTTCCAGAGGTCTTGGTTGATCATCGCCAATTCTGGTTGGGTATTAAAAGCACGAATGCCTAAAATAAGCACATCATAATTTTGCAATTGAGCAGCGTTCCAATTTTTAACGTCTAATTCATCCACCTTCAAACCAATGGCGCGAAGTGAGGACGGAATATCATCTCCCGATCCAGTGATGTACGCAATTTTAACTGTTGGAATTTTTAAATCTAAATTTTGAACCTGAACTTGCGATTTTTTAGTCCAAATCTGACGGTCGATATGCGGATATGCAACGACTTGTAAAGATTGATTGTAAGTTTTGCCTTCTGATTCTATGACGGTTTCTAAAGTTGAATTGGCATTTCTTGAAATGGGTTCAACCTGAAAATACAGAGTTTGCTTTTCACCAGTTTCTGTGAAGATAACTTTTTGCGCAGGTGAAATTTTCCAATCTTTACTGCCGTTTAAAGAAACAGTCGGCGTGGATTTTCCCGCAAAACTTTGAACTTCTACTGCAATTTGTTTGGGCTGATTGCTGAAAATAAAATTTTCCTGGTCGAAGTTCGCTACAAAAGTAGGAATGGTGTAAAAAGGTTGATACATTTCACCAATAGAAGGATCTACCGTTTTTTGTTGCAAAGGAATATCGAAATCAATTTTAGTGGTTCCAAAATCAACGGTCACTTTTTTGGTGATGGCATTTGAGATTTCGGGCAGTCCAATATTTTCAGGATTTTCGGTGATGTAGAGATTGTTCTTCGGCATTTTTTCCATCCAATACGGATTAGAATAATTTCTATTTTCGATCTTATATTTCTGATTTTCTTTAAAAGTTTCGTTAGCCAGAATTGTTTGAGAAGTATTCCCAGGAAGAGAAACCGTTACTTCTGCATTACGTCTATTCGCGATTTCCAGGCGGGTAGAAATCTCTTCTCCCGATGTTCCGAAAGCTTTTTCTGTGGTCCATTCGAAATAAATTCCCTGTGTTTTTAAGATTAAATCTTTTATTTCTGCCAATTTTGAATCTTTTGGATTCTCTTTTTTCATCAATTTATACGCTTGAAGCAAACGTTGCAACGTCAATTTCGGATTGCTGAACTGATATTCTGAAACTGCAAGATCTAATTGTTTTTGCAGTGCAGAATTTTCTGATTTCAATTGAATTCCTTCGAAAATATCATTTGTTTTTGGTTGGTCACCTTTTAGGAACTTCAGATATTCCATGTCATTTCCTCTTTCTAAAGCTGTTCCAAAACCTTGGCAAGCGTGCATGCTTCTGGCTTTCGAGGAAATTTCATTATTAGAAATTCCCAAAATTGGATAGTAATTCCCAACATTGATGGGATATAATCCTGTCTTATCTGATTTTTCGAAATTTTCTTTACTGCCGAAAAACCACCAACTTGTATTGTAAAATAATCTTTTCGGTCGCCAGACTTTTACATATTTTAATTGTTCTGGAAAAGCTTTTGAATCAGCTGCCAAATCGAAAGCTTCCATCGCCAAAATTGCCGATGCAGTATGATGTCCGTGCGTCTCGCCATTGGAATTTGGATCAAAACGGGTAATAATAATTTCCGGTTTGTTTTTGCGAATTGCCCAGACCACATCAGATAAAACCTGCTGTTTATCCCAAAATTTCAAAGTTTCTGTAGCCGTTTTTGAGTAGCCAAAATCCAAAGCTCTCGTAAACCATTGCCGACCTTTATCTATTTTCCGAGCTTCCAAAAGTTCTTGCGTTCTCAATAAACCCAAAAGTTCTCCTTTTTCTGTACCAATTAAATTTTGTCCGCCATCGCCCCTTGTCAAAGATAAATAGACTGCATCCACATGTTTATCATGCGTTAACCAAGAAATGACGCGCGTATTTTCATCATCCGGATGTGCCGCGATATACATAACGGTGGTATTGTTTTGCAGGCGAAGTAAATCATCATAAATTTCTGAGGAAGTGTTTTGAAGGGACTGTGCAGAGCATAAAAGGGACATAAAAAAGCTGATCCCAACGAGAAATTTTATCATAGGCTAAAGATAAAAAGTTATTCTAAAATTCTTTGCATATTATCAAAATTTTAAAGAATCCATCTATAGTTGAGCAGACAAAAAAGCTCCATCTTTTTAGAGTAGAGGCATTTTCAATCTGGAAAAATCGGGATAAATATAAATTCTTTCATAAAAAAAATCATTTCCTTGAAGCCACCATTTTTTTTAAATTGGAAACGGTTATGTTGTACTGGCGGGAACTGGATTCATAAGAAATATACTTGAAACTCAATTCATCGCCCTTCATTACGTATTGGTACACACCTTTGCGGTTTACCGGAGAAGGTAAACCGCCCAATTTTTCCTCAATAGTTAAGGTGTCATTGCTGGCTGCAAATTTTATTGACTCAAATACCGTATCCTTTAGTGAAACATTAAGGTCATCTCTTTTAAACTGCAAGACTACATTTTGGGCGGTTGAAATATTAGCAATTCCTGCCCATTCCGTATTATCAACTGGATCTATAGGGTGTGCTTTGGTGGAGCTTAAGATCATTGGCAAAGCAGAAAGTAAAATGATGCTGAAAGTAGTTTTCATAGGTTTTGAAGTTAAATTTTGAATAAAATAAAATTTTGGGACGATTCTATTTCTAGTGATTACACCCAGCTTATTCCGACCAACTATGGTTTTGCATAACAATAATCTACTGACTTCTATTATATTATCTCTTTGTATCCGCCTTAAATATGACTACATTTGAGTAAGACCATTTCTCATGATTAAATCACCTTCTTTGTTGGACTCAATAAAATCTTTTTTCTCAGAAATAGGTGATATCACTTTGTTTGCGGGTAGATTTTTTCGGGAGGTTTTTACACCGCCTTATGAGTTTAAAGAATTAATTCGCCAGTTCTATAATATCGGGAACCGATCTTTATTGCTGGTTTCGGTGACGGGATTTATTTTGGGTCTGGTCTTTACGCTGCAGTCCCGACCCACTTTGGAACAGTTTGGTGCCGAATCCTGGATTCCTTCCATGATCAGTATTTCCATTATTCGGGAAATCGGTCCTGTAATTATCGCCTTAATTTGTGCAGGTAGAATTGGATCCGGAATTGGAGCGGAATTAGGCTCTATGCGTGTTACCGAGCAAATAGACGCCATGGAAGTTTCTGGCACAAATCCTTTCAAATATTTAGTAGTCACCAGAATCCTTGCCACGACTTTAATGTTACCACTTCTGATTATTATTGGTGATGCCATTTCCTTATTTGGATCTGCCCTGGTGGAAAATTTGAAAGCAGACGTTTCTTTTACCCTCTATTTTAGTCAGGTATTTGAGGCGATCACTTTCGGAGATATTATTCCCGCCACCATCAAATCTTTTTTCTTTGGTTTTGCCATAGGATTGATTGGGTGCTACAAAGGCTATAATTGTGGAAAAGGAACAGTGGGCGTAGGTGAAGCGTCTAATGCAGCGGTAGTTTATACTTCGATGTTGGTATTTATAATTGATTTCATTGCAGTATTTGTAACCGATATTATTTTTGAAATTTAGATCATGGCTGAAAATAACAGAAAACCCGTTTTAGAATTGAAAAATATCACCAAAAGTTTTGGGGACAATCAAGTGCTGAAAGGTTTTAACCTGCAATTATTTGAAGGGGAAAATTTAACCATCATGGGAAAATCAGGTTCCGGAAAATCTGTAATGGTAAAATGTCTTGTCGGTTTGTTGAAGCCAGATGGCGGAAGTATCAGTATTCGGGGAGAAGATATTACCAAAATGGGTCAGAAAGAACTGGACATTCTTCGTACGGAGATTGGATTTCTTTTCCAGGGCAGTGCACTTTATGATTCAATGACCGTTCGGGAAAATTTAGAATTTCCTTTAAGAAGACATCGGGATAAAGTAGAAAGTTCCGAAGACACAGAAGTTTTGGTCCTGGAAGCTTTGGAAAATGTAGGTCTTGCGCAAACCATTGATTTAATGCCGGCAGAACTTTCGGGCGGAATGCAGAGAAGAGTTGCACTAGCGAGAGCTTTGATCTTAAAACCAAAAATTTTGATGTATGATGAGCCAACAACAGGTTTAGATCCTATTACTTCGAAAGAAATTATTGAATTGCTGAGAAATATTCAGGAAAAATATAAAACGTCTTCTATCATTATCACGCATGATGTAGATTGTGCAAGAGTGATTTCTAACCGAATGATTCTCTTGGTAGACGGCGTAAATTATGCCGAAGGTACCTATGAAGAACTTTTAGAATCCGAAGATCCACAAGTTCAGGCCTTCTTTAAAAATTAAAATTATGGGAAAATCCTCAAATAAATTAAGCGTTGGAATATTTGTCGTGGTCGGTACAATTTTACTCGTCACGGCGCTCTATTTCGTGGGAAAACAACAGCATTTATTTAGCAAAAGCATCGCTTTATATTCTGTGTTTGCAGATGTTAGCGGACTGCAGCTTGGAAATAATGTGCGGTATTCTGGTGTAAATGTGGGAACCGTAAGCAAAATAGAAATGACGGCAGAAGGAAAGATCACCGTAGAAATGTCGATCGATGAGCAGGCTGCTCAATTCATTAAAAAAGATGCGGTCGCCAGTATTTCCTCTGATGGTTTGGTCGGAAGTATGGTTGTTAACTTAGTTCCGGGCGAAGAAAAGGCATCAAAGGTTGTAAAATCAGGCGATCAGATTCTAGTGAAAAGTAAAATTACGGTGGATGAGATCTTGGAAACTTTTAGTAAGACCAATGAAAGTGCAGCTTTGATAACGTCTGATCTCGCGAAAATTACACATAAAGTGGTAGATGGTCAAGGAGCTTTGGGTGCAATATTAAGTGATGAACTTTTGGAAAACGATTTGCGACGTTCCATTGCGGCTTTAAAAAGAACTGCCGAAGGTTCCAACCAAGCCATGGCACAGGTTAACGCCATTATTTCTAAGATTAATTATGATGAAAGTGCCGCGGCGGTATTATTGAGCGATCCAAAAACGCGCGCTCAGATCCAAAATGTCTTTGCCAATTTAGAGAAATCCAGTAAAGACATTAATAAAGTTTCCCGCAGTCTCGATCAATATGTGACGGAAATTAAAACCAGTAAAGGTTCTCTAAACTACATTGCTAAAGATGAAGGTTTAGCGAAAAACATAGATTCTACCGTAATTAATGTGAAAGAAGCCACCGATAAATTGAATCAAAATATGGAAGCCTTAAAACATAATTTCCTCTTCCGCGGCTATTTTAGAAAACTGGAAAAAAGGAAACAAAAAGATTTAGAAAATTCGGACGTTAAGCAGTAAAATATTTAAACTCACGAAAATTTAGAATCAATTTTTTTTGCAATTAATTCGACATAGAAAAGACTAACGAATAATAATGAAATTCAAAACGAAAAAGACCATTTTCAATGTCCTCTCCATAATTTTCGGCATCGTACTTTTAGGTGCAGCCTACAATCACATCGTAAATGCAGAAATGTACACGGCGATGGTTCCACAATTTATTCCCCTCTTATTTGCGGATGTATTTGCCGTGGTTTCAGAAGCGGTGGTTGGAATTCTTTTGTTGGTTCCAAAGACAAGAAAATACGGCGCAATTGGTTTTACACTTTTAATGATCATCTTTTTACCCCTTCATATTTGGGATGTATTCCGCGTTGAAAATCAGGAAAATCCTTTGGTGAAAAGCATGAATGTGGCTGTTATTAGATTGGTCATGCAGTTGATGGTGATTGCTTTGGGATTTTATATGTTCAAATTTTATTCAAGAAGGGTAGTGTTTGAGGGATAATTTATTTTATACCAGCATCATCTAGAAGTTGATCTTTTGAAATATTTGGAATGTTTTCCTACTATTTCAACGGAAATTTCAGGCATGATTTTTTGGTAAATATGATGATAGATGAATAACCTTTAGGAATAAATGCACTTTTCGTATTTTTGCAGAAATTAATTAGAATGAACATCAAGCAATTCGAATATAAGCCACTGTCCCATTATTCTTACGCCATTATCAGCGAGGGAAAAATGGCCGTGATTGATCCAGAAAGAAATCCTCAGCAATATTATGACTTCGCAAAAGAGAATAATGCAGAAATAGTTGCGGTTTTTGAAACACATCCACACGCCGATTTTGTAAGTTCTCACTTGCAGATTCATCAAGAAACGGGCGCAACCCTATATAACAGTGAAAAACTAGGCGCAGATTATCCACACGAAACCTTCGATGAAGGAAATTCTTTTCAGTTAGGCAATGTTACTTTAAAAGCCATTAATACACCGGGACATTCCCCAGACAGCATTACAATTGCTGCTACTCACGGAAAAGAAACTGTACTTTTCACCGGTGATACATTATTCATTGGCGATGTTGGCCGACCAGATTTGCGGGAAAAAGCCGGTAATATGCAAGCCAAACGGGAAGAATTGGCAGAAATGATGTTCGAAACACTTGCCCATAAATTCACCAGTTTTTCAGATGAAGCCGTGGTTTATCCAGCACATGGAGCAGGTTCTTTGTGTGGTAAAAATTTGAGCGAGGCAGCAAGCAGCACATTAGGTGAAGAAAGAAAATTCAATTGGGCTTTTAAAAAGCAGACGAAGGAAGATTTTATGGAAACCCTATTAGAAGGGCAACCTATTATTCCAGCGTACTTTGGTTTTAATGTCGGCATTAATAAAGCAGGAGCAGAAAATTTACAAACATCCCTTGAAAAAATTCCCTTTAGAGAAAATGCTTTTGCAGAAGGTTTAATTGTAGATACGAGAGCAGAAGATATTTTTAAGAAGGGACATTTGAAGGGAAGTATTAATATCCAAGCAAGTTCCGATACGGCTAAGTTTGAAACGTGGCTCGGAGCAATTATAAAGCCAAATGAAGCGTTCACTTTGGTGGTAGACAATAAGAATGATAGTGAAAAAATTCTACACAGAATTGCTAAAATTGGCTATGAAACTCAGGTTAAAGAAGTGATTACAATTCCAAAGAGTGAATTAGTTTCCTCGGACAAGCTGAATGTTGAAGATTTTAAAAATCATCTGGAAAATTATACCATCGTAGATATTCGGAACCAAACTGAAATTGATGGCGGCTCCCTTTTCGAAAATGCTTTGGCTCATCCTTTAAGTGAATTGAAGGATTCAGCTGCAGAAATCCCAACAGATAAACCGATCGTGGTTCACTGCGCCGGAGGTTACAGAAGTGCGGCAGGAAGCAGTATTCTAGAAACCATATTTCCAAATGCAACCGTTTACGATTTGAGTGAGGCTGTAGAACAATTCAAAAAATAAATAAAATTTTCACCCTTTATTTTCCTTAAAGTTTGCGCAAGATTCTGATTCGAGACTTATGCAATTCTCTAAATTTTTTAACATCTAAATTCTCTAAATGACCTGGATTTACGAACCTTGGCCGTGGTATATTGCGGGACCTTTAATCGCATTCACCATGTTTCTCCTGCTTTTTGCGGGTAAACAATTTGGAATTTCCTCTAACCTGCGTACAATTTGTGCGGTAGGTGGTGCCGGAAAATTCTCTTCCTTTTTTAAATTTGATTGGCGAAAAGAAAGCTGGAATTTAGTAGTCGTTTTAGGGTCAATCATCGGTGGGTTTTTGGCGTCTAACTTTATGTCTAATGCTGGCGTAAAAATAAATCCAGAGACCGCAGCTCAACTTTCTACTGATTATGGAATTAGTAGTTCTGATTCTGCGTATTTGCCAACAGAACTTTTCGGGGCTGAAAATCTCACTGATCCTTTTATTTTAGCCATTTTAATTATCGGTGGATTTTTGGTTGGTTTCGGCGCCAGATATGCGGGAGGTTGTACTTCTGGACACGCCATTTCTGGGTTGAGTAATCTTCAAATCCCTTCTTTAATTGCCGTTGTGGGCTTTTTTGTCGGCGGTTTAGTAATGATTCATTTATTATTTCCTTTAATTTTTACCTCATGAAGTATTTAAAATTTTTCGCCATCGGAATTCTTTTGGGAATTGTGCTGTATAAATCTGAAGCCGCGTCTTGGTTTAGAATCTACGAGATGTTTCACTTTCAATCCTTTCACATGTTTGGTATTATTGGATCGGCTGTAATATTGGGCGCAATTGGCGTTCAGATTATTAAAAGAAAAAACATCAAAGCGGTTGGGAATCAGGAAATGTCCTTGAAACCTAAAGCAAAAGGTTTTGCACGTTATTTATTTGGCGGAACGCTTTTCGGATTGGGTTGGGCTCTTGCCGGAGCTTGTCCTGGACCCATGTTTATTTTAGCAGGCGCAGGATATGGCTCCATTATTATCGTGATTGCCGCCTCGCTTTTGGGAACCTTCGCTTATGGTTTGGTGAAGGGTAAATTGCCGCATTAAATAAATTTTGAAAAAGATCGTTGCATAAAGTTGAATTTTTTAATTCACCTCAAATTTCCGGGCTCTAATCATGTCACAGATTGCCAAAATATCTTCTCCAATGAGTCGATCATTTTCAAGTTTTGGAACTTTTGAGCGAATTAAAGAGTAGGCGCTTTCCACATATTTCGTGCATTTTGCAGGCCGACGAAATTCTAATCCTTGCGCCCCAAACATAAGTTCCACGGCCAAAATATTCTCTAGATTTCCCAAAACCTGATTAAATTTTCTGCCCGAAATACTTCCCATGGAAACATGATCTTCTTGTCCTAAACTCGTCGGGATCGAATCGGCAGAGGCGGGAAAGCACAAAGTTTTATTTTCTGTGACTAAGGCTGCAGAAGTATATTGCGGAATCATGTAACCTGAGTTTAATCCCGAACTTTCCGTTAATAAACGGGGCAAACCATATTTTCCTTCTAACAAAAGATAACTTCTTCTATCCGAAATATTTCCTAATTCTGCCGCTGCCAAAGTTGCGTAATCAAGAGGCAAAGCCAGCAATTGTCCGTGAAAATTACCGCCCGAAATTGATTCTTCTGCACTTAAAATTATTGGATTGTCGGTCACCGAATTAAGTTCCGTTTCCGTTAAATTTTTTAAGTGTTCAAAGGCATTTCTACTCGCACCATGAACTTGTGGTACACACCGCATAGAATACGGGTCTTGCACGCGATCACAATATTCATGACTTGCTAAATTCTCAGAATTTTTAAGGAACTTTCTCATTCTGGAAGCCACATGTTTGCTTCCGTCAAAAGGACGAATGTCATGCAGTTCTTTTTTAAAGGGACTCGCGGAACCTCTATAGGCTTCTAAACTCATGGCCGCCGTCAAATCTGCCAGATCCAAAATGTAACCGAAGTGATCTAATCCTAAAATGGCATGTGCTAAAATAAATTGAGTTCCATTAATCAACCCTAAACCTTCTTTCGGTCCCAATTGCAAAGGTTCAATTTCATGTTTTGCTAATATTTCTGCCGCATTTTTCACTTCATCATTGTCCCAAACTTTTCCTAAACCCAAAACTGGCAAGACCAAATGTGCCAAAGGAGCCAAATCTCCAGATGCGCCGACGGAACCTTGTTCGGGAACAGCAGGAATAATATCTTTTTTGAGTAAGAGGATAAGTCGCTCAATTACTTCCAAGGAAACGCCCGAAAAACCTTTGGACAGAGCATGGATTTTTGTGATGATCATGACTTTAGATAAATCCTTGGAAATGGGCTTTCCCACCCCAACCGCATGAGAAATAATCAGGTTGTGCTGTAGCTGCGCCGTTTCTTCCTCCGAGATTTTCACATCGCAAAGCGGACCAAAACCCGTGTTGATACCGTAAACAGTGCGGTCAGAAGCGACGATCTGCTGCACATTATGCTGGGATTTCAGAATTTTCTGTTTCGCTTCTTTATTGAGTTTTGCTTTTCCGGAATCACCTAAAATGGTCATCACATCTGCAATGGTGAATGTATCTACGCCGTAAATCATGATTCTTAAATTTCCCTAAAAGTACTGTTTTTTATAAACCTAAAGAAATGATAGAAATGCAATCTTATTTACTGACAAAAGTCATAGAAAATTAAACTTCTTATGATTACTATCCTATACATAATTAAAAAGTTAATTCTAATTTTGAGGGTTATTTATAATTAAAATTAATAAAACCACTTAAAATGGAAATAAAAAAGAACGTTCATGATTTTCATATTCCGGTAATGGGACTTGCTTATACAATAGACAGTCCGATCAGAGTTGCGCATTACGGCATTTCTTCGGTTGTTTCCATTATTGATGATGACATCGTGGAAAAGATGAATATTTTTTATCGAAAAAAGTATCATTTTGATGCTGCCGAAATTTCCATTAAAAGCGAAGATTACCGGGCAAAAAGGATTACCTCTTATTTGGATATGATGCAGGATGTGGTCAATGAAAAATTTGAAAATTTCAAAGAGGAATTATGCAGAAGTAAAGAAACGCTTAATCAATATATTGCAATTCTTCCTAATAAATCAGACTTTAAAAAAGGCCTTCAAAACCTCTTAGATCAAACAGGAAATTTCACTGAAAACGCTAAGAAATTTTTAGAAACCCATCTTTCTCCGGGAAATATTGATGTGAATATTATGACCAAAGTGGACAAGGATAATTTCATAGGAAACAAACAGTTGCCCACGATCTACAATGATGCCCATGCTTCTCTGAGAGGCTTTGCCAACAGTAAACTTTCTTCCTCTGTAGTGCTTTCAGCGGGAATGAATCCTAGATTGTACAGTTATTTCGAAACTTTCTCCGATTTCTTTCCTGATGTTAAAGGCGTATTAAAAAAGAAAATTATACTGAAAGTGAGCGATTTCCGTTCCGCAATGATTCAAGGAAACTTCTTAGCGAAAAAAGGACTTTGGGTGTCGGAATACAGAATTGAATCGGGATTAAATTGTGGTGGTCATGCTTTTGCGACAGAGGGTTTGTTGCTTGGACCCATCATGGAAGAATTTAAACAAAAGAAAAATGAACTGATCGCTTCTGCTCATGAACTTCTGAAAAATGCTTTAAAATTGAAAGAAATTCCGTGTCCGGCAGAACCTTTAGCAATGAAAATAACGGTTCAAGGTGGAGTGGGAACTGCAGAAGAGCACGAATTTTTATTAGAAAATTATCACGTAGACAGTATCGGCTGGGGTTCGCCTTTTTTATTGGTTCCAGAAGCAACTTCCGTTGATAAAGAAACCCGAGAGTTATTAATTAAGGCAAAGCAAGACGATTTTTTTCTCAGCAATATGTCGCCACTCGGTGTTCCTTTTAATACCATCAAAGGAACTACAAATGAATTCCTGAAACAGCAAAAACTCCTACAAAATAAGTCCGGAAGTTCTTGCCCGAAAAAATTGCTGGCTTTAAGCAAAGAGTTTTCCCCAAAAGGTATTTGTACGGCTTCCAAAAAGTATCAGGACATCAAATTGAATGATTTAGAAGTCGAAAAGGACCAGATCAATTCCAGTGAATATGAAAAAAGAAAAATCAAGATTACGGAGAAAACCTGTCTTTGCGTCGGCCTTACGAATTCTGCTTATCTGGAAAATGATATCATTGTAAAAGGTGAAAAACAGGGCGTTGTAATTTGTCCCGGTCCAAATCTCGCCTATTTTGATAAAGAAGTTTCACTTTCTGATATGGTGAAACATATATACGGAAACAAAAATATATTGCCGGAACAAAACCGACCGAATATGTTTATCAACGAGCTGAAATTGTACGTGGACTACCTCACTAAAGAAATCGAAGAGTTTTCTGAGAGCTTCACGAATGCTCAGGCTAAAAAATGGAAAACCTTTAAAACCAACCTGGTAGAAGGTGTTTCTTATTATGAAAATTTATTTTCTGAAACCACTTTTTTCAAAAATAATTTTAAAATACTTCAACTAGAGCTTGCAGTTTTTAAAAAAGAGATTACCGGACTAGAAATTCCGGAGCATAAAACGGTCTAGTTTTTCCAACTTTTAATCAATCAGTCCGTCTTTTTGGTGGACTGATTTTTTTACCACTTTTTACATTGGTACAAAGCAAAACCTTATTTTTGCAGGATGAATTCTGATCTTGAACTTCAACTCAAAACTTTACCAACCGAACCGGGAGTTTATCGCTACTACGATAAAAAAGACCAGCTACTTTATGTGGGAAAAGCGAAAAACCTGAAAAACCGCGTCCTTTCTTATTTCAATAAAAATCTTTCCGGCTACCGAACCAGAATCATGGTCAGTAAAATTTTCCGGCTGGAAACGACCATCGTGCCAAGTGAATATGATGCTTTACTCCTGGAAAATAATCTGATCAAAGAACATCAGCCTTTTTACAATGTGATGTTGAAGGATGATAAAACCTATCCCTGGATCTGCATTAAAAACGAAGACTTTCCTCGTATTTTCCTAACACGAACCATGATCAAAGACGGGTCAGAGTATTTTGGTCCTTATGCAAAAGTTCGTCCCGCCAAGGTCTTGCTCGATACCATCAAACATATTTATAAAATCAGAACCTGCAATCTAAATCTTGCGCCAGAGAAAATAGCGGAAGGAAAATACCGCGTTTGCCTGGAATATCACATTAAAAATTGTGAAGGTCCCTGCGAAATGCTGGAGATGAAAGAACATTACGACGAAAAAATTGAAGCGATACGCGGTATAATCAAGGGTGATTTCCGGAAAGCAAAAGAGTATTTGAATAGTGAGATGATGAAATTTGCGGAAAAACTGGAATTTGAAAATGCTCAAATGATCAAAGACCGCGTCGATATCTTAGAAAAATATCAGGTAAAACATACGGTCGTAAATCCGTCCATCAATGATGTGGATGTTTTCGGAATGACGAGTGACGAGACCGCAGCGTATGTCAATTATTTTAAAATCCAAAACGGAAGTATTATCCAAAGTTTTACGACAGAAATTAAAAAAGTATTGGAAGAAACGGATGATGATATTTTGGAGGAAGCCATGATTGAAATTCGTCAAAAATTTGCTTCAGTTTCAAAAGAAATATTAATTCCTTTTCATCTCACGTTGGAAATTCCGAATGTAAAATTAATTGTCCCAAAAGTGGGCGATAAGAAAAGAATTCTAGAACTGTCGGAAAAAAATGCAAAGGAATACCGCATTGAAAAATTAAAAGCCGTACAAATTGTAGATCCAGAGAGACACACCAATCGCATCATGGCAGAAATGCAAAGATTGCTGAGAATGCCCGAAGAACCAAGACATATCGAAGGTTTTGATAATTCAAATATTCAAGGGACGAATCCCGTGTCGGCGTGTGTGGTTTTTAAAGATGGTAAACCGAGTAAAGCAGATTACCGTATTTTTCATCCGAAAACGGTGGTCGGTCCTGATGATTATAAAACCATGGAGGAAGTAATTTATCGTCGGTACAAAAGATTGTTGGATGAAAATGAACCTCTGCCGCAACTCATTTTGATCGATGGTGGAAAAGGGCAGCTTTCCTCTTCCGTAAAAAGTTTAAAATTGCTTGGATTGTACGGAAAAATAACCATTATCGGCATCGCCAAACGTTTAGAAGAAATTTATTTTCCGGAGGATCCTATTCCTTTATATATTGACAAAAAATCGGAGACGCTCAAAATTTTGCAACGCGTTCGGGATGAATCGCACCGTTTTGGCGTAAAACATCACCGGGTTCGCCGTATGAATTCGACCATTAAATCGGAACTGGATGAAATTCCTGGCGTGGGTGAAAAAGCAATTGAATTGCTACTTTCAAAACTAAAATCAGTTAAAAGAGTGAAAGAATCTTCCAGAGAAACTTTAGAAGAAATAATGGGGAAAAGTAAAGGTGGCGTGGTGTGGGAATATTTCAATCCCACCTAGAACGTTTTACTTTCTAACCAAAACTTCTTTGCGGAAACTACCATCAGGATTTTCACGTTCAACTACTATGTTACCGTTTTCCAGATAACCCAAAGTTGTGGATCCATCATTAAAATATACCCGGTAAAAATCTGCTTTTGTGGTAGGTTTAAAAGTCGCGAACGGAATAGAACTGCCTGGATTAATTAAAATAAAGTCCTTATTCGGTAGCAGAATTTTATTAAGATTTACTTTACCATCACTATAAATTTCCGCTTTTTCTAAAGCGTTTGTTTGCATTTTGGCAGAAGTCTGAACAATTATTTCTTTTTCAATAGTTGTAGCTGGAATTACTTTCTTGCTCGTAATCGCAGGTATGTAAGCTGCAATAATTTCTTTTGGTGCCGCAACAGTTTTCTTTTCTTGATTAGAAGGAGAAATATTTTTCAAGGAACTGAGGAGCGCATCACGCATTCCCAAGTCAAAATCTTTGATGGATGACCTGCCCTCAAAGGTAGCGACGTTTTTATTTTCGCAATCCGTTAAAATAATCCGGGTTTTATTGGTGAGAAAAGTACTTACATCTAGAATTTCGGCTTTTAAAATCTCACACGGACTTGCCACGTTTTCTGGTTGCCGTTCCGACGTTTGGTTAAAAACAGTGTATTTTTTGGCCTTTAAAGTAGAGGCAAGCAAATCGGATAATTGATACTTATTGGCTTTTGAATCCTGAAACTTCTCCGGAATCAAAATATATTGATACTCTGAAATTTGTTGACTATAAAGTAATGTAATCATGAAAAGTGAGAAAATTTGTAGCAGTTTTTTCATAAAAATAATTTTAACTGAAGTGTAATCGTTTTTAATATTAATTTCTAAAATCACCCATATCAAGCTTCAAAGAAAAGAAATTGGAGAAAAAATTAGAGCCGCCAATTCCAGAATTTGTAATGGCATAATCTAAAGTTAATCCTTGGTATTTAATCCCAATTCCGCCACTGGGCTGGAAAGAAACTTTTCTTTTTAAATCTTCAATATCGGTAATGGTCTGAAATCTGTTCACTCCTAATCTCACGAAAATCATATCCTGAAATTTTAATTCTGCTCCCGCATATGGGGTGATACTCGCAAAATCCGTAGAGATAACAGCCGCAGTTTTCGCAAAATCCACATTCAATCCTACTTCAGGCAGTAATTCTAAATCCCGACTCAGCTCAAAATTTTTGCTCAGTCCCAGATTTAATTTGGGCATCGTTATTTCTAAATTATCCGTAGGTGCGGGATTAAATTCTTCCCCATTCACTACGGCAGAAAGTTCCGCTTGGTTCACCTTCCAGAAATTCACTGTTGTAGTGGCGTCTCGTAACATTGCGCCGTAATTAATTCCATTATCCGCATTATATAAAACACCTAAGTCAAAGCCGAAACCGAAACCATTCGCAAATTTACCCACATTTCTGTAGACCATTTTGGCATTCACTCCGACAGACAAACGGTGATCACCACCCGGACGAAAAGCGTAGGAAATTAACGCAGCATAATCTGACTGAGAAAAACTGGTAATTTTGTCGTAATCAATATTTCCTTCTGAATCAATGAGTTGCGTGGTATTTAAAATATTGTCGACTCCAAGTCGAACTAAAGAAATGGCGAAAACTCCGCCGTTATTATCCAGGGGTTTTGCAAAGGCGATATAATCATATTTCGCAATGGATTCAAAATATTCCGCATGCATTGCAGCAGCTTGCCAATCACGTTCTACACCAATTAATCCAGCTGGATTCCACATGGGAGAATAAACATCATTTTGATTGGCGATTACCGCTCCACCCATGGCAAGACCTCTAGCTCCCGCGCCGATATTTAAGAATTCGTTGGAATATTTCCGGACGATCTGTGCCTCAGAAAAAATTCCGTAAAACATAAAAAGGGAAAATAAAATTTTTTTCATCAAATTTCTACTTTTTTAGTAGCTCTTCTCGCTTTAATGATGCCGTTTGCAACAATTGCTAAAATCATAATCAAAGACGCAATATAAAAAATCGGACTCATTTGTTCGGAATCGCCAAAAATAAAAAATGCGAGTATAATGCCATAAACAGGTTCTAAATTTACTGTGAGAATCAAAGTAAAGGGAGAAATGTACTGCATTAAATTCACAGATTCTAACATGGGGAATGCTGTAAAAACACTTGCTAATATAATGATTAACGCTAAAT
The DNA here is from genome assembly GCF_035984805.1 of Chryseobacterium sp. MP_3.2. Classification (NCBI taxonomy): domain Bacteria; kingdom Pseudomonadati; phylum Bacteroidota; class Flavobacteriia; order Flavobacteriales; family Weeksellaceae; genus Chryseobacterium; species Chryseobacterium sp. MP_3.2. The sequence goes on along the minus strand of NZ_JAXCHW010000009.1, from coordinate 77,730 downwards.
CTCTGTAACTTATTTCATTGAGATAAGTTATTTGTCCCATAAAAATATAGATGACGGAGAGAATTAGAAATCCAGAGAAAATCTCATAAAAAATAATATTTCCAGAACTTGTTTTCCCAAAGATCCGCCCATTAAAAACAGAAAATATGGTACCGAAAAGCGCGGTTAAAATCCCGTAAAAAATTCCTTCTTTATACTGAAATTCTGTTTTAAAAATCATACCCATGCAAATAACGATGACAACTCCCATGATGACTTCGGAGAGATCAACCTTCCTTTTAAATACTATAGGTTCCAAAATCGAAGCGAAAAGAGTAGATAATGATAGGCAACTTAGCGCTATGGAAACGTTGGAAACTTTAATGGAATAGAAAAAACAAAACCAGTGAAAAGCCATAAATCCGCCAATCACCGCGAGCTGTATCATTAACTTTCGGGAAATATTTAAACTTTCTTTTTTAAAAAATCGGATAAAAACATAGAGGAAAACAGAGGCAAATAGCATTCTATAAAAAACTAAAATGGTCGCATTGGTATGGATCAATTTACCCAAAATTGCAGTAAATCCCCAAAGAAAAACAATTAAATGAAGGCGGAAAAGAGCTGAATTTTTATACACTTTTAGTCTGATTTTTTACGTTTTGCAAATCTACCAAATCGCTTTTAAACTATTGGTTAATTTAGATTCTCTTTTTAATGTTATTCCTAAAAAAAACCCCAGAGATCTTCTAAATCTTTGGGGTCTTCAAATAATAAACTATTAAAAAAATAAACTAGAAACTGAATTGCGAACAATTCACTAAACTATTTTAGGATTCTTATTCTTTAACGAGAATTCTCAGAAATTATTTTGCTGTACTCTTAAATTCATATTTTTTCTGATAATTAATTTTCTGTCAATCAAAACGTTACCGCAAACCATTATGAATAAGGGAATTATAATTAAAAATCTTACCTTTAGACAAACTTTTTTAGATAATGGATTTAGAATTTAACAAGAGAGAAGATCAAAATAAACTAAGGCAAACAGAAATGAACAGCATTCTGAATGCGATAAAAAAAGGCGGTGGAGAAAAACGCCTCCAAAAACAACGCGACCAAGGTAAATTAACCGCGAGAGAAAGAATAGAATATCTTTTAGATAAAAATTCTAATTCTATAGAAATTGGAGCTTTTGCCGGATATGAAATGTATGAAGAAGAAGGCGGTTGTCCCAGTGCTGGAGTTGTAGTGGTAATGGGTTACGTTTCCGGAAAACAATGTTTGGTTGTGGCGAATGATGCCACCGTAAAAGCTGGAGCTTGGTTCCCAATCACCGCCAAAAAGAATTTGCGTGCCCAAGAAATTTCTATGGAGAATAAATTACCCATTATCTATTTGGTAGATTCTGCGGGCGTTTATTTACCCATGCAAGATGAAATTTTTCCCGATAAAGAACATTTTGGACGCATTTTTCGGAATAATGCGAAAATGAGTTCCATGGGAATTGTTCAGATTTCTGCCGTTATGGGCAGTTGCGTTGCAGGTGGCGCATATCTTCCGATTATGAGTGATGAAGCCATGATTGTGGATAAAACAGGTTCTATATTTTTGGCTGGTAGTTATTTGGTGAAAGCCGCAATTGGGGAAAATATTGATAATGAAACTTTGGGTGGCGCAACTACGCATTGCGAAATTTCTGGTGTTACAGATTACAAAGCAAAAGACGACAAAAATGCTTTAGATCGAATCAAAAATATTATGAAATCCATCGGGGATTATGAAAAAGCAGGTTTTGATCGAACGGAAAGTGCACCTCCGAAGGAAAGTATTGAAAATATTTTTGGCCACATGCCGGTTTCCAGAGGGGATCAGTACGATACTTTTAATATTATCAAATGTTTGGTTGACAACTCAGAATTTGAAGAATACAAAGGCGATTACGGAAAATCCATCATTTGCGCCACGGCTAGAATTGAGGGTTGGAGCGTCGGAATTGTGGCAAACCAAAGAAAATTAGTAAAAAACGGAAAAGGTGAAATGCAGTTTGGCGGCGTTATTTATTCCGATTCGGCAGATAAAGCCACCCGATTTATTGCAAATTGCAACCAGAGAAAAATACCATTATTATTCTTACAAGATGTGACTGGATTTATGGTCGGTTCAAAATCTGAACATGGCGGAATTATTAAAGACGGCGCAAAAATGGTGAATGCCGTTGCCAATTCCGTAGTGCCGAAATTTACGGTGATTACTGGAAATTCTTATGGCGCCGGAAATTATGCCATGTGTGGTAAAGCCTATGATCCAAGATTAATTGTAGCTTGGCCCTGGTCAGAATTAGCTGTTATGGGTGGAAGTCAGGCTGCAAAAGTTCTGGCACAAATTCAAGAATCTACCTTAAAAAAGCAAGGAAAAGAAATTTCCGAGGAGGAACATCAAGAAATATTAGATTCCATTTCTAAGAAATACAAGAAGCAGACGGAGCCAACCTATGCTGCTGCTCGATTATGGACAGATGCAATCATCAATCCGATCGATACGCGAAAATGGATCTCCATGGGAATAGAAGCCGCAAATCACGCTCCGATTACAGAGAAATTTAATTTGGGAGTAATTCAGGTCTAAACAAAAAGGGGATAATTGAAAATATTTTTTGTGATTTTCAGCGTGCTTTCAAATCTTGTGTTTTCTCAAGAGAAGATGATGTCATGTAATGAAATAGATTCTTTTTATTTGAAACATCAAAAAGAAAGAGCTGCTTTTTTTGGAGTTTCACAAATTCAAAATATGAATGAAGAAATTGTTTATCGATTTTGGAATACCAGTAATTTATTAGAAATAACATCGAAAAGAGGCAAATTAGAGGGAAAGGTAATTTACGCAGTTCAAAATGTTAGCGGAAAAAATGAAGACGAATTTTTTAGAAGAACATTTAAATTATCAGATGAAGCCGCCGAATCTTTAAATAAAATATTTGAAGAAAAATATGAGAATCTGAAAGTTTTAAATTGGGAAAAAGGTTCAGATGGAATAAACTATAACTTTGAAAGAAAAATCTGGAATTCTTATTGTGAAAATTCTTACAGCACTTGTTGCAATGATGAGAATGAAGCGAAATGTTATTTGGAAATAAAGGAAGCTCTTGATTTGATAATCGACTATAAAAGTTATTACGAGAGTTTTGTCCAAAAAATTCCTTTTCGCTCTTACACCTATTACGGCGTTTCCTACAATATAATAAATTACAAAAAATGACAGGCTAAAAACATAACCTTTAAAAACACAAATCATGAAAAAAACTCTTGTCTTCTACGCGCTTTGTAGCTTCTCGCTCGGATTTTCGCAATGCACTATTTCGGGTGCAGATGAAATCCAAGTTGGAGAACGAGTGAATTATACCGCAGAAATTAGTGCAGATGATGCATCGAACATTTATGAATGGGTGTATCTGGATCAAAAATTAATTCCAGAAGGAAGCCTGAACGAAAAATCACTAACGGTAAAAGGTTCTGATTTAGGAAAATCCATGTTAACTTTAAAGGTTAAATCTGGTTCAGGTAATGTGAAATGTCATAAAACAGTCAACGTAATTGCACCCACAACTAATTTATCGCCAAATTCTAGCAGTTGTGATTTGAAAGTGGACGCGTTTATAGAAAAAAGAATTTCTAATAATACCGTTGTATTTGAACCCGTTACTTCGGAAACCCAATATTCTTACACCTGGATTGTAACGTATAGAAATGGCAAAAAAGAAAGCTCTGGCAATAAAGCAGGAAAGTTTAATTACTCCAACCAAAATGTAATTGACCAAGTGCAGCTGGAAATTAAAGAAGGATACTGCTCGAAAAAAGTTAGTAAAGTTTATGATACTAATTTTTGGTATTTTTTCTAGAACACACTGCCATTTCTTAACAAAAAAGTTCACCCGAAAAGGTGAACTTTTTTATGCTTATACTTGAAGATTAAGCTTTCACAAACTGCAGTTCACCTGCGATTTGTACTTCGTCAGAAACCATTACGCCACCTGTTTCCAAGGCTGCGTTCCAGTTTAAATTATAATCTTTTCTGTTAATCTTTCCTTCAAAAGAAAAACCTGCTTTCGTATTTCCCCATGGATCTACATTAATTCCACCGAAATCTACATCGAAATTAATAGGCTTTGTAACGCCATTTAAAGTCATATTTCCAGTAATACCTTCGTTAAGAGCAGCGGATTCAAAAGTGATTTCAGAATTTTCTTCCACGTTGAAAAAGTCGGGGCCTCTTAAATGTACATCTCTGTCATTATTATTCGTATTAACAGAATCCGTTTTGATCACTGCCTGAACTTTTGCATTTTTAAAAGTTTCATCATCTGCTTCCAAAGTCACATTAAAACTGTTGAAATTTCCTTTCACGTTAGAAATCATCATGTGTCTTACTTTGAAAGTAATTTCACTGTGTGTTGGGTCTAAGTTCCATTTTGTTGACATAATATATAATTTTTTGTGTTGTTATTTCTACTGCAAAGGTGCTTCATGCATTAATTTTTAGCATTGATCTAAGATAAGAAATGAAAAATTTCAGTGGCTACACTTCAAATATTAAGAAATATCTTAACAATTCACCAAAATGGTAGTTATACTTTAAGCTGCTTTCTATATTTTTGAAGGACATTTTACGCAATGAAAAAACTTTTCCTTCTTCTATTTCTTTTTCAAAATGCTTTTTTCGTTTTTGGCCAAAAGTCAGATTCTCTTAGTACAGTTAATAAACCTTTCGAGTTTCAATATAAAAAATTATATGTTCCGGCTGGATTAATGCTGACCGGCGTTTTTGTGGATGGAAGAGGAGAGGAATCCCTGAAAAACGAAGTTGCAGAGGAAAGAAATGAACATCTGTTCGGATTTACCAATCATCTGGATGATTATGCACAGTTTGCTCCCTTTCTGGCAATATACGGTTTTGAATGGTTAGGGATGACGCCCAGAACCGACTGGCAAAACCGAAGCGCAATTTTGTTAAAAGGCACAGTTTTAAATTTAGGCATGGTTTATTTCTTAAAAAAAACCCTGAAAGAACCTCGTCCGGATGGAACTGCTTATTCATTTCCGTCTGGTCATACAGCAATCGCTTTTGCCGGAGCCACCATGCTTTCCATTGAATATGGAGAAAATTACAAATGGGTTCCGTATGTTTCTTACGGCGTTGCAACGGGAATTGGGGTGATGCGAATGGCGAATAACAAACATTATATTTCCGATGTTTTATTTGGCGCTGGATTGGGAATTCTCTCCACAAAAATTGCCTATTGGACCCATCAATATAAATGGAATAAACCAAAATCTACAATTGATCCTTTTGCGGGAATTGTCTACTAAAAATCCTTTAATTAACATTTTTTAACAACTCATTTTTATTTCTTAATTTTAGACCTCTAATAATTTAAGAAATGAAATTTTCAAAAGGTGCCTTTTTTCTTCTTTTTACAGGAAGTTTTTTCTTTGCGCAACAGCAGAAATTTACAATTGCAGAAGCTGTAAACGGACTTCGCAGTACTTTAGCCGTTAAAAATATCTCGCAATTTTCTTGGAGCCAGGATCAAAAATCATTTATCCAAGGCACTAAAAATGGCTATTTCCTGACGGATATTCACAGTTTGAAACAAGATACGCTTATTTCTTTGCATCAAATAAATACGAGCAATACTTCAGAAAATCAACTGAAATCCTTCCCACGCATAAATTTTGTAAGCAATTCCAAAGGATATTTTACGAAAGATTCTCAATATTTTTGGGTAGAAAAATCGGGAAAAGATTGGAAGGTGAAAGAATGGTTTACTCCAGAAGCAGAGGCCGAAAATATTCAGCTTTTTAGCAATAATGAAGGTTTTGCTTTTACGGTAAAGAATAATCTATATGTCAGCAAAAACGGTAAAGTAACAGCCATCACTACAGATGCCCAAGAAACCATTGTAAATGGTCAAGCTGTTCATCAGCGGGAATTTGGTATTGATAAAGGAATATTTCTAGCGCCAGACAATTCCAAAATCGCTTTTTATAGAATGGATGAAAGCATGGTGAAAGACTATCCCATCATTGATTGGAGTACAATGCCTGCTTCCAATAAAAACATTAAATATCCTATGGCTGGAACGCCTTCTCATCACGTGAAATTGGGTATTTTTGATGTTAAAAATAATTCGAAAATTTATTTGAATATTGAGGGTGATCCAGAACAATATTTAACCGCTGTAACTTGGAGTCCAGATGCGAAAACAATTTATGTGGCAGTTTTGAATCGGGATCAGAATGAAATGAAACTCAATCAGTACGACGCTTCTACCGGAAATCTGCTGAAAACTATTTTCGAAGAAAAATCTACGGAATATGTGGAGCCGCAGCATCCATTAACTTTTTTCCCCAATTCTAACACCGATTTCATTTGGCAAAGTCAAAGAACAGGCTACAACCATCTTTTTCATTATAACACTGAACGTGGACTGGTTTCTCAGTTGACCAAAGGAGATTGGTTGGTTACAGATCTGCTTGGTTTCAATGAAAAGAAAAAAGAAATTTTCTATGCTTCTACGCAAGTTTCGCCCTTGGAAAGGCATTTATACAAAATAAATTGGACCAATTTTAAAACCCAACGATTAGATTCTGAACCTGGAATGCATGCGGGAATTTTAAGCAAAGATGGAACGCAGCTTTATGATATTTTCAGTAATGAAGATACGCCCCGAAAAATTAATATTATTAACACCGCTTCCGACAAATCCAAAAATGTATTGATTGCAGAGAACACTTTAAAAAAGTATCTGCGACCAGAAATTAAAAATGTAACCTTAAAAGCCGAGGATGGAACGCCGCTTTATGGTAAGATTATTTTGCCCACCGAATTTGACCAAAATAAAAAATATCCTGTTATTGTTTACTTGTACAACGGGCCGCATGCACAATTGATCACCAATAGCTTCCCTGCTTCTGGCAATTTGTGGTATGAATTTATGGCCCAAAAAGGCTACATTGTTTTCACCATGGACGGTAGAGGATCTTCTAATCGAGGATTAAAATTTGAGCAAGCAATTTTCCGAAATGCGGGTGAAACCGAAATGAAAGATCAGCTGAAAGGTGTTGATTATTTGAAATCATTGCCTTATGTAGATGCAGACCGCCTAGGAATCCATGGGTGGAGTTATGGTGGCTTTATGACGACGAGTTTTATGCTAAAATATCCAGAAGTTTTTAAAGTAGGCGTTGCGGGTGGACCTGTAATCGATTGGTCTTTGTATGAAATTATGTACACAGAGCGCTATATGGATACGCCGCAAACCAACCCTGAAGGCTACAAAAAAGCCAATCTTCTGGACAAAGTTCAAAATCTAAAAGGAAATCTACTCATGATTCACGGTGCACAAGATAATGTGGTGGTTTGGCAACATTCTATGAAATTTTTGAAAGCTGCGGTAGATAATGGAGTTCAGCTGGATTATTTCGTTTATCCTGGTCATGAACATAATGTTCTGGGGAAAGATCGTGTTCATTTGATGCAAAAAGTGACTGATTATTTTGATGAATATTTGAAGGAATAATTTTTTTTGACCGACGTTTTTCGTTTTCCGTTCCCTTCCGATTTTAAATCGGGATTCGCTCAACACGGGTTGCAGATTCTGTGTAAAAAAAGATTAGAATTCATTCAGAAATCAATTTTTTAAAATCATTAAAAATTAAAGCCATGCAAATTTTTGTAGATTCCATTGAGGACTATTTGACTCAAGTTCCCGAAGAAAGAAAAGCAGCTTTTAAAAAGCTATTTGAAACCATTTCCGAAAATTTACCAGAAGGATTTCAGCAAGAAATAACCTACGGAATGATTGGGTGGAATATTCCCTTGGAAACTTATCCAGCTGGCTATCATTGCACGCCAAATACACCTTTGCCCTTTATGAATTTAGCCTCGCAGAAAAATTTTATTGCGATTTATCATATGGGAATTTATGCAGATCCTGAATTACTAAATTGGTTTGTAGGAGAGTATCCTAAATATTCTGCTAAAAAATTAGACATGGGAAAATCTTGCATTCGTTTTAAAAAGCCATCGGATATTCCCTTCGATTTAATCGCAGAACTTTGTCAAAAAATGACTCCACAAAAATGGATTTCCCTTTATGAGAAGCTTTACAAAAAATAAAAACAGCAATTTGATAACCTTTGCGGAATAAATTAGGCTTTTCTTTAGAATTTTATCCGCTCGCAGCTTTTTTGCACTTCTATTTTCAACGCTTTTTACTTTAACTTATGTGGTAAAAAACTTTGTGACCTTTGTGGTTTATAAAAGTTATTCCCTTAAAACTTTAATCCTTCCATCCTTCCAAAGTCTAATCACCGATGATCCTGAAAATTCTGAGATTTTATCATGATTTTCTTCCGCCACAAAATCCACAGCACTTACGATTTCCTTAGAAATATCGGAAAACTTAAGAGGAGATTTTTCTCCACTGAAATTCGCGGAGGTAGAAACCAAAGGACTATTTAATTTGGTAATGATTTTTTTCAGATATAAATCCTTCACCAATCGAATTCCGATACTTCCATCTTCCGCCAACATTTCTTTCGGTAAACCTTTGGGGTTGTCGTAAATTAACGTCACGGGTTTTTCAGAAAGTTCCATGATTTCCCAGGCTATTTCGGGAACTTCCACAATATCCTGCAAGCGTTTTTCACTTTCCACCAAGATAATCATGGATTTATTTTGATCTCTTTTTTTGATTTCAAAAATTTTGTTGATCGCTTCAACATTCGTTGCATCGCAACCTATTCCCCAAATCGTGTCTGTTGGATAGAGGATCGTTCCGCCTGATTTTAAAGTTTCTATAAGTTTTTCCAAAAGGTTTTATTTTAAATAAATTAAAAAATTGTTGTAAAAGATGACCATTATTCATCAATAGGAGCGGGCTTTTGCCCGTTTTAATTTTGTACATGTAAAGTGGCTTTAGCCAAAACTTATTTCATCATTATTTTAAAATTATATTTTCCTATAAATTCTAAATTCTAAATTCTAAATTCTAAATCCTCAGCCGAAATTTTTTTTCAAATGATGTACTTCTTGATTTTTAATATAAGTTCTCATTTGATCAATCATCGATTCAGAAACTGAAACGGCAAAATATTCATCCTGTCAATGAAACTTGTCTACAGTGAGGTTGTTTTTATTAATCCAAAAAGAAGATTCCCCTTTAATTAATTGAACCACTTTCTCTATATTTTGATCAGAACTTAATGAAATCAGGCAATGACAATGATCAGAATATCCATTAACCATATCGATGAAAATTTCCTTTTCGTTTGCATTTTCCTTGATATGTTCCCATACTTTAATTCTCAAATATTTTGAATTAAGAAATGGTTTTCTTTCGAGTGTTGCGAAAACTAAATGAATATATATTTTGACAAATGACATATAGAATTCAAAATTAGTGAATTTTAGGTTTTGGCTAAAGACAATTTGAATATTTTATAATTTTAAACGGGCTAAAACCTGTTCCTCTTGATAAGGTAATTCGTGTCAAATACTGTCAATGATTTTAAATAAAATTTGTCTTTTGCAAAAGTAAATAAAAATAGAAAGGAATTTCTACTGATCTTCTTATCATCCATCAATGCTTTTACATAAGAATTGACCTAATTTTGTCCCATAAAATAAGTATAGGATGGAATTAGGAATCTGAATGTTTGGCGATTTAGCCCTGGACCAAATCACTGGAAAATGTCAAGATGCATGGTAAAAAATTCGTGAAATTGTACATCAAATCAAATTGGTGGATGAAGTTGGAATCGATGTTTTCGCGATGGGAGAACATCATCGCGCGGATGATGCGGTGTCGTCTCCGGAAATCATTTTAGCTACAGCCGCAAGTATCACATAAAACATCGAATTAGCAAGTGGAGTCACGATTCTGAGTTCTTCAGAACCCGTAAAAGTTTATCAAAATTTTGCGACTTTAGATCTCATTTCAAATAGAGAGCCGAGATTTTTGTTGGTCGAGGAAGTTTCACAGAATCTTTCTCTTTATTCGGATATTCTCTGAATAATTACGAACAATTTTTCGAGGAAAAATTGGATTTACTATTAAAAATAAATTCCGAGGAAAACGTGTCTTGGAAAGGAAAAATTTGTGCTCCCATAGAAAATAAAACGGTTTATCCGAGAGCAAAAAATAGAGGAAAACTTCTAAATTGAAGAACCGTTGGTGGAACTTCGCAATCGGTTTAAAGCGCTGCAAAACTTGGAATTCCTTTAGTGGTCGCAATTATTGGCGGAATGCCGATTCAGTTCAAAAATTTAATTCAATTCTACAAACAAGAATATTTAGCGGCTGGATTTCCAGAATCCGAGATGCAAATTGCCATTCATTCTCACACTTTTGTAAGTGATGATCAAAATGTCATCGACGGATATTTTTAAAATTATAAATCTCAAATGGATAGAATTGGGGCGACAAGAGGTTGGTCTCCTTACACGAAAATGCAGTATGAAGGCGGAAGAGCGAAAGACGGCGCATTATTTATTGGAGGAGTAAATGAAGTTGCAGATAATATTGAGTATATGAAAGAAATTTTCGGAATTACCAGATTTATTGGTCACATGGATTTTGGAGCGCCGGACAATGACGTGATGATGAAATCCATCGAATTATTTGGAGAAAAAGTAGCACCAAAGTAAGATAAGTAGTATTCCCTCTGAAAATTTTTTCGGTGGAATTTTTTCTGTTTTAAAATCAAATTTTCTTAATTTTACCCATTATGTACGAAAAATCAATAGACCCACTTCACGGAAAACGCCTCGATACCATTGTAGAAGAATTGGTCGATTATTACGGGGGTTTCGAAGAGTTGGGAAAGCAAATTAACATCAAATGTTTTACGGATAATCCAAGCATCAAATCATCTTTAAAATTTTTGAGAAAAACAGATTGGGCCAGAACGAAAGTGGAAAGTTTGTATGTGTACGTTTTAAGACAGAAAAAGAAAGCTGAAAGGAAGGATTAATTTTGATTCTAGATTCTAGATTCTAGATTCTAGATTCTAGATTCTAAATTCTAGTCCAAAAACTTTCCCGAAACATAATACCAGCGATTATTTAATTTCTCAAAAAGTGAGATTTCATGGTGAATTTGCGGAGTTCCGTGTTCATCTTTGTAATGCGCTTTAAATTCTACCAGATTTTTACCAGAAGTTTTTACAATTTCCAGTTTTGTCCACTCATTAAGTTCGCCCCAATCTTGCAAATCTTTCGTATTGTGCAGTTTTCGTTTTGAAGGCAAAGTCGTATCCATTAAATATTCTCCGTTTGGAATAGCGAAAGCTGAAAATCTGGAACGCATCAATTCTTCCGCAGTTTCTGGGAATTTTTCTTTCGTATGAAAAGGTTTGCAACATTTGTCGTATAGTTTTCCAGAGCAGCACGGACAATTCATTCTTATTTTTTTGTTGGATGTCAAAATAATTCTTTTTAAGTTTTGGCTAAAGCCAATGGTATTATCTTAATAAAAAAATGGGCTAAAGCCCGTTCCTATTGATTTAAGTTTTGTCTAATATTAAAAATTATTTGAAATGAATCAAATATCTCTCTTCAATAATATTCAAATGATGAATATTATGTCCCACCATTAATTTTCCTAAAGTTCCCACAGCAATTTCATTTCCATTTGCAACGCCAGTTCTGGAAAGGATTTCTTGATTTAAATTTCCCAAAAATAGGATATTTGATTTTCTCAAAAAGTCAAATTCTTCCATTAAAGTTTTAAAGGAAACTTGATCCAGAAAATATTCTTTCGCGTATAATTCTTCGTCCCACCCGGAAAGTTCAGTTTGGTCATTTCTAGAAAATCTTAAGGCACGATAAATGAAAATCCGTTCCGCATCGATGAGGTGTTGCAGCAATTCCTTCAACGTCCATTTTCCTTCTGCATAAGCATAATTAGATTGTTCTTCCGAAAGATCGCGATAAATTTTCAGCGTTTTTTCTCCGGAATTTTTTAATTCTTCCACCCAGTTTTCGCTTGGAACCAAATCGAGATATCTTTGAATATATTTTTGAAATTCTGTCATATTCAAAAGTATAAAAAAACCTTCAAGCATTTGAAAACTTGAAGGTATAAATTTTTAGAGTTTTTTTTTCGATTTATCCGAAAGCTCTTTCTAAATCAGCGATTAAATCTTCCTTATCCTCGATTCCGACACTTAGTCGCACCAAATCATCGGTGATTCCCAGTTCCGCACGTTTTTCTGCAGGAATTGATGCATGAGTCATTAAAGCGGGATGATTTGCCAAAGACTCCACACCGCCTAAAGATTCGGCTAAAGTGAAGACTTTAACTTTTTCTAAAAACTTCACGGACTCTTCTTTTTTTCCTGATTTAAAAGTGAATGAAACCATGCCACCGAAATCTTTCATCTGTCTTTTTGCCAAATCATGCTGTGGATGAGATGCTAATCCTGGATAAATAACGCGATCAACTGCAGGATGTGATTCCAAATATTTTGCGACTTCCATTCCGTTATCCGAATGTCTTTGCATTCTTAAAGCCAAAGTTTTAATTCCTCTTAAAACCAAATAAGAATCATGCGGTCCTAAAATTCCACCACTTGCAAACTGAATGAAATGTAATTTCTCTCCTAATTCTGCTGTTTTGGCTACCAAAGCTCCGGCAATAACGTCGGAATGACCACCCAAATATTTCGTCGCAGAATGCATCACGATATCTGCACCCAATTCCAATGGTTGCTGAATATAAGGAGACGCAAAAGTATTATCTACGGCAACTAAAATGTCTTTTCCTTTAACCATATCTGTCACGGCTTTGATGTCTACCAATTTCATCAAAGGATTAGTTGGAGTTTCTAACCAAATCAGTTTTGTTTTATCTGTAATTAAATCAGCAATTTTCGATACATCATCGAAGTTGACAAACGTGAACTTTAATTGGTATTTTTCAAATAATTTCGTGAACATGCGGTAACTTCCGCCATATAAATCATCAACGGAAATAATTTCGTCGCCGGGATTTAGTAATTTTAGCACACAGTCAATCGCTGCCAAACCAGATCCAAAAGCCAAACCTCTCGCGCCATTTTCAATGGACGCTAAACTGTCTTCTAAAGCTTGCCGGGTTGGATTTGCTGCTCTGGAATATTCGTATCCTGAATGGATTCCGGGAGATTTCTGCGCAAATGTGGAAGTTAAAAATACAGGAACATTTACAGATCCCGTCGCTGATTCGTGGTGTTGCCCACCGTGGATTACTTTAGTATTGAAATTCATTGAATAAGAATTTTATTAATTATAAGATGCAAAGATACAAAGGTATTTCTTTACAAAATTTTCAACGTCATTTCTCCTTAAAATCCCTACCGAATATTTGCAAATTTCGTGAATTTTGCAAACCTAAAGACTTTTTTAAACAGGTCAATCCGCTGATTAACTGTATCCTTGTAGGAAAATAATCTAAAAATAAATTTTATGAGAAGAAGAATTACTATGTTGGGAATTACTGCCATTTACTACAGGGTTTTTTAGTGCGCAAGTGGAAAAAACCCCAAATGAATTACCAAAAGGAGCGATTGTAAAAGCAATTGAGAAACCCGTTTTCTTAGCAGAATTTCCTAAGACCAGTTGGGCAGATTTTGCAGATACAAGTTGGTACAATGCAACCGGTGATAACTTTGAATTGACTACATCTGCGGAATTAGCAGGTTTAGCCAAGTTGGTGAAAGCCGGCAATAAAATGGTAGGAAAGAATTTCAAAATTATGTCGAATATGGATATTTCCGCGCACTTATGGGATCCAGTTGGTTATAACAATACCTATCCTTTTTCTGGTAATGTAGATGGGAACAGTAAAACGATCTCTAATCTGAAAATTAATCGGACAACAGGTGATTGGTTGGGATTATTCGGGCAATTTATTACCGCTACGGTAAAAGATTTGACTTTAGATGGATCGCAAATTTATGGGAAAGATACTTCTGGTGGTTTCATTGGAAATATGGCGGTGAATTCTAGAGCGACTAATTGTCATGTGAAAAATGTGGACATGGTTTTTACCTCTTATAATGTTGGTGGATTTACGGGCGGTGTTTTATCGGGTTCAGAAGTTAGCAATTGTTCTGCTTCTGGTAGTGTAGTTGGTGTGAATCAAATTGGTGGTTTCGCGGGAACGTCTTGGAGCAATTCTTTAATTTCAAAATCTTATTGTGAAGGAACGGTTCAAGGACAATATATTGTAGGTGGATTTTCTGGATTTGTAACTTTTGCATTTGGTCCTACAACCGTGAACAGAATTTAAGATTCTTACAGTCGCTCAAATGTAACTGCTATTTCTGAAACAGTGGGAGGTTTTTAGGGTTTCGCGCAATCCACAGGTAATTTTAAAAATGATTATTCTACGGGAGCAGTTTCTCTGACTAGTGAAGTTGGCGGTTTTGTAGGTAAAGTTGGAAATTTAACAATCGCCAATGCGCATTTTGATTCTACCAAGGCGCCTTATGACGCTGTGGGAAGTTTCGCCGGAGCTCCCGTAACTCTAGATATTACAGGACATGCCACGTCAGATATGAAAACTGAAGCTTTTAAAACGGTAATGAATACTGGATTAAGCACTGGAGTTTGGTCTATTAACCCAGCAATTAATGATGGTTATCCTTACTTAAATACACAGCCGCTTTTAGCAGCCAATGAGGTGAAATCAAACGGAATTCAAGTGACGGTAACGCCAACAAATGCAGATTCTTTCTTGAAAATTTTAACAGCTGAACCTAATGTTTCCTATGAGATTGTTGAAATGTCTGGGAAATTAGTAACTAAGGGCAAATCCTCTGGAACACAAAAAGAAGTAAACGTTTCTCAGTTGAGAAAAGGAATTTATTTAACCAATGTTCAAACAGAAAAAGGAAATAAAGCGATTAAATTTTATAAAGAAATAAACGCTTTCTTACTAAATACAAACGTCGGATCTTCTTGGAAACCGACGTTTTTTTTTATGTAATATCTAAGCTGAAAACTACATTCTAATCGCAGCTTTCTGCGCAAATTCTTCTGCCATTTCTTCCATCCAAGCTGCTACATCTTCTTCACCTGTCGCTCTTTGGTAGGTGCTGCTTAAAGAAATTAAAATTTGGTGAAGAAACATTTTCATCTGATCTACAGGCATATCTTTCGTCCAAAGGTCAATTCTTAAAGCTTCCATTTTTTTATCGTCCCACACAGAAATCATGGTTGCTTTCGTATCTTCTTTTTCAATGCCTCCATCTTGTGCATTCCACGTCATTTTTTCTGGTACATGATTATCATCCAGCTCGATATCGATGGTTATTTGGGTCTTTTTCATATTTTATTTTTGAGATAATTTTAGTTGAGGTTTAAAGGAATATTGCATTCCTAATTTTTTGGTTTGTACTGGCTGTCTGTAAAAATTTTCTGCGCATCCATCTGGATGAAACTCGCCAACTTTACGTCTGGATTTTCTTTGAAGAATTTTTTGCAGATTTCTCCACCAATGTAAATTCCCACGCGGGGTGAAGATTCATTGTCGATTTCTGTGTAAAATTTAGAGAAAGGTCCAGGTTTGATGAAACGCTCATTCAATTGCAAATCATCACTGAAAAGTAAATTATTTTCCACGAAGAAATTCCAAATATTTACTTCGTTTTCAGCGGACCATTCATATTGTTTCTGTGTGTAATTCATTTTCAAATACTCAGGAAATTCTGGCAAGAAAGCGTCTTGCAGTGTTAGAATTTTTCCGTGGTAAATCATTTCATCTAAAAATTTTTGATTGCCAGAATTTGGAACCACAAAGTTTTTCGCGATGGTTTCAGAAATTTTTGGCACAATGTTTTGCGGATTCATAGAACTTTGGAAATAAACCTCAAGTCCTTCATAATTAGGATTGTTGTCTCCCATAAAAGCTGTAATATCCACAAAAACCAAATTTTCTTTCGGTTCATAAAAGATAGGATCCATAATTCCTTGCAGCGCCGAAGAGTAAAGAAAAAATTTCGGCGTGCGGAAATCTGAAAAGTAGTATTGAATATGAGAAACTAAATCTGTTAGTTCTTTCTGCAGTTTTACTTGGTCAATTTTGGAAATGGCTTCCTGGTAAATTTTAATCTCCTCTGCATCAGCTCTTCGGAGCGCATAATCTTCATCTGGAACGGTACCCTGAAACCAGGGATATTTTTGCTTAAAGTCCTCTAATGGAACCACATTGCCGTAAAATTCTTTAGAAATATCAATCAATTCTACAGATTGAGAAGGGTTTTTAATTTCCACGTTCCACAGATTTTTTGATTCTTTTTGACAAGAATTTATAGTTGCAAGGAAAAGCGCGGAAACAAATACATATTTAAAAAACTTCATTATTTTTACATCAGATTTTAGAACTGCAAAAATAAGGAAAATTAATGGCAAAAATCTTCGGAGAAACACAGCGACTTATTTTGCGAGAAATTATTCTGGAAGATGTTGACAGGATTTTCTTACTGGATAAAAATCCGGAAGTCATGAAATATATCGGTGTAAAACCCGTGAAGACTTTAGAGGAATCTGTAGAAACCATCAAAAACATCAGAAAGCAATATACAGAAAATGGTATTGCAAGATGGGCCGTTATTGAAAAAGAAGCCAACCTTTTAATCGGTTGGAGCGGTTTAAAAATATTGAGACAACCCATTAATGGCTTCGTTAATGTTTATGAATTAGGCTATCGGTTTTTGCCAGAATATTGGGGGAAAGGATTTGCCACAGAAGCTGCAAGAGCCGTTTTGGATTATGGATTTAAGGAACTCAATTTAAATAAAATATACGCTTGTGTTACCATTGATAACCTCAACTCCGTGAAAATTTTGAAACATAAATTAGGATTTTCAGAAGTAGGAACTTTCATCGATGAATTGGACAATGCGACTTGCTTTTGGTTAGAATTAGAACAAGAAAACTTTTTAAAAATAAAAAATGCAAACTGAAAAAATAATTGAAAAAATAGTCACTTGGTTAAAAGATTATGCAGAACAGGCCAATGTTAAAGGCTATATCATCGGCGTTTCTGGCGGTGTAGATTCTGGTGTTGTTTCTACGCTTTGCGCCATGACGGGTTTGAAAGTCCTTGCGGTAGAAATGCCTATTCGTCAAAAAGCAGAGCAAGTTGCCGGCGCTTTGGAGCATTTAAGATTTCTAGAAACTGTTTTCCCGAATGTGGAAACCAAATCTATCGATCTAAATGAACCTTTCGAGGCTTTGTACAAAACTTTTGACGTAAATGATGAAAAATATCCTGCTGAAAAACTTGCTTTCGCAAATACCAGAAGTCGCTTGCGAATGTTGACGCTGTACTATTATGGACAAATAAATGGACTATTGGTGTGCGGAACGGGCAATAAAGTAGAAGATTTTGGCATCGGTTTTTACACAAAATATGGCGATGGTGGAGTAGATGTTTCCCCGATTGCGGATTTGTATAAGACGGAAGTTTATGAACTGGCCAGAAGTCTCAATTTGCCAGATGTCATTAAAAACGCCATTCCGACGGATGGACTTTGGGACGTAGATAGAACGGATGAACAGCAAATTGGTGCGACTTATCCAGAGCTGGAAAAAATTCAGAAAGAATATGGAATAAAAACGGCGGAAGATTATGAAGGTCGTGATTTAGAAGTTTATAAAATTTTCGAAAGAATGAATAATGCGGCGCAACATAAAATTCAGTCTATTCCGGTTTGTAATATTCCAGATATTTGGCGTTAAGTTGCGAGTTGCGAGTTGCGGGATCCAAGATTCAAGAATAAAGAATCAAAATCACATTAGAAAAGCAATAAAAGTTTTTTAAGAATTAATAATTTTCAACTATCAACTATCAACTATCAACTATCAACTATCAACTATTATTTATCAACTTTCAATTTTCAACTAAAACATGAACAGACAAAATATCAAACTCGGCCTCTTTTTTATCATTGGATTATTATCTGCGTTTTTAGTGATGTATATTTTTCAGAATTATAAAATCGAGAAGAAAAACAAAGAAACCGCAAAAAGCGAAGTCTCATCTCATCATCATTCAACGGACGATAATTCTGCGAATAATAATCCTTCAACTTCTGGAAATCCCGAAAGTATTGATGAACTTACCAACGAGGATAAAGTCATCAATTATGTAAAAGCCACGCGAAATCTTCCAGATTATTATGTGACAAAATCCGAAGCGAAAAAGAATGGTTGGGTTCCTTCCAAAGGAAATCTGTGTGAGGTTTTACCCGGAAAAGCCATCGGAGGAGATAAATTCAGTAATCGGGAGAAATTGTTACCGAGCAACGAGCAATATTTTGAAGCGGACGTGAATTACAATTGCGGAAACCGAAATGCAGACCGCATTGTTTTTACCAAAAATGGCGAGGTTTACTTGACCAAGAATCATTATAAAAGTTTTGAAAAACAATAAGGGAAGACCCAAGTAAAAAGTAAAAAGAGCAAAGTAAATTACCAGAGCTTATCAACCATCAATTATCAACTATCAATTATCACCTAAAATGAAAACAACATACATCGACTTTACAGACCTCGGCGATTACGAAGACTTTTATGCACAACTGAAAGAAAAAGTAACACTCCCAGAATTTTTTGGAGATAATTTGGATGCGCTCTATGATTTCCTGACGGGTTTTGCGGAACTTCCATTGCACCTAGAATTCGTGAATATGAGTGTGGAACAACTGGAAACTTTCGAAGATTTATTAGTGACTTTGGAAGATGCAGAAGAGGAATTGGAAGATTTTAGCTTTTCTTATTATTTGATGCAATATGAAGACGAGGAAGGGGAAGTTTCTGAAGATTAATATTTTTTGGGGGAATTATTTAAGGTCAATTTCTAAAGAGTGAATGTTATACTTTCGATAAAGAATCTGCAGTTTGTTTTTTGTGAGCATTCTAAAGATATTTTTTACAGTTAAAACTTTTTCGACTTTTGTGGTTTTAGAAATTCGAAGACTTTAAACACAAAAAAAAACCACCAAACGGTGGTTTTTTTGATATGAAGAAGATTGAAAAAATTATTTTAAAGCTGCCAATAAATCAACGCCATTCACGGTTGCCCACGCTCCGGAATTTAAAACTACTTTTTTTACAGCTGCATTATTGACGTAAGTCAAAGGATTTGTCGTGTTAAAAGAATATCCATACTGAAGCACATTATCATTATTTGCCGTGGCAAAAACTGGAGTTACTTTTATTTTTCCAGGAACTAATTGGCTGGTTTCCGTTCCTGCGTCTTGAATTAAAACGGCATACGCTTTTTGCGTTCCTATGTTTTTGTAACCATCAACATAGACATTTGAAAAAATTCCACTTCCTTGTTTTTTAAACTGAATAGCAGAAATTTCATTAGAACCTGCACTTTCAGGATTGGTTCCGGCTCCTCTGATTAAAGTGATATTTGAAATTTTTGGAGCCGTATTATCAACATTTGAAGAAGACTCTATTTCCATCCCGAAATTTCCAACCTGCGTTTGGTAAGCAAACCAGTTCGTATTAAATTGTCCCGACCAGGAATCTTGCCAATCGAAAGCATCATCATAATTTCCGTAAGACACTAAATTTTTTGCCGAAACTGTTCCACCGAAAAATTCATATCCATCATCCGTTCCCTTATAAGAAACTAAATTTTCTAAAGTTGTTCCAGCGCCAACTGCGTAAAAAGTCATGGAATTGGTTTCCGAAGATCCATCTCCAATTTTTCTACCACCGAATTCTACACGCACAAATTTCATAGTTCCAGAGCTGGAATTTGCATCATCTCCACCGTAATACTGGTTGTTTCCATCTTCAGAAAGTGCCGTTGGAGCGCCATTTACTGCCTTTATTGGTGCATTTCCATACAACGTAATTCCACCCCAATCTCCTGGAGTTTTTTTGTCTGAGGTGAAAACTATTGGTAATTCTGCGGTTCCTACAGCATTAATTTTTCCGCCTTTAAGAACTACTAAACCACTAACATCTGTAGTAGATGCAGTGAAATTTGCTCCCGGTTCGATGGTTAAAGTGACGTTGGGCTGTACTTTTACAATTCCAGTCAGGGTATAATTTCCTTTTTTGATTAAAAGATCTTTGCTGATTTCTCCTCCTAGATTTCCGGTTCCGTCTAAAACACTTACAGTTGTAGAAGTTCCGCCCCCCGTATTTACGGGCTGATCATTATCTTCCCGAACATCAATGGTACAAGAAGTTGTAGTGAGCAATAGTGCGACTGCCAATAAGCTTAAGATGTTATTTTTCATTTTTATTTAATTTTAAAAGTTTTATTAAAAAGTGTATCCTACGGTTAGGTTTAAAGAAGTTCCAACCTCATAATTTTCTAGGTTTAAAGAAGAAATATCAGCGGAAAGCGGAACCAAACTTCGGTCTCCCATTTGTAATTTGTAGGTTGCGTTTAAGAGATTTTTCAAACCTGCTTTGATGTTCCAGTTTTTGGTGATTTGATTGCTGTACACCAAATCGAGTTGATGAAAAGGCAATTCATACACATTATCCAGTTTAGAAAAACCCACTCCATAAATTTTCTTACCCGAAACATTATAAACCAAAGAAAGGGTTTGCGAAAGATTTTTAGAATTTTTCAATTCATATTTTAAATCCGCATTGATCGTGTAAGGAGCGGCTCCTTGCAAAGTTCTTTTTCTGTTAGCTTCTGCATCGGTTTCATTTTTTTGAGCCTCGCTTCGTTCCACATCGCTGTACATGAAAGTTGCATTTGCGCCGAAAGTAAAATTATTTAACGCTTCAGAAATCCTGTTTAATTCCAAGATTCCTTCGATTTCAATTCCGAATAAATTTGCGGTTTTTGCATTGTAGAAAGTAATCGTTTGACCATTAGAATTTCCCGAAGCGGTGTAAGATCTTTCAATGGCATTATCGATTTTTTTACCAAAAAGATTCACCGCAACCAATTCCGTTCTCGTAGGAAACCATTCGTATTTTAAATCGACATTATAATTTTCACTGTTCGTAAGATCTTTATTCCCGAAGATATTTTCATTGTCTGGATTGATGTACGTAATCGGCATATATTCAATCAGGATCGGTCTTGTAATGGTTTTGCTGGCTGCAAATCTTAAATTAGAATTGGCATTCAGACTTTTTTTCACCGCAAGAGATGGAAGGATAAAATATTTATTTTTCGTGATGTTCAAGAAAGGAACATTGTTGCTTCCGAGTTCTTTATACCGCGTAATATTCATGCTGTTTTCAACTCTTCCGCCAAGAATTAGGTCCCAAGTTTCGCTTGGTTTATAATTCAAGTTAAGGTAACCTGCATTCACAAATTGGTATAAGTTATTTCTATATTCTGAGGTTGAACCTTCTTTAAAATGAAAATTATCTGCAAGTAAAGATTGGTCAAAAATACTTTGTGGCGAATCCACATTGATCTTCACAGAGCCAACTGGATTATTTCCCAAAGCGGAAAATATAAATCGGTAAGAGGTGTTTCTAATGTCCGCAAATCCATTGTAACCAACATTTAATTGAACGGGATATTCTTTTTTATCGCCTTTTTCTCCCAGTTTAATGGAATATTCTGCGAAAGTAGAAAAGTAATTTTTTCCCTGAACATCGAAATATTGACGCAGCAAATTGTTTCCACCGTAACTCAAATTAATTTCATTTGGATTGGAAGTGATTTGTCCGTAGAAAATCTTTCGATCGGGTTGCTGATAATTATTGTTGACCCAACTAACTCCAGTTTTTACTTCTTGTCGTTCAGAAATATTTTGGGAAGCATTTAACTGCAAATCCACAAATTTTGAAATATCCTGTTGATTGGCTCGGATAAATTCCTGCTGATTTTGCTGTCCATTTCTGTAACCTCGAAAATCTTGAATTAAATTCTCCGAGTTTTGAAGGAAAATGGCATTAAAATTCACTTTCGTGTCTTTGTGTTTAAAACCTAAACCTAATAAAATGGAGGATTCTGAGGTGTAAGTATATTCCTTTCTGTTCAGTAAATTATTATAATCGATTTCATTTCCATTAAAGCGAAATTGATTTTTTTCACCTTCGTGTAATTCGTAAGAATCGCCCTGATTTAGGGAAAGTAAAAGTCCCAAATTAGAATTTTCGCCTAATTTTATTTTTTGCGCCGTCGTGAAACTTAAACTAGTATTGGGTAACGATTTAATGTTGTCCACATTCCAGCCTTCGCCAAAAGAATCTCGAGATTGATCTGCCGAAAATATATACCCACTCGGTTTAAAACCATTCACTTCATTCGGTAATTTTCTTTTTTTGTCATTCAGACCAAGATAACCGTTAAAAGAATTGGCATTTGGATTTATTTTAAACTGATCCTGAAAAGTACTGATCGAATTAAAACCCACAGAAAATTCTATTTTGCTGAAGGGTTTGTCATACGTCAAAGTTTCAATATCAAAAGTTGCACCCGCGAAATCTGCGTATAAATCTGAATTAAAAGTTTTGTAAACATTGAGTTTTCCTACAACATCCGTGGGAAACTGCTTCAACGCAATAATTTTTTGAAAGGGATTATTAGATGGGGAACCAAGATTGTTAATTAAAAGCGTGTTATATCGTTCTTCCAAACCTCTTACAAAAAGTCCTTTTCCTTTTACGGACGTAATTCCGGTAATTTTTGTGAGACCTTGTTCTACATTAGAAATTCCTTTTCTGGAGATTTCTTCCGCCCCAATCGCTTGTTTCTGGATGATTGCTTTTTTCTGATCGCTTAAAATTGCGGTTTCAGATTTTTTATTTCCACTAGAAATAATCGTAACTCCTTCTATGTTTTTTTCCTTGCGGATCGTGTCTTTTTCTGCTTCTTGTCCGTAAATAATTGTTGTAGAAGACAACAGGAATAAAACAGCAATACTCAGTTTTCTCTTTTTTATCACTTCTTTCATTGGTTTCAATTTCAATGCAAAGGAAGAAATTGCAAGTCCGTTTGGTGTTGACTCAATCTTAAGTTTACTTTAAGAAATCTTAAACAGAATCAGGTTTATATTAATTTATGATGAACAATTAATGCGGCCTCATTTTTCATCTTTAATTTGATTAATTTTGAAAGGTTAAAACAAGAAAATGAAACAGAAAAAGATTCTTTTGATTGATGATGAGCAAGATATTTTAGAGATTATTTCTTATAATCTAGAGAAAGAGGGCTATGATGTTTCCACCGCTACCACTGGAAATGAAGGCATCGAAAAAGCAAAACAGATTATTCCTGATCTAATTCTTTTAGACGTGATGATGCCAGAAAAAGATGGGATAGAAACTTGTCAGGATTTGCGCAAAATAAAAGAACTGCAAAAAACATTAATCGTTTTCCTTTCTGCCCGAAGTGAAGAATTTTCTCAATTGGCCGGTTTTGAAGCGGGTGCCAATGATTATATCGTAAAAATAATTAAACCAAAAGTTTTAATTTCCAAAGTAAATGCACTCCTGCAGCTTACTTCTCTGGCAGCAGGAACTTCTAAAAACCTTGAGTTGGGTGATTTGATAATTGACAAGGATAATTTCCGTGTTTCTAAAGCCGGACAGTTATTTATGTTGCCCAAAAAAGAATTCGATCTGCTTTATTTGCTTGCGTCCAACACAGAAAAAGTCTTTAAACGCGATGAGATTCTGGAAAAAGTTTGGGGAAATGACGTCATCGTGGGAGAAAGAACCATTGATGTTCACATCCGAAGACTGCGAGAAAAATTGGGCATCAATACCATTCAAACCCTTAAAGGAATTGGGTATAAATTAGTTGTGTAGCTTTGCGCAATGAGGTTGCACCGTTTAACTTTACTCGCATCTTTTTTTCTCACCATCGTGATGTCTTTTGTTGCGCTGGTTTTTGACTATTCCAAAGATATTATCGTAGATGATATTCAAAGTTTTTACTTCGTTTTCATAGCCGTGGTAATCGTAATCTTCGGTCTTAATTATTTGATTTTAGATGCACTCTTTAATTTTTATGGCAAAAGACAGATTCGGAAAATTTCAACCATTCTTCCCGATGAGTTTAGTCCGATAGAGGATTATAACTTAAATTTCCAAGAATTCGGGGAGCGGGTTTCAAAATATTCTCAGAAGAACGCCACCGAATTAGACACCATGAAAGAAATGGAAACCTACCGAAAAGAATACCTCGGAAATGTATCTCACGAACTAAAAACACCCCTTTTTTCTATTCAGGGCTATGTAGAAACTTTGATTGAGGGTGGCGTAGAAAATCTTGCCATTCGGGATAAATACCTGGACCGAATTGATAAGTCTGTAGAGCGACTATTAACCATCGTGCAAGATTTAGACATGATTAATCAATATGAATCTGGCGTCATCACTTTAAATATTACCAGTTTTGATTTAAATGCTTTGATAAAAGAGATTGTTGATCTTTTTGATTTAGAAGCAAACCGAAAAGATTCTAAAGTTCAGCTTCAAACTTCCTCTGCACAAATTTATGTGAATGCAGACAAAAATAAAATTTCCCAAGTCCTGATTAATTTGATTTCCAATGCCATCCATTACGCCAACCGAAATCAGGCACAAATTAATATTCGAACCAACGTTTTACGGGATAAAGTTTTCGTAGAGGTAGAAGACAATGGAATGGGCATCAAACCAGAATTTTTACCCAGAATTTTTGAGCGATTTTATCGAGTAGAAACGAGTAGAAACAGGAAAGATGGTGGTTCTGGATTAGGTTTGGCAATTGTAAAGCATATTTTAGAGGCGCACGGCGAACATATTTCTGCTAAAAGCGTTTACTTAGAAGGCACGCAATTCAGTTTCTTGCTGGAGAAATCGAAGTAGATTGGGGTCAAAATGTAAGCAAATCTTTTTAAATAATAACGCGCCTAATTTTTTTTTGCCAAAATGCAATTGTTTTATATTTGTACCCGAAACAAAATCTAAAAACAATTCAAACTTTCAGTTATAATGGTTTATAAAATCCGTATAATTTTAGACGCAAAAGAAGATATTTTTCGCGATGTTGAAATAAAAGACATGCAGACGCTCTGGAATTTACACTTGGGCATTAAGAGTGCTTTCAGTTTGTCTGGCGAGGATCTATCTATTTTCAATATTTTGGAAGATGATGGCGTAGTGATGAAATCTGTCCCTTTAGAGGATATGAGTGATGATGGGGATGGAGAAATTATGAGTGACATTTATTTGCACGAAGCTTTCCCCGCAGTAGGTTCAAAAGTTCAGTTCCAATATGGATTTATGGAACTTTGGGAATTTTTTGCGGAGTTACTGGAAATTCAAGATGAAAAACCAGCCGTAAATTATCCTATTACTGTTTTCAGATTCGGAAAAATGCCACTAAAAGCACCAAGTAAAGCGCGCGCAAAAAACACTCCGAAGCCCATTATAGATGATGTTTTTGGTGAATTTGAAGACGGATATGATACGGGAGATTTTGATGACGAGGAAGATACCTTTGATGACGAGGATGATGGGTATGATGATGATTTCTTTGAAGAAGATTCTAAAGAAGACCTTTAAACAAAATATAAACCCCGATGATGTCGGGGTTTTTCATTGCTAAAAAATTCATTGCCAAAATTAGTTGAGGCTGAAAATTGATTTTAAAATTAATATATTTGGTTCAAATATTTTTATATGAAAAAATTACTCTTTTTAGCGATTATATTAGTGGGCATCACCTCTTGTTCTACCCAAAAAACTACCAACATGACCGAACTACCTTCAGAGTGGAAACGTACCACCAATATTTACGAAGTGAACATCAGACAATACACGCCGGAAGGAACTTTTCGGGCTTTCGAAAAAGAAATGCCGCGTTTAAAAGAAATGGGTGTGAAAACATTGTGGCTCATGCCTGTAACACCGATCTCTCAAAAAGTAAAAAAGGGAAGTATGGGAAGTCAGTATGCGGCGCATGATTATACTGCCATCAATCCTGAATTCGGGAACATGAATGACTTTAAACATTTCGTGGATGAGGCGCATCGTCTAGGATTCAAAGTAATTATTGATTGGGTTGCTAATCACACGGGTTGGGATCACGTGTGGACCGTTTCTCATCCAGAATATTTTTTAAAAGACCCGAAAACCAATGACTTTCAGATTGCTTCTGGGATGGATGATATTATTGAGTTGGATTACAGCAATCCAAAAATGCGTCTTGCTATGATAGAAGCCATGAAATTTTGGGTAAGAGAAACCAATATTGATGGTTTTCGTTGCGATTTAGCGAGTTGGGTAGAAGTGGATTTCTGGCAGCAAGCCAGACCTGAAGTGGAAAAAGTAAAGCCACTTTTCTTCATCGGAGAATTTGATGAGCTTGACAATCCTGACTACGGAAAAGTTTTTGACGCCAGTTACTCTTGGACCTGGATGCATAAAACAGCGGATTATTACAAAAATAATTTACCACTTTCCGAATTGAAAGATTTACTCAATAAATATTCTGCCATTGGTGATGGTTCAATGAGAGCTTGGTTTACAAGCAACCATGATGAAAACACGTGGAATGGCACAGAATATGAAAAATATGGACTCATCGCAAAACCTTTGGCAGTCTTTTCTGCCACTTGGAATGGAGTTCCTTTGTTATATTCTGGACAGGAATTACCGAATCTGAAGCGGTTAGAATTTTTTGAAAAAGATGCTATTGAATGGACCGGAAAATATGAAATGGCGAGTTTCTACAAAACTTTATTGGACTTAAAATCATCTAATTCCGCCTTGCGTGGTGGAGATTCTCAAGTGACCACTTATCTTTTAGAAACTTCTGCAGACGACAAAATTTTAGCCTATCTCCGTAAAAATGGAAATGATGAGGTTTTAGTCGTTCTTAATATGGCGAAAGAAGACGTGAAATTCAATCTAAAAGGTGATCAATTAAAAGGTGTTTATAAAGACGTTTTCGAAAAAACCAACCGTGATTTTTCTCAAGATAAAGGATTTATCATGAAAGCTGGAGATTACGCCGTTTTTCAAAAATAAGAATCGAGACTTTTTTCTAAATTGAAAATCATCAATGAATAAACCCGAAATTCTGACCCTCATTCACGGCAAACTGCAGGAAAAAATTGAGTACTTAGAACGTCTTATTTCAGAAACTCGCGCGTCTAACAATGATACCAAAAGTTCCATGGGAGACAAGTATGAAACCACGCGGGAAATGGTGCAGCAAGAGATTAATAATTTGCAGGTCCAACTCAATGAAAATCTTCGCGCCAGAAATTCTTTAAAAACGATAAATACAAATCTTCATCAAACCACAGGCTTGGGCACTTTGGTAGAAACCGAAAGAGGACTTTTTTTTATCGCAGTTTCTTTGGGCGAAATTATTTTGAATCAATGGAAAATTTTCGTGATTTCTACAGAAAGTCCTTTGGGGAAAATATTAATGGGAAAGAAAAAAGGTGATCAGTTTTCTCTCAATAATTCCACCCAGACCATTCAAAATCTTTGGTAAAATCTTTAATTTCGTCAAAGACAACCATCAACCATCAACCAGCAAAAATGCAGAATTACCACGACTTACTTCAACATATTATAGATCAAGGAACAGACAAAACCGATCGCACGGGAACCGGAACCAGAAGTGTTTTTGGCTATCAACTCCGTTACGATCTCGCTGCAGGTTTTCCCATGGTGACTACGAAAAAAGTTCATTTAAAATCGATTATTTATGAATTGCTTTGGTTTTTAAAAGGGGATACTAACATTAAATATTTAAATGATAATGGCGTGTCTATTTGGAACGAATGGGCGGATGAAAATGGCGATCTCGGTCCTGTTTACGGTGCGCAGTGGCGAAGTTGGGCCGGAGCCGATGGGAAAGTTGTGGACCAAATTTCTGACGTCATAGACCAAATTAAAAAAAATCCAGATTCTCGTCGTTTAATCGTTTCTGCTTGGAATGCTGCGGAGATTCCGAATATGGCATTGGCGCCGTGCCACGCACTTTTTCAGTTTTACGTTGCAGATGGAAAATTATCTCTGCAATTGTACCAAAGAAGCGCGGATGTTTTTTTAGGCGTGCCTTTTAACATTGCGAGTTATGCTTTGCTTTTAATGATGGTGGCGCAAGTTTGTGATTTAGAAGTCGGTGATTATGTACATACCTTCGGCGATGTTCATATTTACAACAACCATTTTGAGCAGGTAGAAAAACAACTTTCTCGCACGCCAAAAACTTTACCTACAATGAAGCTGAATCCAAATATAAAAAATATTTTTAATTTTGATTTTGAAGATTTCACCTTAGAAAATTATTCACCGGATCCGGGAATAAAAGCGCCGGTTGCAATTTAATCCACTTTGTCAAAGTTTTTAACTTTGACAAAGTTTCCCCCTTTATTTGGCAGCTTTGCCATCTTTTCTCGTCATTGATGGCGAGATTTTTTTTATTACGTGGATTTCTAAGAAATAGAACGTACAAAGCTGAGATGATAACGATTGACCGAAAAATTTCCGATCACAATTTAGTTTTTGTCGATATTTATTGAAATGTAACATTTTATAATTATTTTCAACCAATTGAAGACATGAAATCATTAAAAATCAACCTCGAAGACAATGCCGATTTGGGCAAGTTATCGGAATTATTAATTCAAATTAGAGGAATAAAATCAGTGGAACTCATCAACGAAGAAACTTCCGAAAGTGATTTGAAAAAAGCCGTTAACAAAAGCAAAGAGCAACTCAAAAGCGGCGATTATGAATCCTTTGTTAATGATTTATTCGAAACCTTCGTCAATAAAAAATCTTAATAAAATTTCACCAAATAGCAAATGAAATTACCATTATCGACAAGTTGTTTAAAACACAACTGGAGATAGTTGATTCCATTGAACCTTAAAAAATATAATATTACACATGAAAAAAGTAATGATCTCCATTAGTTTACTTGGAGTTTTCTTTTCGGCAAATCTGTATGCACAAACCGAAACTTCTGGCAGAACCGAAGTTTACAGACAAACCCACACCAAAACAACAGAGCTGAAACACACCAAATTAAAGGTGAGTTTTGATTATCAAAAAGAACACATGAGTGGTGAAGAGTGGCTTACTGCCTCGCCTTATTTTTATCCAAGTGATTCCCTTATTTTGGATGCGAAAGGAATGCTCATTCATGAAGTAGCGTTGGATCAGAAAGGAAAAAAAGCACCTTTAAAATTCCAGTATCAAGATGATATGCTTTCTATCAATCTGGATAAAACCTATACCAGAAATCAAGAATACACGGTTTACATTAAATATACAGCGCGCCCAAATGAAGTAAAGCAGAAAGGCAGCGCCGCAATTAGTGATGCGAAAGGTTTGTATTTCGTGAATGCCCAAGGAACAGATGCAGATAAACCCACGCAGATTTGGACCCAAGGCGAAACAGAGGCAAGTTCAGCCTGGTTTCCAACTGTAGACAAACCGAATCAAAAAACCACGCAAGAAATTTACATGACCGTCCCGGATAAATACGTGACTTTATCGAATGGATTGATGAAATCTTCCACCAAGGAAGCCAAAGGTTTGCGAACAGACCACTGGGTTATGGATAAAAAACATGCGCCCTATTTATTTTTTATGGGAGTTGGGGATTATGCTGTCGTTAAAGACAAATGGAGAAATATTTCCGTAGATTATTATGTAGAAAAAGAATTTGAGCCTTACGCGAAACAGATTTTCGGAAACACTCCAGAAATGATGGAATTCTTTTCCAAGAGATTGAACTATGATTATCCTTGGTCAAAATATTCTCAAATGACCGCTAGAGACTACGTTTCTGGAGCCATGGAAAATACGACTGCAGTACTTCATCAGGAAGCTGCACAACAAAAACCGGGAGATTTAATTGATGAAAACCGCTGGGAAGATACGATCGCGCACGAATTATTTCACCATTGGTTTGGTGATTTAGTGACGGCAGAAAGCTGGAGTAACCTTACCGTAAATGAATCTTTCGCCAACTATTCGCAATATCTTTGGAATGAGCACAAGTACGGAAAAGACAACGCGGATTTTGAATTGATGAAAGATTCCAGAGCCTATTTTATGGATCCTTCTAATGTGACGAAAGATTTGGTGCGGTTTAATTACCACAACAGAGAAGATATGTTTGATGGTGTTTCTTACACGAAAGGTGGGTTGATACTTCATATGCTCAGAAATTATTTAGGAGATGATGCCTTTTTCACCGGACTTACAGATTATTTGAAAACCAATGAATATGGAACTGGAGAAGCGCAGCAACTTCGATTGTCTTTGGAAAAAGTAACAGGAAAAGATTTAAACTGGTTTTTTAACCAATGGTATTATGGAAACGGTCATCCAAAATTATCGTATTCCACCACTTTTGAACCCATTAAAAAACAAGTAACAGTAACGATTAATCAAACTCAAATTGGACAAAATTTCCAGTTTCCTTTGGCCATAGATCTTTACGAAAATGGAAAACCTGCCCGGAAAAAGGTGTGGGTCAATGCGAAAGAGAAGAATGATTTTACCTTTTCTGTTTCGAAGAATCCAGAATTTGTAAATATCAACGCAGATGGAGTTTTGGTAGGAGAATTTACAGATACCAAAACACCGGAACAATTGATGGTGCAATATCAGAATTCGAAGGATTTTTTAAGCAGGTACAAAGCCGTGGATTATGCCACAGAAAATGCTGCAAAAGACGCCACTTCCCTGAAAATTTTAGCAGCTGCATTAAAAGATACCAACTTTAGAATTCGCATGAAAGCTTTGACTGGATTAGATTTATCTAAAGCTGATCAAGCAAAAGCAATGCTTTCGGAAGTAGAAAAAATGGCCTCCAATGATCCGAAAACTTTGGTTCAAGGTGAGGCACTCTCTGCTTTAGCGAAGACGAAAGACAAAAAATATTTACCCCTTTTTGAAAAAGGAATGAATGCGGTTTCCAATGCAGTAAAAGCCAATTCACTTTCTGCCATTTCGGTAATTGATCCAGTAAGAGTAGTTGCTTTAGCAGATAAAATTGATTTAGAAGGAGCCAGCGACGATTTGATCGCGACTATGTTGCCGGTTATTGTGAAAAATAAGATTGAAAAACAAATGCCCGCGATCGCTTCAACGGCTGCATTTTATCCGTTTTTAAAATTCCAAAATCCAGAATTGGGTGCGGCTGCAGAAGATGGCTTTAATTGGATCATGAGTTCAGATAACTTGAAGGCTACTGAAAATGTAACCAAAATTTTGGGTCAGGTAAAATCTCAAATTGCTCAAAACCCGCAAGCGAAAATGATGATTGTAAAGATTTTACAAGATGGACTCGCCAAAAAGATGGTGGTTTTAAAAGCCAATCCGACAAGTCCTACGATTAACAAGCAAATTGACTTGATTAATAAAACGATTGAATCTTATAAATAATTGAGTTGAATAAAGTAGAAAAGGCTATTTCGAGAGAAATGGCCTTTTTTTGTGGATTTATTTTTCGGATTCTATTACCCTTTTAAGTTTTATGATTTAAGCAAACTGCTTTTTGATGGTCAAATTTCTCAACATTGCTCAAATTATGTTGTTGGAGACTATCCTTTTTTTTAACTCACATATTAAATGTGGCTTACATTTATTTCCACTAAAGAATAAGCGATAAGTTTCACAGGAAAATTATAGTATAACTTCCTTTGGAACTTCGAATTTTTCTCCAGAGATTTTCGTCACAAACATGGCCGCGACCGTATCGCCGGTTGCATTAAGCACGGTTGCCAAAGGATCCACCAGAGTTCCTATAATCATCACAGCAGGTATGGCTTCTTGTGGCAATTGGTAAACAGAAATCATCAGCATTTCTCCAATATATCCGCCGTTGGGAATACCGCCCGCCACAATACTCACAAAAACAGTAATTCCGATGGCTAAAAGTAAATTCATAGGATCAAAAAAATCCTTGCCGATAATCAAAAATGCGACATAAATTTTAACAATAGAAGACATGGAAGATCCATTCTTGTGCAGCGTACTTCCAATAGGAATTACCAAATTTGCGATGGCATTAGGGACGCCAATTTTTGCCGCTGCTTGTAAATTTGCAGGCATTGTGGCGAAACTACTGCAGGTGGAAATTGCGGTTAAACTTGGGTAAATGTTGCTTTTCCAAAACTGGCGAACTCCGATTTTACCTTTGGCTACAAAGGCATAAATCGTAAAGAAAACAAAGAAGTAGACAATTCCTGAAGTGTAATATAAACCAAGGGGTTTCGCATAAAATCCAAAAAGTTGCGGTCCAACTGTTGCAACTTGATACGCGAAATACGCTCCTAAACCGATGGGTGCAATTTTCATCACGATCAAAAGTAATTCTTTCATCACTTCATAACCAGAAGCTAAAAAAGAACGAAAAACTTCTCCCGCTTCCCCTGCTTTTCTGACCGCAGTTCCGGTGAGAAACGCAAAAATTAAAAGGGCAAGCATATTTTGACGAGAAAATAATTCTGAAAATTCTCCGACTGTAAAAAATTGAACAATTTTATCTCCCCACGGTTCATCTGTCGCGCTTTCAATGGTTTCTTGGGAAGTAGACGGTAAAGCTTCGGTTGGGAAAAAATAGACCGCGGCTATGGTAAATAGGGCAGCAACAATAATGAAAAGCAAAAAGGTGAAAATCATAGAGAAAATAATCTTCCCGAATTTTCCAGCTTTCTCTACACTTGCGATGGAATTAGCCACCGCAAAATAAATTAGCGGTACTACACTTACAAATAAAAGATTTAAAAAAATGTCTCCCAAAGGTTTCAGGAATGGAACCACATCAGGAAAAAAAATGCCCACCAAACTTCCCAGAATGATTCCTCCTAAAAGTAAAATAATGCCCGAATAGTTTTTTAAAACTTCCATAATCCCAATAAATTTGATCAAAGATAAATGTAAATTTTAAAAAGGCAGAATAAAATAGTTTCGATTAAAATCAGGTCGTCCATTCATCATTAATCACCGCAACTAAATAAATTTTGCCTTCAATTTCCTCATAAACGAAACGCAGGATTTTCCAATCCATTTCTGCGTACTGTTCACTGCCTGGTATGTAATTGTCGGTGAAATGATTTTGAGGATAGACTTCTTTTAGATTATTTAGGGAATTACCAGACTTTAGAACAGAGTCAAAAGCGTATTCACTCTTACTAAAATCTTTTTTGAACACCCATTGTTCTATATAATTCTGAATGGGAAGCTGCAGCAAATCGCCTGTTCCGTCCTTTGTTCCCCACGTAAATTTTGTGGAAGTTGAGCTGTATTGTAAAAATTCAGCTTTCGTAAAATGCTTGTTTCTTTCTGGGTTGAGGTAAGCGTACATCGAAAAAGCAATTCCTTTATCGGGATGAATATATTCTGCAAACTTCTGGAAATTTTTATTTTTTAATAGTAAAAGTAACTCCTCGTTGAGGGCGCGAAAAATGTCTTCGGTTTTAGCTTCGGGCGAAATCTTTTCTACCAAAGGTTTTTCTTCCGGCAGATTTTTTATTTCGTTCATTTTCGAAGTCTTTTCTTCGGTGGACTTTTGATTGCAACCTAGGAGAAATGATACTAAGAAAATCAATGTCAGCTTTTTCATCAGGTGAATTTACAAACAAATTGAAAATTAGCAGGGATGCAAAGTGTAATTCTAAAGCCTTAAAAACCTTTTGCTACGAAAAACAAATAGTAAATTTTTAAAGACCAGGCATTTTGATTTTTTGTAAATTTGAAAAAAGCATCGCATTATGGCCTACATGGATTATTACAAGATTTTAGGAATTAGTAAATCTGCAAGTTCGGAGGAAATAAAAAAAGCCTACCGAAAACTCGCGAGAAAATATCATCCCGATGTTAATCCGGGTGATAAAGAAGCAGAGAGAAAATTTAAAGAACTGAACGAGGCGAATGAAGTTCTCAGCCACGCAGAGAATCGTAAAAAGTATGATCAATACGGTGAGAATTGGAAACATGGGGAGCAATATGCACAAGCGGAACAACAACAACAAAGACAGTATCAAAGCCAGGGAGGCGGCGGTTACTCCGGCGCAGATTTTGGCGAAGGTGAAGATTTTTCAGATTTTTTTCAGAATATGTTTGGAGGAAATAATGGAGGTGGTTTCGGTCGCAGTTCCCGCGGAAGTGCGTCGGGAAAATTTAAAGGGCAAGATGTTTCTGCAGAATTAAATTTAAATCTAAAGGATGTAGCGGTAACTCATCAACAAACTTTTGACATCAATGGAAAAAAAGTGCGGATAACCATTCCTGCTGGAGTAGAAGATGGCCAGAAAATTAAATTAAGCGGTTACGGAAATCCCGGTGTTAATGGTGGTCCGGCTGGAGATTTAATCATCACCTTTAATATAAAGGAAGATTCTCATTTTAAAAGAAGAGGGAATAATTTAAGTTCCGAAGTAGAAATAGATTTGTACACGGCGATTTTAGGAGGTGAAGTCAAAATTCCCACATTGAGCGGCGATGTGAACTTAAAAGTAAAACCAGAAACACAGAGCGGAACAAAAGTTCGATTAAAAGGAAAAGGATTCCCCGTCTATAAAAAAGAGGGAGAATTTGGAGATTTAGTAGTCACCTATAAAGTGAACATTCCGAAAAATCTATCGGAGAAGCAAAAGGAATTATTTGAACAAATTAAAAATTTACAAAAATGAGCAATCGAATATCACGCGAAAAACTCGTAGAAATCTATGGGATTGAGATCAATTTTTTTAATGCGCTGCAAGATTCAGGCTTAGTAAAAACGGAGAGTGAAAATCAAATTACGTATTTACTTTTCGAAGAACTTCCAGCTTTTGAAAAATTCACGAATTGGCATTATGATTTGGAAGTTAATTTAGCGGGTTTAGAAGTTTTGAACCATCTTTTGCAAAAAATTGACGACTTGCAGGCGGAAAACAGGAGGTTAAACCGCACTGTTAATTTGGAAAGTTTTTAAGTAAAATATAGAAATACAATGCCTAGAATAGTACCTGCTTCTGCAGCGCACAAAAATAGCAGAAGCGTTTTATGAATAATTTATTGATTTTAGTCTATTTGTGAGATTTTATAAGGTATAAATGGATTAAAATTATTAGTTTTGACATGTTTAACAAATTTATTTTATTATGAAGAAATTTTTACTATCGTGCTTTTTAGCACTAGGAATTAGTTCAAGTGCTCAGTATACTTACACTGGGGATTTTGAAAATCCAGGATATAATACCACAATTTACAAGCAATTTGGTGGCGGTAGTCAAACCGCAGGTGCAGCTTGTCAAGGTGGTTTTGGTGGCCAGCTTTTAACCACAGCATCTTTATCACAAACTGGTTTTATGATTGACTTAAGTACAATTGGTCAGACTAGTAACGGTCAGAGAGTTGATTTTAGAGTGAGTTATAAAAAAGCAGCCGGTGTAGCAGGAACACTTTATCCGGCTTACTTTGTTTTTAATTCAGCTACTAACCAGTGGTCTATTAATTATGTAGGAACACCTGTAACACTTACAACCGCTGAACTTACAACCTGCAGCACTTTAATTGCTGCTGTACCAACGGGCGCTATTCAGCCAGGTGCAATTGTAGGTATCGGAGCTTGGTTTGTTCGATCAGGCACTGCAAATGCAGGAATTTTCTTAGATGATATCTTGATTACCCAAGATAACACGGTAACTACAGCTCCGGCATGCACTACTATTACTGCTCCCGTAGCTGGATCTACAATTAGTGCAGGTACTGGTAAAATAACTTGGGATGCTGTGCCAACTGCAGTTAACTATAAAGTTAAAGTAGGTACAACTCCAGGGGGATCAGAATTGTTCGCTGGAACAGTGGCTGGAACAAGTTTAAATGTAAGTTTAGCGAAATCTACATTATATTACGCTTCGGTAGTGCCATCTAATGCAATCGGTGATGCTCAATCATGTGGAGAAATTTCATTTACCACTAATACTACAATTGCTTACTGTGGTGGTATTACAGCTAGTTCTACAGTGTATCCGTTGTCGTCAGTAACTTTAAATGGTGTTACTAATACTTCCTCGGCGGCTACAGGTGCACCTGCTTATGAAGATTTTACTTCTACTGTATTTAATGTTGTAACTGGTACAAGTTATAATTTAACTGCGATCGGAACGGGATTAGGAACAAATGTTTTTGCCATGGCTGCATTTATTGACTGGAATGAAGATGGTGACTTTAATGATGCCAATGAGAAATATTTCCAAAATGCACCTTTCGTTTCAGGTTCAGGTAATCCAATTAACTTATCAGGATCTATCGCTGTTCCAAGTGGAGTAACACCAGGGACTAAAAGAATGAGAGTAAAGTATAATTTCCAAGGTGGAGGTGCAGTTTTACAACCAACATTAACAGATCCTTGTGCAAATATGACTAATGGACAAACTGAGGATTACTCAGTATCTGTTACAGTAGCAAGTGTAGCACCGGTGTGTACTACATTTACAGCGCCTACAAACTTATCTACAAATTTCCCAGCAAACGGATTGATGACTTGGGCTCCAGCAGCAACTGCAACTGGATATAAATTATTCGTAGGTACTACTCCAAATGGAACAGATATTTTAAATGGTGTTACCGTAAATGGTACATCTTATCAAGTTTCTTTAACAGCAGGTACAATGTATTACGCGAAAGTAGTTCCTTTCAACACAATCGGAGAGGCACAATCTTGTACAGAGATTAGTTTCACAGCTGCTGCAGCGGTTTATTGTACAGCAGGTGCTACAAGTACTTCTTTTGAAAAAATCAGCAATGTTACTTTAGGTACTGTTATTAACAATCCATCTACATCTACAGCAGGATATGAAGACTTTACAGCTCTATCTGCAGCACCTGTTAATAGAAACAGCTCTTATGGAGTAGCAGTAACCATTAGTGGTTTTGATAGTGATGAGACTTATGTATGGATTGATTACAACCAAGATGGGAACTTTGATGATGCTACAGAAAAAGTAACGCTTGCTCCTGCAGCAACATCAACTGGGACCATTACAATTCCTAACACCGCAAAATTAGGAAACACCAGAATGAGAGTAAGATTGAACTATCCTCTAATTGGCGGTAATAATACAGCTTGCGGAACTTCTACCTATGGTCAAGTTGAAGATTATACTTTAGAAATCAAAGAAACATTGGCTACGGCTGCAGTTACTAAATCTACAGTAGCTGTTTACCCTAATCCATTCCAAGATGTATTAAATATTTCTGATGTAAAAGGAGTTAAATCAATTTCTATTAGTGATATGTCTGGAAGACAAGTTAAAGTAATGGCACCTAGTGCAACTTTACAGGTTTCTGATTTGAAAACTGGATTATACATTGTTAATCTTAACATGGAAGACGGTTCAGTTCGTTCAATTAAAGCGATCAAAAAGTAATATTTTAAACAAAATTGCTACTTTATAAAGTCCGCCTCAGCAATGAGGCGGATTTTTTTTGGATTCAACATAAAATAAATTTGATTTTATTAATGGGGTAAAATGTAATGGTAATAGGCTTTAAAATGAACTCCATACGGGTGATCGAAAATTATTTTTAAAATAAATGTAAATATTTACTACTTTGTATTGCATAATACTAAAATAATAACATATCTTTGCATAGTAAGATTGAGAGAGACCTCTGTTTTACTTTTAAAAAAATTAAAAATTTAATAATAATGAACACAGAAAACACCAAAGCGCAAATGCGAAAAGGCATTCTGGAATTCTGTATTTTAAGTTTGATCCATCAGCGAGAAATGTATGTTTCTGATTTGATTGATGAACTGAAAAAAGGAAAACTAGATGTAGTGGAGGGAACTCTTTATCCGCTCCTCACAAGATTGAAAAATAGTGAATTTCTCTCCTACAGATGGGAGGAATCTACTGGAGGACCACCCAGAAAATATTACCAGATCACGGAGAAAGGAAAATTATTTCTTACAGAACTATCCTCCACTTGGCAAGAATTAACCAATTCTGTTAATCAAATTACTAAAAACACCACCGAGAAGGAAGCCCCAGGAAACTCCCTCGATTTAAATTCTTAAAACTATGAACAAGACACTCTCAATAGGACTCGCCGGTTTCTCTTTCATTATCGAGGAGCATGCGTACATTAAACTCAGCGATTATCTTGCAGCCCTGCGAAATTCTTTAGATGTTACAGAAGCAGATGAAGTAATGCATGATATCGAGATCAGAATGGTAGAAATTTTTAATGAAACGTTGAACAAACGTGAAGTTATTAATGATACAGACGTAGAAAAAGTAATTTCTCAAATCGGTCAGCCAGAGCAGATTGAAGAACAAGAACAAGCTTACTACTCAGAATCTTCCGCGAATGCGAAAAGAAACACTGCAAGCTATGCAACCTTTAACAAACAACTCTTCCGCGATCCAGAAAAACAAAAAATTGCTGGGGTTTGTGCAGGTTTAGCACAGTACATTGGAATGGATGTTACCGCAATGCGTGCAATTTGGTTAGGAATTGCCATATTAGGGATTTTTACCGCTGCAATTTCAACTACTTTAATTGGAATTATCTACGTAATTCTCTGGATTGTTCTACCTAAAGCAGAAACGGCAACCGATTTTTTAAAAATGCAGGGAAAGCCCATGAACTTTGATAACCTAAAAAGTGAATCCAATAAATTAGTTCAGTTTGCGAATGAATCTACCCAAAGAGTTGGAGAAATGTATACGGAGAACAAACCGTACATTAACAATGCCGGAAACGGAATCTGGAATGTAGTGAGATATGTTCTGGGTGGGATCTTTGCTATAATGGCCGTAAGCAGCATTATTGGAGTATTCGTATTGGTCGGAATGTTTGGTGTAGATTCTAACTTTCCAGGTGCGAATGAAATGAAATTCTATTTTGGTGACGATGGTTTATACAGAATTTTATCCGTAATTATTATCATCGGATCGTTAATTCCAGCCATTATATTTACCTTACTTAGTATTAAACTTTTTTCTCCTAAAACAAGATTGAGAAATATCGGATGGGTGATTGGTGCATTGTTTATTATTTTGATGGCCCTTGGAGCTTACTTTGGTTTAAGTATGGCAAAAAATCAAGCCTTCTTAAAAGGGAATAAAGAAGATACTCAAAATGTTGAAATCAGCACCACTTCTGATAGTTTATACATTGATATGAAGCAAGTTACGATTCCACAAAATTTCACGGCTTATGATGACGATATTTTTTCTGATAAGAAATTCGTGTATGAACAAGATTACCCCTCGATTGACGTCACTAGAAAATCAGATGTGATAACACCATACCTGATTATTAAAAAAGATGGAAAAGGTTATAATATTCCGGTTCAGTTAGAAGTTCCTGTAGAAATTCAGGGTAACAGAATCTTATTCCCTAATTTTATGAAATACCCATACGATCAGCGATTCCGTGATTACAATGTGAATTATGAGCTGGTCGTTCCCAAACAAACTAAGATTTTCAAAGTAAGAGACAACGTCTTGGACTTGGAAGACGATTCGGATAATAATTCTTTCGAAGATAATAACACGGGCTCAAATAATATTGTCATCGGTAAAAAAGGAATTAATATCAATGGTTCAAACATTCAGTATAATGAGAATGATAAAGACAGTGTGATCATCAACGGAAGAAAAGTTCCAAAGCAACAAGCAGATCGGATGATTGATTCAATAAAAGATGATTTTGACAATGTGAAAGGTGTAGACATCTCTATTAATAGCGGAAAGAAAGAGGTATCCATCAGAACCAACTAATGAGAGTGGATAAGCAAAAGCGAAACTTCTAGCTAAATCTTTCCTCAAGAGGATTTTGATCCCAGAAAACTTCGCTTTTCGCTTGTTCTCTTAAAATTTAAATAAAATTTAACAGCACAATCTTTTGTATCAACATTTAAATTACTAATTTCGTGCAGTTAATTATTTCATTAACACTAAAATTACTACAATATGGTACAGTTCGTATTTGAAATCGCGATTAAGATTGTAGATTTCGTTAGCAATTTGTTTTAGAAAAAATAATATCAATATATTTACAAAGTATAACCGCTGCATGTTGGTTATACTTTTTTGTTTAAATCCGAGTCTAAGTTTATATCTATGAAAAAATTATTTGCGAAGTTAATATTGAAATTAATTGGCTGGAAGGTTGTCCTTGAAGGTGATGTAGAAACCTTGAACCGCTGTATACTTGTGGTAGCACCTCACACGGCGAATGAAGAATATTTGCTCGGTAACTTAGCCTATTGGTCATTAGAAAAACCTTTGAAAGTCATTATCAAAGACGAACACACCAAAGCTTGGTATGGTTTTTTGGTGAAGGCTTTGGGGGGTGTTGGAATCGACCGTTCGCAGAAAAATGATTTGATAAAATTTGTAGTAGAACAGTTTGCAAAAGATGATTTCAGTTTGGTCATCACCCCAGAAGGAACGCGAAGTTGGGTGCCAAAATGGCGGAAAGGTTTCTATCATATGGCTCTCGCGGCAAAAGTTCCTATCGTAGTTTCCGCCGGGGATTTTCGCACCAAACAAATTCATTTAGGTTATAAAATTTCCGTTGAAGATTTGGAAACCCGAACCTATGAAGACATCATGAACGAAATGGAAGAGTATTACAAAAAAATTACGCCGAAATATCCAGAAAAATGGAATCCGAAAATTTTTTAAAATCCAAACATTACAGTATTCAAGAGTAAAAAAACGACAGGTATTTACTAACTCATCATTTTACAAGATCCAGAAAATTATGGAAAATAAGCAAGAAGTTTTAGACCGATTAAACAACTGGGGCGGCGAAAATTTGGGTAAAACTTTAGATATTATATTTACAGACGTTACCGAAGATAGCTTAACGGCAACCATGCCTGTAACGCCAAAAGTTCATCAACCTTATGGGATTATGCACGGCGGAGCAAGTTGTGTGCTTGCAGAAACTTTGGGCTCTTGTCTATCGGTTTTGCACGTGAATATTGAAAAATTTGCACCTGTTGGAACCAATATTAATTCCAATCATTTACGAAGCAAAAAATCAGGAATTGTCACGGGAATAGCCAGATTCATTCGAAAAGGGAATACCATGCACGTTTCCGAGATAGAAATTCGGGATGAAAAAGGACACCTGATCAATCACACCACCATGACCAACAATATTATTGCACGCCAATAAATTTATAGCGCGGAACTTATTACGAATCTCATGCTTTACTTTCGATTTCCCTTCTCCGAAACCATTTTAACTACCGATTTTTCTTCGGAAAACACCGCAGTATCTTTTGTACCTTTTGACAAAGAAACGCTGTTAAATTTCAAAGGAAAAACCACAGAAATTAGCAGGGAAGAATTTCTAGCAAAGCCCTTGACCAGCAGTCATATTGCAAATACACTCCTTGAATTTAGAGCAGAGACCGCAGATGATTACCAAAACAAAATTGCGGAAGTCATTCGATTTGTGAAAAAAAATGAACTTCCCAAATTAGTGATATCTCGTAAAAAAATATTGAAATATAATGGTTTAGAGGTGAATTTATCGGAATCTTTTTTAAACTTATGCAAAGCTTATGCAAATGCCTTTGTTTATGTTTTTCTTCAAGAGGGAAAATGTTGGATGGGCGCTTTTTCCGAGGTTTTAGGAAAATTTGATAAGCAAACCAATTCCTTCGAAACAATGAGTCTTGCGGGGACACTTCCTACAAATGAGCAATGGACCAGCAAGGAACTAGAAGAGCAAAAAACCGTAACCAATTTTGTTGCCGGAATTCTGGAAAAACCTGCAGAACGTATTAAAATCTCCGAAACTAAAGATCATATTTCTGGAAATATTAAACATTTAAGAACTGATTTTAAGGTACAGATTAAAGCAGAAAATTTAGATGAATTAATTTCTCAACTGCATCCAACTCCAGCTGTATGTGGCATACCCAAAGAATTTTGCAAAAATGCAATCGCAAATTTTGAGGATTATAATCGCAAATTTTATGCAGGTTACATCAAAGTAGAAAGCGAAAATCTGGTTCAATATTTTGTAAATTTACGCTGTGCAGAATTTTTAAATAATGCGGCCTTTCTTTATGTTGGTGGCGGAATTACCGCGAATAGTGAGCCTAAAAAGGAGTGGGCAGAAACGGAGTTAAAAGCGGAGGCTGTTTTAAATAATATTTTTTTTCAGGAAAAAATTT
The DNA here is from genome assembly GCF_035984805.1 of Chryseobacterium sp. MP_3.2. Lineage (NCBI taxonomy): Bacteria > Pseudomonadati > Bacteroidota > Flavobacteriia > Flavobacteriales > Weeksellaceae > Chryseobacterium > Chryseobacterium sp. MP_3.2. The sequence goes on along the minus strand of NZ_JAXCHW010000009.1, from coordinate 35,585 downwards.
CTGCATCTAAATAGTAACGGTGCTCAGGGGATTTGAATTGCGAAAAAGTTCGTCTCGTTGATTAATAGGCAAAGAAATCTTTCTTCATTCATTATCCCCATGATTTGTTCTTAGAATTTTATGAAAAATAGAAAATGAAATTATTTTATATCCTCCTCGGAGCCGAACCCAAAAACAGAAATATTGAGCAGCACGATGTTTTTTTTGGGATTGCAGAAAATTTGAAAGATTTAGTTCCAGCCATGAAAAATTTCTGGCCAGAAGCCAACGGTAAAATTCACATCGACTGTTATCAAGAAGTGAAATTTGTTGATGGTTATGAATTAAAAATTGTAGAAAAAAACGGTGATGAAAAAGAAAATCATATTTATTTCATTAATCTTGGCGGTTATAAACCCGGCATTTTTGAAGAGTTCCATGCCAAATATTTAATGGTAGAATCTACCATGGCGCAAGTAATTAAGCGCGTAAAGAAAACAGAATTTTACAAAACCTTCGGTTTCAAAGCTGCCCCAAGTCATATTGATGATAAATTTGGAGTAGACATTGATGACATCTACAAAGTCAGCGATATTTTGCCCGCAGAAATGAAAGAAAAATATGCAATCATCTTGGAGAAATCAGAAGAAATCAATCAGGAGAATTTCACCTATATTGGCTATTTAAAAATCAGTAAATTAAAATAAGAAGATGAAAATTGGAATTTTAGGAGGCGGTCAATTAGGTCGCATGTTAATTCAAGAGGCTTTAAAATATGATGATGAAATCTATGTTCTTGATCCCAGTTCTTCCTGTTCTTGTGCCGGAATCTCCATTTTTACAGTCGGTGATTTTAATGATAAAGCAGATGTTTTCAATTTTGGAAAAGACAAAGACGTCGTTTCCATTGAGATTGAGCATGTAAGTGTAGAAGGTTTGGAAGCATTGGAAAATCACGGCGTAAAAGTGATTCCATCTGCCAAAATCATCAAAATTATTCAACAGAAAATACTCCAGAAAGAATTTTATCAGCATCATGATATTCCAAGTCCTGATTTTCAAACAATACAATCCCTGAATGACGAAATCATACTGAAATTTCCTTTTGTTCAAAAACTAAACACAGGCGGTTATGATGGTAAAGGAGTTCAAGTCATTATGTCTGAAACTGATCTTGCCAAAATGTGGGATGCGCCCTCAGTTTTAGAAAATTTGGTTGATATTGAGAAAGAATTGTCCTTAATCATTGCAAGAAATGAAAAGGGAGAAATTAAAAGTTTTCCTGTGACAGAAATGGTTGCAGACCCTAAATTGAACTTGTTGGATTTCAACATTTGTCCTACCGATATTTCTTCAGAAGTTCAGAATCAAATAGATCAAATTGCAGAAAAATTTATGGACGCAGCGGATAGTGAAGGTTTATTTGCGATCGAATTATTTTTGGATAAAAAGGGCAAAGTTTGGGTTAACGAAACCGCACCTAGATTGCATAATTCTGGACATCAAACGCAAGAAGGAAATGCGAATTCCCAATTTGAACAATTTTACCGCGTCTTGAAAAATCTTCCTTTGGCAGATTCTTCTCCTAATGGTTTTTCGGGAATGTTAAATTTGGTTGGAGAAAATAATCACACGGGAAAAGTAAAATACGAAGGAATAGAAGAAGTGCTGAAACTTCCAAATGCCTATGTTCACTTGTACGGAAAAGGCGAAACCAAACCCGGTAGAAAAATGGGTCACATCAATGTTTTAGCAAATTCTCGGGAAGAATTATTGAAGCAGCTGGTTCAAATTAAATCCATGACAAAAGTAGTTTCAGAGTAAATGTTTTCTTCTAGCGTAAATCAAATGAATCAATTTTTACTTCTATTTTTCTTCGGAATTTCCAGTTTGAGTTTTGGGCAAATCAGTGATTCGGCCACCCTTATTTCTGAAGTTCAGATTGACGCCTACAAAAAACCAACATCTTTCATTGGCTCCACAAAATCGGTAGGTGTAATTTCTCAAAATCTTTTGAATACCAATACGGCAGAACGTTTATTGGAATCCATTAATCAAAATCCTGGCAGCAGAGTAGAAGAAAGATCACCCGGAAGTTATCGTATTGCCGTGCGTGGAAGTTCCTTGCGGTCGCCTTTTGGTGTGAGAAATGTGAAGGTTTATTTAGATGAATTTATTTTGTCCGACGCCTCGGGAAACACTTATTTCAACGTGCTTTCTCCAGGATTAATTAACAGAATGGAAATTTTTAAAGGCCCTGAAAGTGGGGATTTCGGTGCCGTAACTGGCGGAACATTGTTACTCAAAACGAGAGCAACTGAGAATTTATCATCCAATATTTCCCTTGGCAGTTATGGAACTTTTAATCAGAGTTTTGATTTTTCGAAAAATAGCGGAAAACATTTCTTCCAGATCTTTCAAAACTATTACCAATCAGATTCTTATCGCGAACAATCGGCGGTTCAGCGGAAACAACTTTTCCTGAAAGATCATTTTCAATATGCTGAAAATGCGAATTTAAAAGCAATGGTTTTGGTCTCCGATTTATCCTATGAAACTCCAGGCGGACTCACTTTAGAACAAATGGAAAGCGATAGAAAACAAGCGCGACTTGCAACTAGAACTTTACCCGGAGCTCTCGAACAAGATGCGGGAATTAGAAATAAAATGATTCTAGGTGGCCTCAGTCACGAGTTTAAAATTGCGTCTGGACTTACTCATTTTATTTTGATTCAAGGATCGTATGTGGATTTTGAAAATCCTTTTATCACCAATTTCGAAAATCGTTTTGAGACCAATTATGCCTTAAGAACGCATCTAAATTATGAGAAAAATTGGGCCACAACGGCTGCAGAATGGAGATTTGGATATGAAGGTGGAAAAAGTAATATCCTTCTTAAAAATTACGACAACAATAAAGGTTTTAAAGATGAACCGCAGAATTTTGATGAGCTGAAAAATACTTCAGGTTTCTTTTTTCTCTCCCAAAAATTAAATTTAGATAAAAGGTTGTTCACGGATATCTCTGTGAGTTTAAATTCTAATTCTTATGATTGGAAGAGAATTTCTCCAGCAGGGGAAACCGGAAATGTACAATTTAAAGATCAGATTTTACCCAATTTTGGAGTCACTTATCTTTTAGGTCGAGGCTTTTCTCTACGGGCAAAAGTTGGAAAGGGAAATTCTGCCCCAAACAATGAAGAAATTCGCTCTTCTACGCAGGAATTTAATATGACTTTGATTCCCGAATATGGCTGGAATAAAGAAGTTGGACTGCGTAAACAATTTGGAAAGGTATTTTTTGCAGAAGCCAGTTATTTTGATTTTCGTTTGAAGGATGCTATTGTGAGAAGACAAAATGAGGGTGGTCAAGAGTTTTTTATCAATCAGGGGAATACCGTGCAAAAAGGTTTAGAAATTTTATTGGAATCCAAAAATTTTGATCTGCAAAATCATTTTTTTTCACGCTTAAAGTTTAGATTTTCTGGGAATTTTTACCAATTTAAATTTGGAAATTATACAAAAGGAGATTCAGATTTTTCTGGAAATGATTTAACGGGTGTTCCAGCAACAAGTTTAAGCAGCTTAATAAATTTTACTTTTTTCAAAAATTTTGGCGTTGATTATTCCCATTTTTACACCTCAAAACTGCCATTGAATGATGGGAATACAGTTTTTTCTGAAGCCAGTTTTATTGGTAATCTTCAATTTCGATATCCCGTTCAAATAGAAAAATCGACAATAGATTTTGTGCTGCAAATTCAAAATGTCTACAACTCAGAGTATGTTTTGGGATTTGATATTAATGCCTTTGGAAATCGCTTTTACAATCCTGCCGCAAAACGAACCTTCAATTTTGGTGTAAATGTTAAATTTTAGGAAATTGATTTTCAGCTTCTTTTAAACATTCCAGGTTTATAATTGGTGATAAATACACCACAAATAATAAGTACAGTCGCGATGATGAAAGGAAGAGAAATCTCTTCGTCCAAAATGAGCCATCCCAAAAAAATGGCAATAATCGTGTTCACGTAGGAGAGAACAGAAATTTGCGTTGGTGTAATTTTTTTCAAAGCGAAATGAAAGGCAAAGAAAGTAATCACGGAACCGAATACAGCCAAATACAGCGTCGCTAAAATACTTGTTGAACTCCAGGTGGAAACATTAATTTCGTCCGTAAACATAAAACCAAAAATGATCTGAATCACGCCTGCAAAAGCGAACTGATAAAAAAGATTCAGAGAAATATTTTGGGGAATATGATTGATTTTCTTCGTGTAAATGGTTCCAAACGCCCATCCGCAAATGGCAAAAAACATAAAGATTACGCCCATGCGATATTCTGGATTCAGTAAATCTTGCAATCCATCTTTAAAAATAAACAAGATACCAGAAAAACCAAGCAGAACACCAATTAACCCGCGAATGGTAAATTTTTGCAGACTGAAAAAGATGCTTAGGATAAATACGGCAAGTGGAGAAGTAGCACTGATTAAAGATGCCAAACTGCTCGTTAAATGTTTTTCTGCCACGGTCGTCATTCCATTGGCCACGATGAGCATGAGGGAGGCCAAAACAATTTGATTTCCAAAATTTTTCCAGCCAATCCATTGAAGATTTTTAGAAAAAATAAGAATAATTAATAAAATGATTGCAGCTAAAAACTGACGCAATCCCGCCACAAACCAAGGTGGAATAGTTTCTACCGCAATTCGGATTCCCAGAAAAGTGGTTCCCCAAACAATGGCGATCGTGATGAGTGCGAAAACTAATTTAGGATCTTTGAACATTAAAATCGGAAGGATATTTTAATCAAAACGGTACTAAATAACTTGACTTTTAGAATAGCGCAAAGGTAGATTTTACTTCCTGATTTCCGCCTGAAAAATGGGAATTATTTTTAATGAAATCCCAATTAATTTAGTCAATCACTCCATCAATATTTCGTAATTTCGAGCGCAAATTCTGACTTAAAAAGAATTACAAATTAAAATGGGCGTAGAAATAGAGAAGAAGTTTTTAGTACATAAAAACGAGTGGGAGAAACTAGAAAGACCCGAAGGTGAATTTTTTCGACAAGGCTATTTGCTCACCGATCCCAATAAAACAATTCGGGTGCGGCAAACTTCTGCTAAAGGATTTATTACCATCAAGGGGAAATCTGTGGGCGCTACTCGGGTAGAATTTGAATATGAAATTCCCTGGGCAGAAGCTGCAGAATTATTGGATCAGTTTTCTGATTCTGAACTTTCCAAAGTAAGATATACTATCAATTTTGATGGTAATATATGGGAAATTGATGAGTTTTTAGGGGAAAACAAAGGTTTGACGGTTGCGGAAATTGAACTGAAAAGTGAAGAAGAGGAATTTTCCCTTCCACCTTGGATCGCCAAGGAAGTAACCGGTGAAGAAAAATATTACAACTCGAATTTGACACAGTTGCCATTTAAAATGTGGAAGTAATCTCACTGAACTTTTCAAATTCAAAAAAAGCAGGAAAGTAAATACCGTACTTTTGCATCATCATGAATCAAACTCAAATTATCATTATTGGCGCTGGTCCCGCAGGATTAATGGCTGCTCAGGAATTTGCATCCAGAGGTAATGAGGTTCATGTCTTTGAGCAAAATAAAGCCGCTGCAAGAAAATTTTTAGTCGCCGGAAATGGGGGTTTTAATTTGACCCACAGTGAAGCATTAGAAGACTTCATTCATAAATATGAATCGAAGGAAATCCAAGAGATTGTACGGGGATTTGATAATCAAAAGGTCATTCAATGGCTTGCAGATTTGGGAATTACAACTTATGTCGGAAGTTCCGGAAAAATTTTCCCCACGAAAAACTTCAAACCCATTCAGGTTTTAAAAGCCTGGTTAGATCAATTGGAGGATTTGGGAGTTATTTTTCATTTTGAGCATAATTTTTTAGATTTCGATGATTCTAAAGTTTACCTAAAAAATAAGGAAGGTGAATTGTCTCTGAAGTACGCCAAATTAATTCTGGCAATGGGAGGTGGTTCCTGGAAAAAAACAGGTTCCGATGCGAAATGGGTAGAAACTTTAGCCGCGAAAAATATTGAAATTACGCCGCTTCAATCTGCAAATTCTGGTTACAATACGGAGGAGAAATTTCACCAGCTTCAAGGTCAATATTTAAAAAACATTCAACTTTCTTTTGGGGAATACTCTAAAATTGGAGAGATTGTTTTTACGAAGTATGGAATAGAAGGAAGCCCTGTTTATTACTTGAATCGATTTACGCGGATACATGAATTCCCTCAAAAACTGCATATAGATCTGAAACCAAATCTTTCAGAAACTCAAATATTAGAAGCATTGAGCGGGCCAGACAAAATTTCGAAGGTTTTAAAAAGCAAACTGAAACTTTCTACCACTGCAATCAATATCTTGAAAACCTTGGACAAAGAAAGTTATTTGGACGTTCAGAATTTATCTAAGATGATAAAGAATTTCCCCATAGATGTGCTCAGTTTTCGACCCCTTGATGAGGTAATTTCTACCTCCGGAGGAGTGGCTTTTTCTACTATGAATTCCAATTTAGAATTACAAAATTTCAAGAATGTCTATTGTGTAGGAGAAATGATTGATTGGGAAGCGCCGACGGGCGGATATCTGTTGCAGGCGTGTTTCAGCACGGGATTTTTTGTTGGAAATACGATTTCAAGTTCTTAAAAATTCTTCCTCAATTTTCTATTAAAATTTTACCGGCTCGCTCAGCTCCATCGGCGATAGAAATTCAAACTCCTGTTTATTCCCGTAGATTTTGCAGATGATGCGGATTTTTTAAACCGCAATTTATTTTCTTACCTTTCATCCTTAAAATCTAAAGAAAAAATGGTCGGAATTATAATGGGCAGTCAAAGCGATTTGGCAATCATGCAGCAAGCAGCAGATTTTTTGAAATCTCAAGAAATTCCCTACGAATTAACGGTAATTTCAGCACACCGAACTCCAGAAAGAATGTTCGAATATGCCAAATCCGCAAAGTCAAGAGGCTTAAAAGTGATAATTGCCGGCGCCGGCGGAGCCGCACATCTTCCCGGAATGGTGGCAAGCTGTACCACTTTACCTGTGATTGGAGTACCCATTTTATCCTCTAATTCCATTGGTGGTTGGGATTCAATTTTGTCTATTTTACAAATGCCTTCTGGAATTCCCGTGGCAACGGTGGCCTTAAATGGTGCGATGAACGCCGGGATTTTAGCGGCGAAAATTTTAGGAACTGCAGATGAGGAGATTTCTGAAAAATTAAATCACTATCAAGATTCTTTAAAAAATAAAGTTTTGGGTACGGTAAAAGAAATTTCAAAAAGTCATCCTAATAATTTTGACAACTAAAGTTTGATTATACAAAATAAAAAAGACTTCCAGAAGAAGTCTTTTTTCAATTATTGTAATCACTTAAAATTTTTAGGAAAGTACTTTTTCCAAAACATGTACTTGTTCCATACACCATTTCATTTTTTCGTACGTACGTTTAATATCATGATCTAAACCGACTGACATTCTAATTAAACCGGGAGAAAGTCCCATGGTTTTTTGCTCAGCTTCCGGAATTTCTGAGGAAGTAGACGACCCAGAGGCAGAAAATAAAGTTTTGTAGAATCCAAGACTCACCGCCAAATAGCCGAGGTTTTCTTTCTGCATCAATTCCATCAATTCATTCGCTTTTTCTACGGTTTTTACATCCAAAGTCAACAAGCCTCCGAATCCATATTCTTCACTCATCATGCTATTAAAAAGTTCATGTTGGTGGTGACTTTTCAAGCCAGGATATTTTACGATGAGGCCATCACTTTCAAATTGTTGCGCCAGATAGAGTGCATTTTCACTGTGTTTCTTCATGCGTAAGTGAAGCGTTCTGAGATTTTTTAAAATACTTGCCGCACGTAAACTGTCTAAAGTTGGTCCGAGTAACATACACGCGCCAGAATTCACGTCTTTTAAATCATTGATAAATTGAGAACTTGCGCAAACAACGCCTGCAACTGCATCGCTGCTTCCATTAATAAATTTGGTTAAACTGTGGATGGTAATATCTGCACCCAATATTTGGGGAGAAATGGAAAGGGGCGAAAACGTATTATCGACGATTAATTTCACACCGTGTTTTTTCGCAATTTTTGCTAAACTTTTTAAATCAGCTATTTCTAAAAGTGGATTGCTTACCGTTTCGCAGAAGATTACTTTTGTATTTTCGGTGATGGCCTTTTCAACTATTTCCAAATCCGTAATGTCGACGAAGGAAGTTTTGACTTGAAAATCCGGCAAAAAGTTTTTCATAAAGGCATAAGTTCCACCATAAATTGTTCGGCTGGAAACAATATGATCGCCACTTTTACAGAGCTGAAGAAGGGTAGACGTGATGGCGCCCATCCCAGAAGCGGTCACATTTGCGCTTTCTGTACCTTCCATTTGCGCCAAAGCTTCGCTGAGATAAAGATTGCTCGGTGTAGAATGTCTGGAATAAAGGTAACAACCTTCTGTGTTTCCCTCGAAAGTGTCAAACATAGTTTTTGCGGAGAGAAAAGTGTAGGTTGAACTGTCAGAAATAGAAGGATTTACTCCACCAAATTCCCCAAAATATTGCAAATCCTGAATATTATTTGCGGCATCAAATTGTTTCATAAGTTTTGTTTTATATTTTGTCTAATATCTTTTATTTCAAAATTAAAAACAATGGATGCGGAAATTTTTAGATAATAAATCTAAGAATAATTGGAAATTTAGATTTTAATTTTATATTTGAAAATTAATCTTTAGTAAAACCGAAAATAATTCTACCAATGCTTGATTCAAAAGATAAAAAACTCCTGATTTTGCTGCAAAATGACGCAAAGAAAACCACAAAGCAACTCGCTTCAGAACTGGATTTATCGGTGACTGCAGTTTTTGAACGGATCAAAAAATTGGAGAAGCAGCAGATCATCAAAGGATATGTTGCACTCTTAAACCCAGAAAAAATTCAGAAAGATTTTATTGTGCTTTGTCACGTGAAATTGGTTCAACATAAAAAGGAATATATTTCTCAGTTTGAAAATGAAATTACGCAGTTTCCGGAGATTTTAGAGTGTTTTCATGTTTCTGGCGATTCGGATTATATTTTAAAAATCTGCGTAAAAGACATTCAGGAATATCGGGAATTTATGGTAAGTAAATTGACCAATCTGCAACATATTGCAAGTACCCAAAGTTCTTTTATGATCAAAGAAGTCAAGAATTCTACAGTTATTGAACCGTGAAATAAAAGCCGATAAATGATGATTGATCGTTTATTTTCGAAAACTTTACACCAAAAAAACGAAGCTGAAAAAATCAACTTCGTCTTTTATTTCAAGTAGAAATCTACTTTTTATTTTACTAAAAATCTTACTGATTCCGTTTCGGTTTGAAGAATATAATTTCCTTTTGGTAAAGCGTTTTTCAAATCGTTTGTACCATTTTTCAACTCGATTTTTTCTAGAAGTTTCCCTGACATTTCATAGATCTTCCCTTCAGAATTTTTATTTAATCCTTTGATGAAGATTTGATTTTTTCCGAAGACGGCTTCTATTTTTTTTTTAGAAATATCTGTAGTCGCCAATTGCGTCGTTTGAAAAAGCCATTGGTATGCTGCGCTGAACTCACCTTTCCAGTAATTTTCATTGTGTTGTCCGTAAGAATCAATTTTGACCAAGGTATTGCTTGCGGTTAAACCTTTGGTTTGTAAATTATTTTTCACCGTCTGGATATCATTCACAAGTGTTGCACTTTCACCTGAACCCGCCACGAAATAAATTCGCATTGCCGATAAATCCGCAGTGCTTGTGGTAATGTAATTGTTAAATTGCGAATTCACAATCCAATAAGCCGGACTGAAAGAACCTATTTTCGAAAAAGTTCCGCTGTATTTTACGCCTCCATAATTAGAAATTAAAGCGCCCAAGGAGCTTCCAATGAGTGCGTTATATTCTTTAGCTGGCTTTGTGCGGTAATTGGCATCTACATAAGGTTTCAAAGTTTCTGCAACAAATTGCATGTACAAATCTCCTTCACCACCGCCGTATTGCGCATTGTTCCAGGGTGTATATTCATTAATTCTAGTGCTTCCTCCATTATCAATACCGATAACAATTGCGCCGTAATCTCCGTTTGCGAAAAGCGCATTCAAAGTTTCATCCACTTGCCATTCTCCGGAGAAAGAAGTACGGTTATCAAAAAGGTTTTGACCATCTTGCATATAAATTACGGGGTAGGTTTTGGTGCTTGTTTCATAATCTGGAGGTAAATAAATCCAGATTTTTCGGGTTCTGTTCAATTGCGGAATCGAAAAATTTTCGCTGAGAATTTTCACATTTGAAGCTGCTGTACTTGGATTTCCAGCACCTTGATCTTCCCAAGATTGCACCGTTAAATTCAGCGTTTGTGGCGATCTGGTAAATGTTGCGGTTCGGTTGGGGAGATAACCTCCAGTTGCATTTCCTTCGGCAGTGGGCCAACTTCCACGTGTGAATTTGTATTCCAAAATGCCGCTACCTTCTGGAATGGTATAGCTGTAATTTCCTAATCCATCCGCAACCATTACGGTACTTGAAGGATTCCATCCATTGAAATTTCCTGCAACATTAATCGTAGATCCAGCGGGAGTATTGGTGGGAATAGCGGTGATCTTAACTGTAATTTGCGCCGAGAATGGCATCGCTGCAAACAGTAAAAAGAAGAGTAATTTTTTCATATTTTTTCTGTAAAAAGTAATTTTTATTTTTTGAAGAAATCCATTAAATCCATGTAGTTTTTTTGATTCACACCGTGACCACTCATGTACTCTCGGAAACTGAAGTAACAACTCAAATCGTATAATAATTCTGCAGCTTTTCTGCCCCATTCCAAAGGAATCACTGCGTCATCTGTACCATGAGAAACAAAGAAACGCAAACGTTCCAATTTCTTTTTCTCTTTCACAATATTTTCCAGGAGTTTATCTTCCGTATAACAACTCATGCAGGCAATTTTCGAAAACAATTCGGGATTATTCAGCGCCAAAGCATAGGCTAAAATACCACCTTGAGAAAATCCAGCAAGATGCGTTTCATTTTCCGTGAGTCCGTAATTATTGGTGATGGTTAAGATGCTTTCTAAAATGGCAGCCAAAGATTCCTGCGCTTGTGGCACATCAATGCGATTTTCTACATTCATCAGATCAATATCATACCAAGAATAACCCCCATATTCAGTAGTCCTTGGTGCCCGGAAACTTACAATAATCCAATCTTCTGGCAAGGTGGGAACAAAAGAGAAAAGATCCTCTTCATTACTGCCATAACCGTGGAGGAGAATTAAAAGCTGCGTTTCTGGGGTAATATTTGCGGGTTCGCGCACGAGGTATTTTAAATCCATGCGGCAAATATATTCTATTTTTTTAGGAGCTACAAAAAGTGGAGCACTGCCGAAAAACTGACCGGCTGTCCGCACTCGCTTCCCGAAAATTCCGGGAGAGCTCAAACAATTGCTTCCATCCGGGCTAGAACAAAAGGGAGCGTGTCTTTCACAGGATCTATAATTTGGGCCTCATATTAACCTTGATTATGATGAAAACAAAAAAGACATGATAGTTGATGAAAGTGGAATTTAAAATTAGACATAAAAAAAACCGTCTCGCCAAATAATGACGAGACGGTTGATTATTTTTAGTGTTCCCTTTTCACGGTGGCAACAGGATTCAACTTAATGAGTTTCATCTTGTCTAGCAAGAGCATAATTTGATAGGTAACATCCATTTCATGCCACCTTACGCCGCCGAAGTTGGCTCTTCCCCCATGTTTGTGGTGATTGTTATGATAAGCTTCACCCATCATTAACCAGTCAAACTTTAATAAGTTTTTGGAAGTATCAGATACTTTGAAGTTGGTATAACCATAAATATGGGCAAACCAGTTAATAATTACGCCGTGAATTGGCGCCATCATGTAAGCAACCGGAAGCAAAAGCCACTGCCACCAAGCGGTCGCGAAGAAGTAGAAAAATGCGGTGTACGCAATTGCCCAACCTAATCGAGAACCCCAAGAACTGGCGAACTTATCAAAACCTTCCCATTGTGGAACGTTTTTCGTGAATTTTTCCTCGATGATTGCTTTCTGACTGTTGATGTCTGCATAAATTTTCTTCGTGCGCCACATCATCGTAAACAAATTATCATCATATTTCGGGGAGTGTGGATCTTTTTCTGTATCCGCAAAAGCGTGGTGCATTCTGTGCATTACTCCGTAACCATAGGCAGAAAGGTAATTAGAACCCTGCGTGATCCAAGTTAAAACGAAACATAATTTTTCTCCGAATTTGGACATTTTAAAACTTTGATGCGCCGCGTAACGGTGCAAAAAGAAGGTCTGAAAAAATAGGCCAGAGTACCAAAGGACGATGATGAATATAACGATTGTCATTGTAATAATTGTTTAGTGCAAAGATATACGATTTAGGTGCAGAACTGGATTGTTTAAGAAATTTTAACGCTGAATTACATAGGGATTTCTCCTTGCTACTAAGGGGTTTTGCAAAATTTTATTAGATGGCTTTCACGATAAAATAATTTTTCTTTCCTTTTTGTAGCAATAAAAATTGTCCGTCTATTAAATCGTGTTCAGAAACTTCAAAAGTATCAGTTACTTTTTCCTTGTTGATAGAAATGGAATTTCCAGTTAATTCTCTTTTTGCTTCTCCTTTCGATTTTAAAAATCCAGATTTTTCCGAAATTAAATCCACGATATTAGAACCCACCACTTCGAATTTTAAAATTTCCTTTTGTGGAACGCCTTCAAAAACTTCCAAGAAAGTAGCTTCGTCCAAATTCACCAGATCTTCCGCTGTGGAGCGTCCGAATAAAATTTCTGAGGCTTTCACCGCTTTTTCAAATTCTTCTTGATTATGAACCCAAACCGTCACTTCTTCAGCGAGTTTTTTCTGTAATTTCCTTTCGTGTGGTGCCGTTTGATGGTCGGCAATTAGAGTTTCTATTTCCTCCTTGCTTAAAAAAGTATAGAACTTAATAAATCGTTCTGCATCTGCATCTGTAGCATTTACCCAAAATTGGAAGAATTTGTACGGTGAAGTTCTTTTCGCATCCAGCCAGTAATTTTCCCCTGCTTCCGATTTTCCAAATTTAGAACCATCGGATTTTGTAATTAGGGGAACCGTTAAAGCAAAAGCTTCACCCTGAACTTTTCGGCGGATCAATTCTGTTCCGGTCGTAATATTTCCCCATTGATCAGAACCACCCATTTGCAAGCGGACGTTTTTTTCCTTGTATAAATGCAAAAAATCATAACCTTGCAACAATTGGTAAGAAAATTCGGTAAAACTCATTCCTTCTGCGCCACCTTCACCCGTTAATCTTTTCTTTACAGAATCCTTTGCCATCATATAATTCACGGTGATGTTTTTCCCAACTTCGCGAATAAATTCAAGAAAAGAAAAATTCTTCATCCAGTCATAATTGTTCACCAATTCTGCACTGTTGGCTTCCGTGCCCTCAAATTTTAGATATTGTGAAAGTTGAGCTTTCAAACAAGAAACATAATGATTCAGCGTTTCTTCATCCAAAGCATTTCGTTCGCTGGATTTCCCCGAGGGATCGCCAATCATTCCAGTAGCACCACCAACCAATGCGATAGGTTTATGACCGTGTTGCTGAAAATGCGCCAATATTTTGATCTGAACCAAACTTCCGATATGAAGAGAATCTGCGGTAGGATCAAAGCCGATATACGCCGTGGTCACTTCTTTATTCAGTTGTTCTTCCGTTCCCGGCATCATGTCGGCAAATAAGCCACGCCATTTTAGTTCTTCAATAAAAGGATTCATTTTCTTGCAATTTTTCAGGTGCAAAGGTAAGGATTTTGAGCCTAATTTCCGAGAAGAAAAGGCGAGATAAGCGCACTTTTTTAAATTTCAATGGAGATTTTCAACGTGATGGTTTTCGCTTTATGTGTGATATTTTTTTACCTTTAAAAAAGCTAACTAAAACAAATGGCAAGTGCGGCTCAACTTTGAAATAGAATTTTTAAGCATGGATAAACACAATAATAAAAAATGGATCATCATTTATGGATCTGTTGCAGTAACCTTAATCGCGATTTATTATTTAGTAAATCTGCCGCTCTTTAGTAGTTGGGGACATTATATTCCCTTTGTGCGCAAATTAAGTTTGAGTTTATTCCTCATCGCCATTATTTACCTCATCAGCAAACTGGTAGAAAAGCTGATTTACAGCCAAAATCATTTAGAAGGTGACCGCTATAATTTGCTCAGAATTGTCCGTTTTCTCGCCTTGGTTTTTAGTTTAATTGTGGCCGCTTCTTTTCTCTTTCAAAATTTATATGCGGCAGCCGTGAGTTTTGGATTGATTTCCCTAGTTTTAGGTTTTGCTTTGCAAGCACCGATTTCTTCTTTTATCGCTTGGATTTACTTAATTCTTCGGAGGTCTTATTTGGTGGGAGACCGAATTCAAATCAAAAATTTTCGTGGTGATGTGGTAGAAATTAATTATTTAGATACTTCCATTTTAGAATGCAGTGGAGATTATTTAGGAAACGACCGACGAAGTGGACGGATTGTTCGTTTCCCGAACAGTCTCATTCTGAGAGAAGAAATCATCAATTATTCTGGACCCTTGGTTCCTTTTATCTGGAATGAAACTGCGATTCAGATCGCCTTCAGCAGTGATTTGCAGTTTGTAGAAGATTGCCTTTTGAACGCGGCAAAAAAAGATTTTGAAGAAAAATATCCAACATTACATCATTTAAAAAGCCGGAAATGGGAGCCCACCGTTTATTTTCGCAATAATGTTTATGCCTGGATGGAAGCCGTGATTAGTTATCCAGTGGAACCACACGACACCACGGATCGCCGAAATAGAATTCTAAAATTTGCTTTGCCAAAACTCAATGAAGCGGTGGATCGAGTAAAATTTCCCGAGGGAATGAGTCGATAGATCCTCTATTTTTTTCTTAATGAGTTGATGATCAAAAGGAAATACGAAAAAATACATCGTTTTTTAAAATTAAATACGTAATTTTGCACCCGCAAAAAAGGATTCGTAGAGTGCTCCCAGAAAATGGAGACGTTAGAATTTTAAAAATCAAAGAATACGCGATATGAAAAGAATAGGGGAACACAGAAAGCTTCTTGGGGTAGACAAAACCGCCACATTAAAAGACTTAAAAACAATTTACCGGAATACGATGAAAGATGCGCATCCTGATAAATTTGTGAATGATGAAGAGGGAAAATTAGATGCAGAAGAGAAAAGTAAATCCGTAATTGAAGCCTACCATTTTTTGGTGAGCATTAATCCGGAAACGCAGGAAAAGTACAAAGAAGAATACACAGAAACCATTTCAAAATCCAATATCCAAGATTTTTATTTAGAGAAATCTATTTTGAAAGTGCAGCATTTGAACGGAAAAATGTTCGAATACATCGGTGTTCCAAGAAATACGTACATTAAAATGGTGAACGCAGATTCACCAAGTCGTTTTGCAAGACGTCATATCTACGGAAATTTTGTTTACCGAAAAGACGGCGAAGCAATGGTGGATTAATTTCCTTTTATTTTAAATATATAAAAGCACAATTTCGAATGAAGTTGTGTTTTTTTGGTTACGATGTTTTTTCTTGAAACAATTGTGTTATTTAATTTCAGAGGTAGTGTACATTAATTAAAAACGACCGCCTCTTTCTGGGATATACTTTATATTTATTTCCATCAATAATTTAACTTTTTTTAGAAATCAAATATTAAAAAAAATATTAAGTTCTTTTAAAACGTGAATCGAATTCCATCGCAGTTGTTGCAGTAATTTTAATTTTTTTTGAGTCATGATGATTAGGATTTATGAGATAATTATATTCTTGCGGAATTATACTACTCGGAACTTTTAAGATTGCGGCACCGTTTTCAAGCACGAAATCATCACCAATTATTTGAGTAGTAATGGTTGGAGGTTTTGAATTCCAATCGGCTGGTAAATCTTCAATTTTCACTTCTTGAATTGCAATATCGTCAGGGATGTCTATCTCAATATAAAATCTGTCATTTGGTAAATCTTCAGCCAAATCTAAATGTACAGAAACTTCTAATGTTGCTAATGCTCTACTTTCTGCAGTGTATACGACTCTAGTATTTAAGCTATTCCATCGATAACCTTTTGACATGGAAGCTCCTGTCCCTGACAAAGTTGTATTCAAATATTTTTCTCTCTCAACTCTGTAAACTTTCATTAAGCGAAATTTCCAAATTCGATTCTGTTTAGTGCATAATGTACCTCATCAATACCAGTCGTGGTATCTAGTAAACTTTCGGGAGAATTACCTCCTAGTGATATGTTTGGTTTTTTCAGCCATCGCTGAAATTTTTCTTTTTCATTATTAAAAACATCCAAACCATTATCGAGGAGTTCCGTAATCATAAGAATTAATTCACTGTCTCTACTATCCATTAACGAATGTTCAACTTTTTTCTTATTGTAAGTTGTTTGGGGAATACCTATAATAGATAAAACATTTTTAATTGGACGGTCTAATTGGTTGCTTATAAACTCAATAGACGCGTATGGAATACCTTTTCTGCTAATATCAACTCGTTCCATCGTATTTGACCAGGTAATAACCTTATCTCCGGAATTAATTTTCCAAGTTCTAATAGTTGATCTTCTTCCTGCGGCTTTTTTTATACTTTTTTTTGTATTAAAAGGAATTGTTTTTGAAGTTAAATTTTTCATTTTTACAACATATATATTGTAAATGTACAACATATTTGCTATGTATTACTTTTTTTTAGATTTATTTTTCAATTTTGTCTTGTCTCTTCAAAACCCGTTCTTTCGGTTCATCACCATCATAAAGCGCAATTGCAGAATGTAAAAATTGTACAGCGGCGGCAGAATCCTCAACTTTCGATTTGCTGCGTTCTAAAATTTTATATTCAATAACTATGATGATCTTTCTCTCGCTGTAGCCCTGAAACGCAGGAAAAGTACAAAGAAGAATACACAGAAACCATTTCAAAATCCAATATCCAAGATTTTTATTTAGAGAAATCTATTTTGAAAGTGCAGCATTTGAACGGAAAAATGTTCGAATACATCGGTGTTCCAAGAAATACGTACATTAAAATGGTGAACGCAGATTCACCAAGTCGTTTTGCAAGACGTCATATCTACGGAAATTTTGTTTACCGAAAAGACGGCGAAGCAATGGTGGATTAATTTCCTTCTTAAAATTGTATTTAAAAAGCATAATTTCTGAAAAGAGATTGTGCTTTTTTATATTTCTGAGTCCCGAAATTCCGAATTTATTTTAATAATTAAGATAATTTTTGAACGGGGATAAACTTAAATATTAATTGAAGGGAAGTACATAATCCATCAAATAAATTAATTAAATCAATATATTTGTAAGATTTTCTGCAATCATCAGTCTCAAAAATTATCAATCTCTTATTTATGAAAAAACTCTATCTTTTTTTATTTCTAACCCTAATTTCTCCACTTTCTATTTCCGTTTTACATGCGCAATGTTCGGGAGCCACGACGGAAAGTCTTACCAATCCTGGTCCTTATACAGTCGCAACACTTACCGAAGCGGACGGCATTAGGAATGGTCCGGGTTATGCAGGTGCAACTATTTATTATCCCACCAATGCTTCGCCGCCTTATGCAAGTATTGCCATCGTGCCGGGATATGTTTCTGCGCCTTCCAGTGTTCAGGATTGGGGACCTTTCTACGCATCTCACGGAATTGTTACGGTTATTATTGGTACAAACTCCCTTTTTGATCAGCCCGAAGCGCGTGCTTTGGCACTTCTGGATGCGCTGGAAACCATCAAACAGGAAAATGTCCGAACTGCTTCACCTTTAGCCGGAAATCTTAACCTCACCAAACTCGCCGTTAGTGGTTGGTCTATGGGCGGTGGCGGTGCTCAGCGAGCAGCAGTTTTAGATAATACCATATCCGCCGTGGTGGCGCTGTGTCCTTATCTTAACAATCCACAACTTAATCATCAGGTTCCGTTGTTGATTTTCAGTGGTCAATCCGATCCGACCGCTCCACCGGCTCAACATGCCAATATCCATTACAATCAAACTCCAGCCACAACCAATAAGTTGCTGTTCGAAGTTAAAAACGGCAATCATTCGGTTGCGAACACACCGTCCGGTGGCGGTGGCGCGGTAGGAAAACTGGCACTTTCCTGGCTGAAAATATTTTTGGAAAAAGACAATTGCTACTGTCCAGTTTTAGCCACAACGCTTTTGACCAATGCTGGCGTAGCTTCCAAGATCAATCAAAGTTATGAGTGCAATACCATCTTAGCTGTAGAAGATCCTAAACTGGCGGTTACATTGTATCCGAACCCAACGAAAAATGTGGTCCATGTAAATGTTCGGGAAATGGCTCCCTACCAACTTATTTCTTCTACGGGACAACTTGTTTTGAAAGGCATTGTTTCCGGCTCAAAAAATCAGATCGATTTATCCAGATTGTCCGCAAATGTTTATTATTTGCATGTAAATGGTCAAGTGATCAAAGTGATTAAAAAAGAATAAATGGTATAAAAGAATTTAAAAGCACAATTTCGAAAGAGATTGTGCTTTTTTGGTTCAAGCTGAAATGCGATCACTTTTTCAAAGTTATACAGTTTACGGAGCGAGGAACATTTGAACTTTCATTATAAAACCTAAGCCGAAAAATTATTACACGCCGAATTCGCCGAAAGTAGACTACATCAAAGAACTGGAACTGGAAGTTTATAAAAGGATTACGAAGGGGTGATCTTTTGCCGCCACGAATTCACGAATTTCTTTTCCCAGAATCTCTATTCGAAAAATTTTTCCTTCAATAGAAACGAGCTTTAGCTTGTTTTTCTTCTTGTTTTAATGGATTGGCTTTAGCCGAAATTTATTGCTCTTAAAAAATTTTGCAATGTCAAAAGGCTTTGTGTCTTCGCCTATAAAATCAGTTCGTCTTTTCGTTAAAACCACGTCTAAAATCAATCGCCATGCTTTCAAAAATCCCAACTCATAAACCATCGGTTGAAGTTTTTCGTTTAAAGTTTGATATGCAAGAGCGAAATGTCTAAAATTAACGGGTGGAAAATCACCACTTGAATTTCTGGCTTGCAAATCTTTTCGGACTTGATACCAACCAAAATCGGGAAGGTTTAATTTCAATTTATCTCTCACGCTTCGCACATCGGTGTGATCAAAATAAGCTTTCCACAAAATTTTTCCTTCTTCGGTGCTGATTCTCAAATATAATTAAAATCTAAATCTTTAATACCACCTAGTTTTAATATCAAAAGCGATTAATTTTCGTATTCAATTTTTGGAAAGGTTATATAATGAAGCAGATCTATCTTGTTGTCCAGGTTTTCGCAAACCTTATAAATATATTTCGATCACTGCTATTATCGTGCGTTATTAAGATGGTGCTCTAAGCAACCTTAAAAAATTTCCCACAAAAAAACCCAACACTTGTGGTTGGGTTTTGCATTCTCTACGGAAAATGGATTTTTTTTAATTTTAAAAATCGAATAGATCACCTAACAACCCTTTTTTCTTTTTGTACCGGTAGTCATCATCCTTGGAGTAATGGCGGCGGTCTGAATAATTTTGATTGGATTGTTGATATTGCTGCTGTTGTTGTTGCGGCGGTTGCTGTTGTTGTTGCTGTGGAGCCGGAGTAGTTGGAGCAGAACGCTCAATAATTTTATCGAGTTCCCCGCGATCGAGCCAAACGCCACGACAGTCCGGACAATAATCGATTTCAATACCACTGCGGTCCGTCATCACTAAATTGACATTACAAGCTGGACATTTCATATTTTCCTTTTTTATTTCGTTAATGTTTTGTCCAACAATTTTCGTTCCCTTATTTCGGTTCAAATTTTAGTTCAGAGTGTTTAAAGTCCGTTAAATTATCACGCTCAATTCAAAGAAATAACTTTTCCTCTAGCGGAACTTTCGAGTGCGGCTTCCATGATTTTCATATTTTTAATGATTTCCGTGCCCGGTGACGGCAAATCAGCACCAAAGACAATATATTCATAAATTTCCTGGTAATAATTCATGTAATTTCCCGCTTCACTGGAAGTGAGGATTCTCGCCGTTTCGGAATTTTGCGTCACGGAGTTTAAAATTCCATCGGGCTCCCTCAAAGGTTTTGTCCAATCTTCATTATAGGTAGGAATTTCACCAGAAATCAATTCCCGCTCCTGATTATCGCTTCGTTCTTGCAAAAAACTTCCCGTGTCACCGTGAAGGACGTAGGCGTAAGGCGCTTCTTTACTATATACAGATGATTTTAAGCGGACGCGCAAATCGTTTCGATAGTAGAGCAGAAGTTCAAAGTAGTCATTCGCAAAACCGCTTCCTTTCATGGAAAATACGTCGGCAAAAATTTTTTCTGGAAAGCCAAAAAGTTGTGTGGCCTGATCGATAAGGTGAGCACCTAAATCGTGCAGCGCGCCGGAACCTGGTAAATCTGGATTTTCTTTATGCTCTTTGGCGCTGGGTTCCGTACGAAAACGGTCAAAATGGATTTCCACTTCTTTTAAATTACCCAATTTTCCTTCCGCCAGAATCTTTTGCACCTGAAGAAAATCGCGGTCATATCTGCGGTTTTGATAGACGCTAAGGAAAAGGTTTTTTTCTTTGGCCAATTGCACCAGTTCTTCAGCTTCCGCCGCGTTTACGGTGAATGGTTTTTCAACAATGATATTTTTTCCGGCTTCCAAGGCCATTTTTGCATATTTAAAGTGCGTTTGAACCGGTGTGTTAATGATGATTAACTCAAGATCGACCTGCATAAGCATTTCCTCTATGGACTTGTAAGTCGTGGTTTCGGGATATTGGGGTTTGGATTCTTCTTTGGACCTTTCTACAATTGCCGACATAAAAAATCCGGGATGTTCTTTTAAAAAGGGTGCGTGAAATATTTTCCCACTCATTCCAAAGGCGCATAGTCCCACTTTTACGAGTTGCATATCAATTAATTTTAACAAATATATTTATAAATCATTTGAAAGCGAAAGGGAATTATAGAAGGATTTCCATTGCGTTATAGTTTACACGAGCAATCTTCAAATTATAGTTCCTAAAATTTAATTGTACATAGGATATTTCTCTCCTTGGAATTTACTCAAAAAAAAAGCACCCAAATTTTGGAGTGCTTTTGTACTGTTAGCGTATATTTTTAGTGATTTCTCAATCTTCCCATTACCGTGTCTAACGCATTTTTTAATTTGCCAGAGGCTTCTTTCACTGCTTTTTCCACGGTTGCGGAGTGGCTGGTTACTACGGTTGGTTGCATTCCTTTAATTCTTCCTTCCATTACACATCTTTTATCATTTCCTACGCTTTTCTCACCGTTTTCGTCGCTGATTTTGACTTCAATGCGGGTTAAGTGATCTGCAAAACGCTCAAAATCTTCTGAAATAGAGGTTTTATAGTAGGCGATCATTTCTGCAGTGGCGTCGATGTTATTATCGGTGTTGATTAAAATTTCCATGTATTTTATAATTTAATTTATTTATTATTCAATGATTAGCCTTCCATCGAAAGGCGATAGGCCAATTTAGACAATCCCTTTTAGAAAAGGAAATTTACACTTGTCAAATATCAAGAATAGGAGCGTTTTAACAAATTCTTAATAAAAATAGGAGATTCTTTACCTAAATTTTAACTTTTGAAAACGAACAATTCAATAGGGGTCACGGAAATTAAATTGAAAAACTTTAATCAGAAATTCTGGTCGTGATGAAATGGTTCAGCCAAGGTACTTTAACAAATGAATAGGAAAAAGGGATCGTGTTTAAAAGCAAATCCGTGGAATTTTTTTCTAAAACGATTTCAAACGTTTCGTCTATTTCCAAAATTACACCCTGCTTTCTAAGAAAGTGTTTTTGTACAATTTCAACATTACAATTCTTTAGCGCAGCCCAATTATCAATGAAGGACTCCAGAAGAAAAATACATTCTTTCTTTTCAATTGCAGTAAGATTTTTTGGGAAAGAAATCATTTCCTCCGAAGATATTCCAATTAATCTTCTGAAAATTTCCAACTCCAATTGTGGTGGTGAATCAATTTTTGAATTAGCTAAGAAATAGAGCAGTTGAACTGCTTTTATTTGAGTATCATGGCTTTTGAATTTTTTATTTTCCAAAAGTTCTAAGTTCGAAAATAAGAGATTTATATAGGGATGGAGAAATATAATTCCGCAGTGGGGTAGTGT
Source organism: Chryseobacterium sp. MP_3.2 (assembly GCF_035984805.1). Lineage (NCBI taxonomy): Bacteria > Pseudomonadati > Bacteroidota > Flavobacteriia > Flavobacteriales > Weeksellaceae > Chryseobacterium > Chryseobacterium sp. MP_3.2. The sequence goes on along the minus strand of NZ_JAXCHW010000009.1, from coordinate 13,322 downwards.
TCGTTGGGCTTTCATAGAAGTGAATTTCGGGAAATTGATGAATTTTAAAACTATTCTGAAAAGAATTAAATCTAAAAAATTCGATATTCAGAAAGATATGCATTGAAATCAAAAGTAAACAATCAAAAATTGCTCTTATTTATTCCTTTTTAAAACCCGACCTCTCGGTTCGTTACTTTCATAAAGTGCTAGTTCTGAATGAAGAAATTGAGCCGCCGCGGCAGAATCCTGAACTTTTGTCGCGCTGCGTTTCAACATTTCTCCTTCGAAATCTTCTAAAACACTTTTTCTGATGCCTACTTCACGCCATGGTGTTGATGAATTCCCGCATTTTCGATGAATTTCTCGGGCTAAAGAAAGCGCGTCTAAAAGTGCTTGATTGGCGCCCTGACCTTTGAAGGGACTCATCGGGTGCGCTGCATCACCAATTAAAGTGACTTTCCCCATGTTTTGTAATAGTTCTGAAGTGAGCAAAGCGCGGTCGTATACGGGATAACCAGAAATTAAAGACTCTGGAGTTGCACTTAAAATTTCAGGAATGGGAGCATGCCACTGCGTTCTTTTTTGCGCTTCTGTTTTTAATGCTGCCGAACCTTTTGAACTTAAATCTTTGGCCTCATTTTCTGGTAGTGGAAAACTTAATTGCCACATAACCGAATCGGCATCGAAAGGCATCATGTAAATTCTTTCATTTCCATTGGCTGTTTGGAAAACCGTTGCAGAATCGAGCAGGTGAGAATCGGTTTTTTGAAGCGAATTTAAAGGACATATTCCTAAGATGACAATGCAGTCAAGATAGCGCAAAGGCGAAATTTCCTCCCCAATTGTGAAGTTTCGCACCGCACTTCTAATTCCATCTGCACCGACGATGAGATCTGCTTGTTGGATTATTGTGCTTCCCTCCACTATGAATTGAAGATCGAGGCGATCATTATTTTCTTTAAAATCCACCAGTTGATGACCCCATTTAATTTTTTCTTTTCCGCCCAATTGTTTTAATAAAGTGCGTCGTAATTCCTGTCTTGAAATGTGAATATTGGTGCGTTTTGGATTTGTTTTTTCTTCATTATCAGCTTCTAGCCATTTTCTCATTCCCCATTCGCCCACGACTTTTCCCTCGGGAGTGTGGACCAAATGCCGCGTAGAAACCACGCCTTTTTCTAGATTGAAGATTCCGAATCCTTCAATAGCTTTACTGGCTTGTTGCAAAGTCAATCCGTATCCTTGCGAACGCTCCTCAAAATTACTGTCTCGTTCATACAATGTAAAAGGAATTCCGCGATGCAGGCAGCCAATCGCCAAAGCGATACCGCCAATTCCGCCCCCAATAATGGCAACATGAGGATAAATTTCTGCCTTTGGTTTAGGGAAATTTTCGGAAGCATTTAAACCAGACCCAGAACATGTAGGGCAAATGAACAATGCAGCTTCTGGAGGAAGAGGAACAGGACCTAAACGCTTTGATTTTTCAAAATTTTCTAGGGCTGATTGATACTTTAACCTTACACTTTTCTTAATTCGGCGCTTTTGCTTGCCGAGACCTTTACAATCTGGACAGATGGTGAAAGACGAATACTGGTTTTCCATTGTAACAAGCGCTTAAAAAAAATCTTATAATTCTCAAAGATAAGCATTGGTATTTGGTGGACTGAAATAGAATTCAAAATACCATCATTATAATCTCGACTTTTAAAAAAGATTCAATTTTGAGCGTATAAAAAAAGCACAATTTCTAAGGAGATTGTGCTTTTTTCTTTTTCGAATCGAAGTTTAAAAACTTCTGTTAATTGCTATAATATTTTCCAATTCCGGTCGCATCAAATGTGAAAGCTTCTTCGTTTTCGGCTTTGTCTAACTTTTTGCTGATGGTCAAGGCCCATAAAACAAGTTCTTTGGAAAAGTTTTGATCCGCTTCACTCAGTGATTCCGTGTATTCTTCGATAAGAGCGGTTAGAGGTTTTACCCGATTCAAGCTGGAATAAAATTCTGCATCGGTATCGGCATAATTGAGTTCCAGTGAATTGTTATTAAACCAGTCAACAATATCTGTGTAGGCTGTTTTCTTTCCTTCTTTTTCCAGTTTAGAAATGCGCGGGAATATTTTTTCAAATTCCGTCATGACGGCTTTGTCTATAAGAATTTTCGCCACGTAATCTGCACCTTCTTGTTCGCCTTCATAAACCAATTCGATTTTACCGGTAATAGAAGGAATAATCGACATAAAATCAACCAATCGAATGGTAGTTTGCTCAGAATCAGATTCGATTAATCTTAGTTTTGCGGCGGCCATCAAGTTTTCCATGGCGCTAATTGTTAAACGTGCACTCACGCCACTTTTTGCATCTACATATTCACTGTCTCTTGCAGCAAAAGCGACTTCTTCCAGTAAATCTCTCGCGATACTTGGAATAATAATTTGGGATTGATCTTCCGCGGAAATCATGGCTTCTTGCTCCGTAATTTGGCGGGCTAAAGCAATGGTTTTTGGATAATGCGTAAAAATCTGCGACCCAATTCTATCTTTCAGAGGCGTGACAATACTTCCACGATTGGTATAATCTTCCGGATTTGCCGTGAAGATAAACTGAATATCCAACGGCATTCTCAACTGAAATCCCCGGATTTGAATATCGCCTTCCTGCAAAATATTAAACAAGGAAACCTGAATTCGTGCCTGTAAATCGGGCAATTCATTCAAAACAAAAATACAACGGTTCGCGCGTGGAATCATTCCGTAATGTAAAACGCGCTCATCAGAATAGGGAAGTTTTAAAGTCGCCGCTTTGATTGGATCAATGTCGCCAATTAAATCGGCCACATTAACATCTGGAGTTGCTAATTTTTCGAAAAAACGGTTATTGCGATGAACCCAAGTAATCATGGTTTCATCTCCTTGCTCTTCAATTAAATCTCGGGCGTATTTAGAAATAGGATGAAACGGACTGTCATTAATTTCAGACCCTTTTACAATGGGCATGTATTCGTCCAAAAGATTCACCATGCTTCGGGCAATTTTGGTTTTTGCCTGACCACGCAATCCTAAGAGATTGATGTGATGTCCCGCCAAAATTGCTTTTTTCAATTGCGGAACTACAGTATCTTCATAACCCCAAAGTCCTTCGAATACAGGTGCTTTTGCTTTTATTTTTGCGATTAAGTTAGCTTGAATTTCTTGGTTAATGGTCTTATCCAAAAACCCTGAATCTTTTAATTCTTTAAATGTGACATCTTTTTTCATATCTAATAGTAGTGATTTATTATATTTTTTAATCGCAAAGTGCGCAAAGATTTTGGTACTTATTGCGCAAACTATGGACGTTCGCAAAGGCGTTCCCCTTAGGAAAGTTTGCAAGATATTTTAATTTCTTTTTTTTTATTTAAAGTCTTTTATCTTGCATCTTTAATCTTGGTTCTATTCTAAATTCTTTTTATTCTGTTTTTCTCGTAATCTTCAAAAATCATTTCACCCAGGCCAGAAAGTCCGGTTAAAAAAGCTTTGCCTTTATTTTGAGCGGTGAACGCTTCCACGAATTTTCTTAAATATGGATCCTGCGCAATCATAAAAGTAGTGATGGGAATTTTTAATTTTCTGGCTTGCGCAGCTTTGGTTAAACATTGGGAAACAATCATTTCATCCAATCCATTGCTGTTCATATAAAACTCTCCCGACGGTAATTGAATACAACTCGGTTTTCCATCTGTAATCATGAAAATCTGCTTGTTCGTGTTTCTTTTTCTTCGCAGAATATCCATGGCTAATTCTAGTCCTGCAACCGTATTCGTATGGTAAGGTCCGACCTTTAAATAGGGTAAATCTTTAATTTTAATGGGCCAAGCTTCATTCCCAAAGACGATAATGTCAATGGAATCTTTCGGATATTTTCGGTTGATTAATTCCACTAAAGCCATCGCGACTTTTTTCGCGGGCGTGATTCGATCTTCACCGTAAAGAATCATGGAGTGACTGATGTCTATCATCAAAACCGTGCTCATTTGGGCTTTGTGCTTGGTTTCTTCTACGATGAGGTCATCTTCCGTCATCCGTAAATCTGAAATCCCATTGTTGATTTGGGCATTTTTCAAACTTTCCGTCATGTTCACGGTAGATAAATCATCGCCATATTGAAAGGAGCGATTTTCTCCGTCCCGTTCATCACCCACGCCAATCTTTTTTGTGTTGTGATTACCGATTCCGCTCTTCTTTAGTTTTCCAAAAATTTGATCCAAAGCAAATTCCCGCAAAGCTGCTTCCAACTTAGCGGTGAGAATATTTTTTCCTTTCCCTGTGCCTGTATTTCCCTCTTCATCTTTTTCCTCTTCTTTAATGTAACCGCGTTTTTTCAGGTCTTCCTCGAAATTTTCCAGTGTATATTCATCGGTGAAAATATTGTATTCTTTATCCAACATTTCTAACCATTCAAAAGCTTCTTCTATATCACCTGAAGTGTGGGTCAAAAGGTCTTTGAAAACATCAAAAACTCGGTCAAAATGAGAAATTTCCTGCGGAGTGTGTTTGGTAAAAGTAAATCCTTTGCCAAAATTCAAGTCTTTATTCGTCATAATCGTTCCTCCTTTATTGTTGCCAAGGTATAGAAATATCATTCCAATACTGATGGTTTAGGAATAGAAATTAATAATGATGGTGATGGAAAATAGAAAAATCTTAAAACTAGAAAACAGCACTCAGTTGCAGTGAAATTTAGAAAAAAAAGTGATGTAAAATTTGAAAATCATGATTTTTTTTAGATAGAAAATTTTTATTCCGCAGCTACCGCCGGGCGATCTCCTGTTTCTTTAACTCCTTTTTCAATAAAATCATTAACTTCTTCTTTTTCGTCTTCCTGCAAAGAAATCACCTCCTCTTCCTGAACATTTTCATCTCGGTTTAAATAGAAACTGCAATAGAGTGGAAGATGATCACTGCCAACATTTCGTAAAGTTTTAAAATCCTCAATAAAAATATCTGCAGAGTGGAAAAATAAGTCAATAGGAAAACGCAGCACGCGGTATTTCGCATGAAAAGTAGAAACAAATCCACGTCCGATCCGCGGGTCAATCAATTCCGAAGTTTTTCTAAAAAGAATTGACGATCTGGCCCAAGCAACATTATTAAAGTCACCCACCACAATAACAGATCCTTCCATTTCTTGTACTTTTTTTCCTACGGCTAAAAGTTCTCCATCTCTTTCCTTCGCGGTTTCTTCTTCCGTAGGACTTGGCGGAGGTGGATGAATCCCGAAAAAGGTAAAAGTTTCTCCGTTATCTGTGTAGAGGCAAGCTTCAATACTTGGTAGATCATCGGCAATAAGATAATTCACCTTCATGGATTTTACTTTTAATCTGGTGTAAAAATGAATTCCATACGTGTTTTCAAGCGCCACTTTTTTAAAATTAGGATATTCGTCTTCCAGAACTGATAATGAATTCTCCCATTCTTGATTGGATTCCATCGTCAGTAAAATATCAGGTTTTTCCTCTTTTACCAAATCAATTAATTGATGATGTCCCTTATTAAACTGATAAACATTGACGGAAATAATGGAAATAGGTTTAGAATCTGTGTTGATTTTATCTGCAGCTTTTCTTTTGTAAAGAGTGGTGTAGGGAATTAAAATGACTAAATGATTGACAATGAGAGCTGCATTCAGCAGGATGGTGCCCCAAAATATGAGCGATTTATCTTGAAAAAACACCAATCCTAAAAGTAAAGTAACCATTTGAACGATAACCACTTGTATCCGACCGAATTCCCAGACTCTAAAAATCCAGTGCTGATTTGGGATCAGGGGCAAAATGCTTACAACAATGGTGAAAGAGGAAAGGATGTAATAAATTAGGTGCATTCTTAGAATTTGATCGCAATAAAGATAAAAAAAAATACCAATGATTAATGCGGTGTCCTTTAAATTGCGTTTTTTTATATTTTAATTAAACTAAGTACACAGACAGTTTGGGTAATTGAATTGCTTTCTTTTTTGGATCGAACTCCGTAGCAAAAAGGTAATGGAATGGGAAAGATTACGTGATCACTTAATGTTTAGAAAGGGGAAAAGCCAGTTTGACAATCATAAAACCCAAACCTCCTAGAAATGTTATCGCATCAAAAGCACTGAATTCTTCCTCGTAATTTTTTGAGAACTTCATCTATAGTAATATGATGAAAATTAGAAATATCCAAATGGTATTAATTATTTTTATTGGAGTTAAATAAATTTTTCTTGATATTTCTACTGTTATATATTTCAAATCTCAGATCAATTTATTTTTATATTTCAAAAAGCAATGAAATATCGTGGAGCATGGACTTGTGAATTGTCCAGCCGTATTTAAAAAAAAACAAAGCCTCATAATAATAAGAGGCTTTGTTTATAGGTTTAGCGTAGCTTGATACTAAGGTAACAAAACTTTGTCAATAACATGAATTACCCCGTTTGAAGCTTCGATATCAGCGGCTGTCACAGTAGCATTGCCAATGGTTACTGTTCCATCTTTAATGCTCACTTTCAACTTACCTCCTTGTACCGTTGTTAATTCTTGCCCATCTTCTAAATCTGCTGCGTGTGCTTTTCCACTAACCACATGGTAAGTCAAAACGTTGGCAAGTTTCGCTTTATTTTCGGGTTGCAATAGAGTGTCTACGCTTGATTGAATATCTGCAAAGGCAGCATCAGTAGGTGCGAATACTGTAAAGGGTCCTTCTCCTTGCAAAGTTTCTACTAATCCGGCAGCTGTTACTGCTGCAGCAAGTGTTTTGGCATCTGTTGAGGCGATTGCTACGATGTCTTTTGTCATTTCGTTTTCCATTTTAAATTTAATTTATTCGGAGAATTTGTTTTCTCGTTTGGTAAAATTACATACTAATTATTTAAAACTAGTATGTTTTAGTTAATCTTTGAGATAGAAATATTCGATTTCAATGAGCATTGACATTTCGCTAGAAACAGCGAGCTTTAGTGTTTTTTATTTGCGTCAGGTTTATTTATTTAGTCGGACTTTTTTTAAATTGAAATAATGATAATTTTTTAAATTTTTCGCCATTTCTGAATATCGTTTTTTAGCGGTACTTTTAGTTCGTCTGCATATTGTTAATCGGCTATTTCTCTTCGTTGGCTTTGAGTACCCTTAAAAAATTTCCGCCAAGTATTTTTGAAATATCTTTTTTAGAATATCCTTTCTCGACCAATGCTTTAGTAATTAGGGGATAGGAAGTTACATCGTCTAATTGTTGTGGTGTAAGGCTAATGCCGTCAAAGTCCGAACCCAATCCGACATAATCCACTCCGACCAAATTAATGATGTATTCTATGTGGTCAATAACCATTGACAGCGGTGGTCGCATAATGTTGGCTTCTGCTTCATATTTTTTATACAGATAATCCAGTGCATAATATTCATGCATACCACTTTTCTGAAGTGAATCATTCTCCACTTTATACTTTTCTAAAAATGCCATTTCTTTAGCATCAAAACTGCTGTCAATAAATCCTGGATGAAAATTTATCTGAATTACCCCCTTATTTTTGGCAATAGCTTTTATTTGATCATCTTTTAAATTACGCCGATGCGGTACGAGATTGTAAACTGAACTGTGTGACGCGATGATTGGTTTGGTTGTCAATTTAATTACATTCCAAAAAGTTTGCTCACCAGCGTGGCTCATATCAATCATCATCCCAAGTTGGTTCATTCGCTGTACTACTTGTCGTCCAAAATCAGTTAGTCCTTTGTGCGGTAGGTTTAAGTTAGTAGTTTCATCGGCGGCACTCGTTGCCCATGAAGGCGCGATATTGTGTGTCAGAGTTAGATACCTTGCGCCACGTTGGTAAATCGCATCTAATTTATTGAGATCATTTTCTATCATATGACCGCCTTCTACACCAAACATAGCAGCAATTTTATTTTGTTTTACAGCCTTTAATAATTCTGCGTAATTCCCAACTTTCACAATTTTATCAGGATTGCGAGCCACCACAGCATCAAGACTATCCATTTCTCTATTGGCATAAGCAAACGGTTTTTTGGCATCGCCATCACAATACACCGAAAACAATTGTACGTCAAGTCCACCTTGTTTCCAGCGCGCTAAATCACTATGTGCTTTTCCTTTTAAATCTGTATCGAGAACCAATCCGTTATCTACAGCTTTCATTAAAATATCGTTATGACTATCTACTAAAATACTTTTGTCATGGATTTTTTGATAGGATTGAGCAATGATTTGGTTTGTAAATAAAATGCCAAATATTAGTAGTTTTATTTTCATGTCGCTATTTTTAGTTTTGTGAAGTGCCGCAAAAAAATTACAGCTTCCGGGTGGATATTTCTTTGGGCGGGCAGTTTTTATAACAAGTCTTTGTAAATATAATAAATTGAACAATTGATAGAAATCTTGATGATATAAACTTCCGACCCACTGATAGAAATAATGTGTGTTCGATACTTCTTATTTAATGCTATCAGTTCCCTCTCGCAAGGAATCAATGAATTTTGTTTTTGATAATGTAATTTTTATTTTTTCTTTCATTTCCTTATCTAAGGTTAGAATTTTTATCCGTCCCGAATAATGAATATGGAATAGCACGTTTTGCATTTCGTTAGTAATATAAAAATCAAAAAATCCTCCGTCGCATTCTGTTATGGTGTAAAATCTTGGAATAAAGGTATTAATTTCTTCCGTTGATATTTTTACTGCTCCGTTAAATTTTTTGTTGATTTTATTTTTATTAAAATATTCTAGCGCTTTAATAATTGATTTGAAATCTTTGCGTTTTCCTGTTAATTTAGAAATCCAACGTTTATTTATTTGCCCAAGAATTATCAATTCTTTAATTTCTAAAAGTTTAATTAATTTGTGGAATTCTTTTGTTAATCTCTTATTGGTTGTTTTTTCAAGTGCTATCCAATGAAATGAAAAATAGTCTGGAAGGAAATAAAAATCTTCGTCATTTTTTTGATCAAATGCGTGAAGTGGAAGTACTCTATATTTTATTAGCGCAATATCTCTGCTTATTTTTATCGGCATACTATTTCTTTGGAATTACTAGCGTCTTAACGCTTGAGTGGTTGAGGAATAAAGATGCGAGATTTTTCCATTAAACACTAATTTTCCAAGTACAAAACCATCTTTAGATTAAGCGAAAACTCAATCACGCCAAACCGATTTTGGCAGTTGTCCTTTTCGTCATTTTAGTTGTCTTTTAAAACTACAAAATATAAAATTCTGTTTTGTTTCAAAAGGTGTTGTATGGTCTTCAACGATACATTTTAATTTTTCAAAACCATTTTCCATTTCTGCTGTTAATGTTTCTTCACTATACTGTTTTATGTCTAAGCCACTGCACTTTTTGGGTCCGTTTTCGGAAAACGTTCCAACAATTAAATATCTTGAAACTGATTTTCTTGCAGTTTATCCTGAGCGTAGCCGAAGGGTTCAAAAGGCTTTCATTTCTTGTCCTTCAGACAAAACGAAAGCTTAGTTATTGTACACAGTTTTTTTACATCGGTGGTGGTGGTGAAGAAACTGGCGTATAATTGTTTATTTGTTTATCACTTCCGTTAATTTTCACAGTTTTATCAATATAGAGAATATTTAATTTTAGATTTGGGTTTTGTGAAATATCAATTTCTTTTATTTGATTTCCATGTATTAAAAATTGTATTAATTCAGGATTTTTGGTAAAATCTATTTTTGTCAGTTTATTATGATCTGCTGACAAATATTTAAGTTTTGGAAAATCTTTCAAATCTATTTCTGAAATTTTGTTGTCCATAAAATTTAAGGATTCAATATTTGGGCAATTTTTAATTCTAATTTTCTCTAATTCATTTATACCGCAAGCAAATTCTTTTAGTTTTGGCATATTTGAAATCTCTAAACTTTTTAATTTATTCCTCGCTACATAAAGTTTTTCTAAATTAGGAAAATCATTCAGTTTTAATTTTTCAATTTTATTTATGGTTAGATATAAATATTCAAGATTTTTAAAAATTGCAATACCATTAATATTTGTTAGATTCATTTCCATTAAATTCAAATTTTTTACATTTTCTGCTTCATTTTTTTCAATTCTTCCGTTTTTATTAATGTCAATTTCTGGATATTTTTTCAAAATAACATTTTGCAAATTTTCATTTTTCAAGGTTGTGTTTTGTGAAGAGCAATTAATTGCAATTATTGAAAATAAACTCAAAATAAATTTTTTCATCGGTTTTTTTTAAATTTTTCTTTTAGAAACGAACTTTCTAAAATTGTGTACAACGTCAGTCTGTGAAAAAACCTCCGTTTATTACTTTCAAAAATAGCTAAATTATTTCAATAATAAGGGAGTAAATTTGTATATTTAATAATGCAACACATCACCGGAATCGCCCGCAATCAGATGGTTTTTACGAGTTTAGAAGATTCGATTTCTGAAGATAATTCAGTTCGATTTGTAGACGCTTTTGTGGAGAATATCGATTTAAAAGCATTAGGTTTTGTACTGCAAACGCTCAAAACGGAAGGACGACCGAGTTTTAATACGCAAACGTTTCTCAAAATCTATCTGTATGGCTACCTCAATGGACTTCGAAGTTCCCGGAAACTCGAAAAAGAAATGGAGCAAAGCGTAATTCACGAATACAAATAAAAAATAAATATTGATGAGTAATGTGTTCGCAATATTGAACTGCAATGACTTTTATTTGGACTTGTACCCAATTACCACAGCATTTCTGATTTTAGAAAAAACAATTCTGCGGGTTTAAAAATGCTGTTCAAAGTTTTCGTTTCTTTTTTGAAAGATGCCGATCTAATTGCTGGAGAAACCATCGCCATTGACGGTACTAAAAGCAGAGCCCACAACAGCAAAAAAGCTAATTTTAATCAGAAGAAAATTGATAAACACCTGGCTTATATTGAAGAGAAAACACAGCAATACCTGGATGAACTGGCTCAGAATGATGAGAAAGAAAACAGCGTAACGATCATGAAAGTTCAGGAAAAAATAAAACGTTTGAAGAAGAATAAACTTCGCTACGAACTTTTGGAAGAAAAATTAAAAACGAGTGGCGAACCTCAAATCAGCACTACTGATGAAGATTCCAGAGCGCTTTTGGTTCAAGGACAAGTGGTGGAAGTAAGTTATAATATTCAGGCAGCTGTTGATGATAAACACAATTTGGTGGTAGCTACACATACGATAAATCGTAATGACAGAAATGCTTTGAGCGCCATTGCAATTGAAACTAAGAAGGATTTGGGCGTTGAAACATTCACTGCTTTAGTCGATAAAGGGTATCACAATGGTCGGGAACTCACCCAATGTAAAGAGGAAAATATCGTTACAATTGTTGCGCATCCCGAACAAGGAAAGAGCAATGAAAATGGGACTCAGCCAGATTATTTTGTTTCCAAATTCATTTACAATAAAGAAGATGACACCTATATTTGTCCAGAAAATCAGGTTTTAAAAACGACAGGACGGTGGCACAAGAAAACGCGCGATAGAGACAGTTATGAGTTCAAAAAATACCGAACTCCCGCTTGCAAAGAATGTTCTGTAAAATCACTTTGTACGAGCAGAAAAGGCGGCAGAGAAATAGACCGAAGTGAATATGCCGATGCTGTTGCAGAAAATAATGAACGTTACCAGGCGAACGCACAATTATATCGAAAACGACAAGAGATTAACGAGCATATTTTTGGAACTATTAAGCGACAATGGGGTTACAACCATACGAATTTAACGGGATTGGAGAAAGTAAATGGCGAACATAGTTTGATAATGTTGGTGTACAACATCAAACGTGCGATGAATATTCTGGGCGTTCCAGAATTAATTGCCAAATTGAAAAACTGGAAGTCACCTTACAAAGGGAAGGTGTGTTTTGTTTTTAAGGTGACGTATTTTAAGCATTACATCGCCACTTTAGAAACTAGATTATCAATTGCAGCCTAAAAAACAGCTGGTCTTAAAACGTGTTTATTGAGGATTAGAAGACTGATTTTCTTAGAAAAATATTGAGAAGTTAGTTTTTTCACAGCCTGACGGTTTGCAGCTACAAGAAGTTGGCGATTTCGAAGCACTAAACTTTCTGCCACCACAAAACTTGATACGATGCAGAATGTTAGTTTTACCACAAAACCGCCAATTTTTTGTAGGTGCTGTTAGCGGTTCGGGCTTTTCGTCAGTCTTTATTGTCCTTTCTGTTCAGTAATGGTCGGTATTTTTCGATTAAGTATTCTTCAAGTTCATATCGTCCAAAAGAAACTGGGAAAGTTGTCGCCTTACAAGTTCTTAAAAAGTCAGTTACTTTTTTGTCTTCTGTTTCACTGAAATAGCGTTTTTTGCCTTTTATTTCCTGCAAGTGGAAGCCTAAAATGTCAGTTCCAATATGTCGTCTAAGTGCAGAAAAATATGTTCGTCCACTATGTGTTGCTATCCTTTCCCCAATGTCTGAACTTTCGCCAACATAAATTAGCTTATCTGATTTGTCTTTAACGAGGTAAAGTCCTGCGGAACTTATAATTTTAGTGTCAAACCAATTCGTAAAAGCTGATATTAAAATTTTGCTTTCGCCTTCTTTTAATAGTTCAGCAACATTTTGTTGCACTACGTTCCATAGTCCGTTTTGGTCAGCAATAACACATTTGTTTCTCTTTCCTAATTGAAAGCCATTAAGTTTCGTTGGTAAATTCACAATGCCGAACTCCTCAACTTCTTTCCGTCCAATACTTGTCGGCATAAACTGAATTTTAAACTTGTCAATAGTTGTTGGCTTTATGAGTTGATTTGCAGATATATGTTTCTGTAAATTTTTGTAGAATGTCGAAGTTGTCGGCTTGAATTGCTGTCTAAGTCTTTTCGTGAGTTCTTTACCTTCTCCAATGTAGAAAGGAATTTTGTCAAGGGAAATCAAATAATTTCCGAAACCTTTTTCAGTCACATTTACTAAGTCACAAAATTGTTGAGTCGTTAGTTTATTCAGTCCGCAAGAAAGAATAGTGTCTGACTGTTTTTGGATGTCGTCCCAAGTTAGTTTTTTCATTTTTAGTCCGTTAGTTCATTTATGCACGGTCGTTTATAGCCTGACCGCTAACGGTTAGTATATGAAAAGTAGGCGATTTCGAAACACTAACTTTTCGGTCAAGCACAAACTTTGATATGAGCCATAAGCCTTGAATTTAGCACTAACTCGCCTATTTTTTATATACCTTGTGTGTGCCCAGCATGGGCATCTTTCTCTTACGAAAGTAGGAAATTAATCTAGAGGGTGCAAATCCCTTATGGGCGAGGGTAACGCCTTGAACCATTAGTAAGTCGCAAGGGTGGTATCCGTGA
>NZ_JAXCHW010000008.1:0-109532 GCF_035984805.1 Chryseobacterium sp. MP_3.2 | reverse complement strand
AGGCGAATCGATGCGTAAAAAAAGAGGAATAAATAAAGCCGAAAATTAATTATATTTGAATACAAATTAGCGCATGAAAAACAGTCGTTTTACCACAAAAAAGAGGTGGTCAATTTAAACCGAATTTACATGGTCACTTTAAACCGAATCTAGGTGGTCAATTACACCGAACTTTGCAAGTTTGCTGCCACATTCTTTTTATCAACAAATTTTTGTTTCAATAACATCATGTCTTCGCTTACTTTTTTGTCTAGAATTTTCGCATAATGTTGGGTGGTCTTAATACTTTTGTGACCAAGCATTTTACTTACACTTTCAATAGAAACTCCGTTAGACAAAGTGATAGTCGTTGCAAAAGTATGACGTGCAATATGATAGGTTAATTCTTTATTAATACCACACAAATCTGCAATCTCTTTCAAATAAGCATTCATTTTTTGGTTACTAAGAATAGGCAACAATTTTCCCCTATTCACACACACTGGGTGATTTTTATATTTTTCAATAATTTGTTCTGTTTGAGAAAGCAAAGGAATATTAGAGGTCGTTTTAGTTTTTTGACGTCTGGTATAAATCCATTGAGATCCATCTAGCCCCAAATTAATATTTTGATAGGTGAGTTCTTTAGTATCAATATATGCCAATCCAGTGAAACAACTGAACAGGAAAATATCTCTTACCAAAGACAATCTTTCATTTTTAAAATCTTTGGCAAAAAGCTCTTCTATTTCCTTTTCATTAAGAAACATTCTTGTAACTTCATTAAACTTGGACTGATAATTCATAAAAGGATCTCTTTCCATCCATCCATTTGCAAGACAAATACGAATTATCTTTCCTAAATTTTTGATATACTTTACTGCCGAATTATTGTTACAGGATTTTTCGGTTCTTAAGAACAATTCAAAATCATTCAGAAAAGCGTAATCTATTTTCTTAAAATCAATGTCGGAAATATTGTACTTCCATTTCAAAAACTCTTTGGTATGTTTTAGAGTCGTCTTATAGCGGATTAATGTTCCAGGAGCGAACTCCTTCCCTACAAGCTTTTCCATTCGATCATTATGATCCTGAAAAACAGGAATAAGTGTTCTTGAAAGTTCACCTCTACCCAATAGCTTATTTTTAAGCGCTTCACAAGTCACCGTTACTTTATCTCTCATCATTTCGTGATAAGTATTGTAAACTTTCTGCTCAAATGTTTTTAGATAAAAATTAAGCGATTTACTCTCTTCTGAAGAACCACTGATCTTTTGCATCGCAGAATTCCATTTTAAAGGTTTTATCGTACGTTTTGTACTGATCTCAGATATTTTACCGTCAATGGTAATTCGCAAATAAATAGGAGCTTCTCCTGCAGAATTGACTTTGGCTTTTTTTACATAGAAAAGTAAATTAAAGGTCTTGTTCATTTTGTGTTGTTTTAAGATTTAAAATTAACCTTAGCAAAACCTCAGCACAAGATGTTCAGTTGCTGAACTAGCTCCTGAACACGGTTTATCTGAATTTCCAGTGACCTATTTTAACCTGTTTCTACAGGTCACTGAATAGGTCACTTTCAGATTGTGCTTTTTTAACTCTTTTTGAACACACATAAAACGAAAAAAGCTTTAAAACATATGTTTTAAAGCTTTTTGTACTACTTTGATATTGTAGTTGCGATCCGGACGGGATTCGAACCCGCGACCTCCGCCGTGACAGGGCGGCATTCTAACCAGCTGAACTACCGGATCAGAATAAAAAAAAATTTCTTTCTTTTTGGTGAGTGCAAAAATACAACTTTAATGCAATTATCAAAATATATTTCAAAAAAAAATGCTCTCGGATACCGAAAGCACTCATTTTCAACTGAATATTTTTACAAGTGTGCAGATAATTTTTCAGCAATAACCTCTTTTGAAGCTACACCCACGATTTTATCCACTACTTCACCACCTTTGAAAATTAAAATAGTAGGAATATTTCTGATTCCATAATCTACAGAAACCTGTTGGTTGTTATCTACATCAACTTTACCAACTACTGCTCTACCATCAAAATCGGTTGCAATTTCTTCTACAATTGGCCCCAACATTCTGCAAGGTCCACACCATACTGCCCAAAAATCTACCAATACGGGCTTATCTGAATTCAAAACCATTTCCTTAAATGATTGATCTGTAATTTCTAATGCCATTTTATCTAGTTTTATATTATAATTTAAAGTACAAATTTACGATTTTATGAACAATAACCTCAATCGGTTATCTATGCTCAATATTTGTTTTTTCTATGCTGAATTGTGCTGCAACTTCTGACAGTGCAGAAATTAAGACATCAATTTCTTCTTTTGTAGTGAGATGGCTGAAAGATACACGCAGCGGTGTGGTAGTATTCATCTCCTCTTCTTCTAACAGCACCATCATCACCATAGAAGGTTTAGTAGCACCTGACGAACAGGCACTTCCCTGCGAAATTGCGATACCCTTCATATCTAATTTTAAACCAATCAAAGGATCTTTAAAAGGCAGCAAAACACTAAGCACGGTGTACAAACTTTGATCTGCTTCAGCACTTCTACCATTAAATTTTACACCTTCAATCTTTTCAAGAAGCTGATTTTTAGTGTACTCTTTAATTTCTTGCATGTGTTTAGAATAAGCCTCCATATTTTTTAGAGAAATCTCCAATGCTTTTCCAAGACCTACAATTCCTGCGACATTTTCTGTACCTGCACGCAAGGTTCTTTCCTGTGGTCCACCTGTAATAATTCCTTTTAAGCCCGAAGCTTTTCTAATAAATGCAAATCCACTTCCTTTCGGGCCATGAAATTTATGAGCACTACACGAAGCAAAATCGATCGGGATTTCAGATAAATCTAAATTCATATGCGCCATTGACTGAACCGTATCCGAATGGAATAACGCTTTGTGATCATGGCAAATTTGACCCACTTTTTTCAAATCGATTAAATTTCCAATTTCATTATTGGCATGCATTAAAGTGACGAGTGTTTTCTTATCGGAGCTTTGTAGAACTTCTTCTAATTTTTGCCAATCGAGATCTCCGTTGTGATCTGGACGCAAATAAACCACTTCCACTCCGTGGCGTTTTTTCATATCCATCACCGTTTCCGCCACACATTTGTGTTCCATCGGCGAGGTTATGATTCTTTGGATTCCTAAATGATTGACACATGATTTGATGATCATGTTATTAGATTCTGTCCCGCAAGACGTAAATGTAATTTCTGCAGGACTTACATGAAGATAATCTGCAATCTGCCTCCTTACATTCTCTATTAAAATTTTCGCCTCCTGACCAAAACTATGAGTAGAGGATGGATTGCCGTAATTTATTTTTAAAACATCAACCATCGCATCGATTACTTCCGCTGAAATGGGCGTAGTAGCCGCATTATCCAGATATATTCTATTCATTATTGAAACTTACTTTAAAGAGAATTTTGAAGGTCAAAATTAGTGAAAAAATTTAAAATGGCTTTCATTAACCCAAGCTAACATTTCTTGATCACCAGAAGTATCTCCGAAGCCAAGTGTTTTATCATACTTTTTATCTGCAATGACTGCTTTTATACGATTTACTTTTTCTGAACCATTGCAATTACTGCCGATGAAGTTTCCTGTAAAAACGCCGTTTTTAAATTCAGCTTGGGTCGCGATTAATTGCATTTGAAATTTCTCTGCAAAAGGTTTCACCCAAATATCCAAAGATGCCGTTACTAAATAACTTTCTGTTTTAGTTCGGTCCATATTCTTCATAAAATCCAAAGCGTTTTGACGAATACCATCAGGATAAAAAGAATTGAAAAAATCTTGGGCGCGTTTTTCTATGCGGCTTTTTGACTGTCCTTTTAAAATAGAAGACACAAAACTTTTTTTCACCTTCTCCGCATTGGTAAGGTTTAACTTTAAGAGCACGAACAGAGGAATAAATTTTATAAACTGAAGCCTAAATTTTTTAGAATCGTAAAAATTCAAAAATAAGAACATGGTGTCTTTGTAAGTAAGTGTTCCATCAAAATCAAAAAAATACAACTTTTTCATAATGTCTTTCGAGGAGATAATTGGTTATAATTTTAATTTTTTGAAAATAAATTCTGGTATATTTCTAATGATCAGCATAATAAAATACCAAATTGGTAAAACGTAGGCTACATTTTTTCGCCTTTTGTAAGCGGAATAAATTGCATCTGCAGCCTGTCTTGGAGTCGCTGTTAGTTTTGGATTAAGCGGTAAACCTTCCGTCATTTTGGTATCCATAAATCCGGGTTTTATAGTCAAAACGTGGACTTTCTTTTCAAACAAATAATTTCTTAGGCCACTTAAATAAGCAGTTAAACCTGCTTTTGCGCTGCCATAGATAAAGTTGCTTTGTCTGCCGCGATCACCCGCAACGGAAGATAAAACGATTAAAGTCCCGAAACGTTGCCGCTCTAATTTCTCTGCAAAAAAATTGAGAACGGGAACGAGCTTCCCAAAGTTAATATCAATTATTTTTTCTGTGTTTTTTCTATCGTACAGCCCTTCTTCACTTCCCAAACCTAGGTAACCAGTTGCGCAGAATATTAAATCTGAAGATAACTCCGCCAATTCAGTGTAATCTACCTCATCTTCTAAATTAAGATCAATTATTTCAGATTGCTGCAGAAATTTAACGTCAATATGCTTTGCAAATTTCTCCGTAGTTTCTCTGTTGCTGGTGCAGAGGAAAATGGTGGCGTACTTTTCACCCGCCTCCAAAGCCTTTTCTACAAAGGATTGCGCTATTTCTGAATTGCTTCCAAGTACGATCATTGAGGGATAATTTAACTTTTAAAATTTTAATTAATAAAACTCAGACCGTTTTATTGGTTGCTGATAATTCTTTTGTGCTGCAAAGAAACGAACTTCGGATTTTGAACATTTTGAAGATAATTAGTGAGTGAAGATTTACTCATACTGTCTTTTGTAAGGTAAATTCTACCGCCAAATTCTTCTACAATCTGATCTAATTTTTCTACCAAGCTTTTTAATTGTGAATTCACTTTAAAGTCCAAAGCCAAAGTATAGCCTTCTATCGGGAAAGAATTATAAGCTTCTGCATTATTTTTACCAAACAATTTAAGCACGGCTAAAAAAGATCCATTACCACTTAAGGCTATGGTTTCTAAAATTTTTCTCATGCCTTCTTTGCCTCGCGACTTTGGAATGACCATTTGATATTGGATAAAACCACTTTTACCGTAAATTTTATTCCAATCATTAACAATATCCAACGGATAAAAAAAGCTTTCATAATCCACAAAATTTTTCACCACTTTCTGGGTCTGCTTTTTATAGTAAAAAAAGTTAAAAAGTTTTACGGTCAAATTATTCAGTATGAAATTTGGAAAATAGAAAGGAATGGTAGGAATAGATTTGGCTTTTAATCGCAGCGGTTTATCATTCAGTTTAGCTGGAATCTGATGCAAAAATGCGTGTTCCCCGCGCATTAAAATACTTCTCCCGATTTGATCGCCTTTTTGCAAACAATCAATCCATGCAACATTATACGTCCAGTTTTCGCTCTCTTCAAACAGGGTGAAAATTTCATCTAAATTCTCTGCCTTAATACTTTCTTGCCGAATATAAGCCGTTTCAATATTTTTTAATTTGAATTTTGCAGAAAGTATAATGCCTGTAAGTCCCATGCCACCAATGGTTGACCAAAATTTATCAGCATTCTCTGATCGTGAGCATTTTAAAACTTCTCCATGCTCATTGAGCAAAGTAAATTCTATGATATATTCTGAAAAACAACCTTCTGCATGATGATTTTTTCCATGAATATCTGAAGCTATAGCTCCACCAACGGAGATAAACTTGGTTCCGGGCGTCACATACAGAAAATATCCTTGCTGCACAATCACTTTTAAAATTTCGGAAAGAAGGACACCGGATTCACATTCTAAAATGCCGTTTAAACGATCAAAACTTATGAATTTATTAAGTCTTTTGGTGGAAAAAATATTTTCTGAAAGGGAAGCGTCGCCGTAACATCTGCCATTTCCACGCGCGATTACTTCATTTCTATTTTTTACAAACTTTTTGATTTTATCTAAAGAGTCTTCGGATTTCATTTCTTTCACCACCACGGGAAAATTACCCCAATTTGTAACGGTCTGTTTAAAATTTGGTTTCATTATTTGAAATAAATTTGGAGTAAAAAAGCAACAATCCAAAGGACCATTGTCACCTGAATGTAGCGATCTTTATAAATTACTTTGGTGGGAGATTCGGTTCTATTGTACACTAAAGTTTGCTGAAGATACCTTAAAAAGGCAAAAACAACAAAAATCACGGTATAGAAAACACGTGGGTGAAATCGTTTTTGAACTTCTGGCGAAAGTGTAAACATCAAGTAGCATACAATAGCTAACGTACAACTTATTGACAAAGCGATATCTGCAAACTGCACATTGTAGCCGTCTAATGCCCGTCTTGTTTTACCAGAAATCTGTGCATTAATTAATTCTCCACGTCTTTTCCCGATGGCTAAAACCAGAGCTAAAATAAAGGTGAGCAATATTGCCCATTGAGAAATATAAATTCCTGTTGCATATCCTCCTGCTAAAACTCGGAGTACAAATCCAGAGGCGATGATGGTAACATCTATAATTGCGACGTGTTTTAGTTTAAAGGTATACGCCAAATTCATAAGGAAGTAAAACGCAATGATGGTAGCGAATTTCCACATATTCTGGCTGAAATACGGCTGTCCAAAAAATATTCCCCCAACACATAATATCAACAAAATGAGCAATATTATAATTGCTGTTGATTTTGAAATGGCGCCGCTGGCTAAAGGACGATCTTTTTTTTCTGGATGCTTTCTATCTGATTCAACATCAGAATAATCATTGATGATATAAACTGAACTCGCAATAAGGGAGAAAATGACGAATGCAAAAATACTCTCGGCGAGTAAATCATAATTGGTAACATTTCCCGAAAAAAACAAGGGTGCAAAAACAAATAAATTCTTGACCCACTGTTCTACGCGGAGCAGTTTTAAATACTTCATCATACGTGTTAAAATCAACTGCGAAAATAGTGATTTTAAAACAAAAAAAATCCGCACGAGGCGGATTTATATTTGAAACTAGAAATTGATTTTATTGACCAGTATTTGCGTCATTAATCATTTCCTCATTTGCGGTAATGGCAAATTCTACTCTTCTATTATCTGCTCTACCAGCTTCGGTATCATTAGAAGCGATAGGATCTTTTTCCCCAACTCCCATGGTCATCATTCTAGCCGTACCTACTCCCTTAGAAGAAAGATAAGCTTTAACTGAAGCGGCTCTTCTGTCTGATAATGAATTATTGTAAGCATCTGTTCCTCTGCTGTCTGTGTGACCGTAGATATTTATGTTAGTATCTGGATTGTTGATCAAAACTGTAGCTAGTTTATCTAAATTCATTTTACCAACTGCTGTAAGATCAGAAGAGTCAAAACCAAAATTTACAATATTTTCTTTCATTGTAATTTTAATTCCTTCTCCTACTCTTTCTACTTCTGCACCTGGTAAAGTTTCTTTAATTTCTTTAGCTTGTTTGTCCATTCTGTTACCGATCACATTACCTGCAACTCCACCAACGATTCCACCAAGAACTGCACCTAAAGGAGCATTTCCACCTTTTCCAATGTTATTCCCAAGAACGCCTCCTAAGACTGCCCCTGCAGTAGTTCCGATAACAGTACCTCTTTGTTGATTATTTGAATTTTTTACGGCTTCGCAACTTGTAGTTACCATTGCTGTTGATATAAAAAGAGCGGCAATATTTGTTTTATTAAAAATTTTCATAATATAATTTTATATGTGTGTGTTTTATTATTTCATTCCTGTTCTAGCGAAGTTGTAAACAATTCTTACATTTTCACCATTTGAAGGAATATTTTGTTCTAAGCTAAAAGCATCTGTTGTTTGGTTTACTAAAGTTAAAACATAACCTTCAGTTACTGATTTCGCTTTCGAACCTTCTAACATTTTTTTAAATTGAAATTGATTTCCATTAACCACTTCAAATTTAATCGGCTGAATCACGCTTGGACAATCTCCGCCACCTTTTAAGGTATAAGAACCACTGTAGTTATTGGGAATTAATCTCCAGTGACTACCAACGAAACATTGTGCGTCTGCACCTTCATCGAATGGTTTTACTTTAAAGCTTTTGTCATAATCAACACTTGTTATTTCAAAGTCTCCTTTCATTTTTAAAAACTCGGCTCTATTATTTTGAGAGGTCGCTGCATTTTTTACGCCTGAGCAAGAAACGGTGAGCATAGCCCCCACAAATCCGGCGATGATTAAATTTTTCATAGTAATAAAATTATTTGCAATTAAACTACAAAAAACCGTGCCACTCTAGTTTATTAACAAAAAAAAGTTCGAATAAATCGAACTTTTTAATAGTATCTGTAATTTTTATTTGCGAACTGCAGCGCGTTTTCCGGGTTTTCTTACCACCTTCTTTTTCGCTGGAATCTCTTTGGTGTTTATTGTTGAGTTATTCTTATAAAAATTAGTAAATGCATACTCCGCAGCTTTCCTTAAATCGATAACACCACCTGCCTCAGAAATTAAATCAAATCTGTTGTTGGTATTGGATTTAATCATGGCATTCACGGTAGACTTATTGACTGTCTTTACAAACGATTCAATAATTTGCTTCGGCGTAAGATTTGGCATATAAGCAAGAAGAACTGAGGCTGCACCTGCAACAACTGGCGAAGCCATAGATGTTCCCTGCAGATATTCATACTTTCCATCTTTTACAGTGGAGTAAATCTTTTCCCCGGGGGCAAATAAAGTAACCATTCTCTGGTTATAGTTGGAGAAATCTGCGCGTAAAAATTCATTCTCATTGGTAGATGCGCCCACAACAATCATATTATTGACAAAGGGTGCAGGATCTGTAATATTTTTAAAATTGGTAGGATAATACACATTTTCTGAAATATCTTCATTCTCGTTTCCTGCTGCTTTTACCAATAAAACACCTTTATCTTGTGCATATTGAAATGCATCCCAAACTGTAGATTTACCAGGCGAAACTGGCTTACCAAAACTCATATTGAGAATTTTCGCACCGTTATCTACAGCATATCTGATGGCATTTGCAACATCTTTATCTCGTTCATCACCATCAGGAACGGCGCGAATGGCCATAATTTTGGCGGTTTTATAACCCACACCATATTGTATTTCTTTTCCATTTGGTAAACCTGCAATGATTCCGGAGACGTGGGTTCCATGTTCTCCATCAGGATCTGCATAATGATTGTTACCATAATATTTCTCATTAATATTATCGTAATTATCGCCAACAATGGATGCACGAGGATCGTAATCTAGATTATATGCTTTGGTTGCCTGTGGAGAAAAATAGTCTAATGCAGACTTCATTTCTTTTTCCAGGAACTTCTGCACCTCTGCGGGAGATTTACCAGCAATGGATGGATCTCCGCTTATTTGTGACAACATTTGTAATCCCATCGCTTCCTCTGCAGTGGTGGGTTTTATGGATGATAGAACTTCTTGAGTCAGATTTTGCCCTTTCAATAAGGCGATGGTCTGTGGAATATTTCTTTGAATTCTGGAGTATACTTCATAATTCTGCTTAGCTTCTACACTTTTTTTCGTGAAAATAGCTTTGGCTTTCATATACATATCGAATTCTTCCGCCATTTTCTGCTGATTGGCTTTGTTGGTGGTTGAATTTGGACCTTCAAAAACGTTTTGGTATTTTTTTACAACGCGCGTAACTTCCATATTATCCACGGTGATGTCTCCTTTTTTACCGCCAATAAAATTCCAGCCATGTATGTCATCAACGTAACCGTTTCCGTCATCATCTTTGCCATTATTTGGAATCTCATTTTCATTTTTCCACATATTTTTAATCAATCCTGGATGGGTAACCTCTACGCCACTATCTAAAACAGCAACTATGACAGGTTTTGGTTTCAAACCTTTGGATTCTAAAAATTTATAAGCGTTTTGAGTATTTACTCCATAGATATTAGAGGCGGAGAAATCTTTGTGATACCAAGTCATTAAATCAGTATCAACTGGCGAATCTAATGGTTTAACTTTTTCTTGTGCGAAAGCGGCAAAACCACTCATGAACAAACCTGCAATCAGTATTTTTTTCATACTTTTTTTTATTTTATTTGAATACTTTTAATATAGGTCAGGGATTCTGGACCTTTGTTACAAAGCAAATCAATGATGGAAAGATTTTCTTGAAACCCATACTTGTCGCTGAAATTCTGGAAATAAACTTCCATCTCTTTTGATTCTTTATCCTTTGCTGAGAAGCCAGTACGCAAATCCAGTGCCGAAGGTTCTTTAAAATATTCTGAGCTGAAAGAAAATCTCTGCTCAGTCTTCAAAAGTTTCTGTATAATTTCTAAAGCGTGAAGATTAAAATCGAAAAGGTTTTTTTTCTTGGTAGTAAAAATTTCCGCTAAGGTATCTTCGTAATATTCGAAATAGGCTGAAGTTTGGTAGGCTGTTTTAATGGATTTCCAATGAAGGTGTGACCATTTATCTCGGTAAGAAATTTCGACATCTTTATAGGTTCTTGTTCCATTATGATTGATAGGAATAATCAATGACAGGGCACCATTGGCACCATAAATCACGGTTCGGTTTCGGTAAGTTTGTTTTGGGAAACTTTCGAATTGCTCAAAAATAATCTCGGAATCTCCCTGCAAAAAAACGGAAAACCAAGAGATGGGCGGAAGATAAAAAACGGGAAGTAAAGTTGACATGGTGTAATGGATTAGTTGATAATGGATGTGGGATGTGGGATGTGAGAATTACACAAACTACATTATATAAATCCAGAATCTGATTTTTCTTAAACTCAAATATTTGCGTGATTTAATAGCCCCGATTGCAGCGGCATCCTTTTACGGAGCAGCTGCGCAGTAAAAGATAGAGCGGAAAGCGGGAAATAGCTCCAAAAAAATTAATCTTCCTGTTCCTTCTTTTTAAACATTTTCGCGAAGAAATCCCACCCGAAAAACAGTACTAAAATAATGGCGGCAACCCACCAATAGGAAGTTTTATTTGCGTCACCAGTATTGGTCGCTTTGAACATTCTGTCCCAACGCACTTTTGTATCTGCTTGATAACTTGAACCAGCATCTTTAAATAATCCTTCTACACTCATCCAAGTGAACATAGGCGATCCTACAATATTTTCTTCTGGCACAAATCCAAAAAACCGCGCATCCAAAGAAGCATCACGATTATCCCCAATCATCATGTAGTAATCTTGCTTAATGGTGTATTGGTTCGTTTGTTTACCATTAATGAAGATTTTTCCACCTTTATTTTCGAGCTTGTTATGTTCGTAATGTCTAATGATCCATTGGTATTCTGGCAAAGTTTCCGGGGTCACGGTAACTACATCACCCTTTTTCGGAATTCTTAGGGGTCCATACCAATCTGTATTCCAATTTTTATTGATGGGGAAAATGGATTGCGTAGTATCTACACTTTTCGTGTAGCCATCTTGCATTGCATTTAATTTGTTAGAAACTGCTGCAGAATCTTTGTCCCAAATATGTTCTTTCATATCCACTATTTGCGGAAGTGCTTCAATTTCGTTTGCTATTTCGTTTGTTAACCCTTGGAAATCATAAAGATATCCGGTTTGTGTTTGCACCTCCTGAACTGGCAGAAATCCATACTTTTTGTATAATGCAGGAACATCTAATTGACTTTCTGTAGTGGCGATGAATTTATGCTGTACTTTTTGGTCACCTAGAATTGTTTCTGGTTTATCGTTAACGAACAATCGGCCGGCTCTCATTTCAATAACATCTCCGGCAACGGCAACACATCGTTTAACATAAGGGTCTTTTCTATCGATGGCATTATGCACAGAATCCCGTGGATAATTAAAAACTACAATATCATTTTTTTGCGGCTTGCTAAATTGAAAAATTCTAGCATACGGTAGTTTCACTGCATCTACATAAGATTTCGGATCGTCTTTTGGATTTCCTTTTTGGCCAGTGTCCATTAAAGTTCCTTGTAAAAAAGGAACAGCAAGCGGTCTCATTGGCATTCTAAAACCGTAACTCCATTTATTCACGAAAAGGAAATCTCCCACCAGAAGTGTTCTCTCCATGGAACCTGTAGGAATTCCAAATGGTTGCGCCACGAAGGCATGCACCAGGGTTGCAAAAACAACTGCAAACGTAATAGAGCCTAAAAATGAATCTTTTTTCTTCTCTTCCTTTTCCTCTTCCGTCATGTACAATTCATCTTCCACCAGAAGATCAGAATCTTTGGAATAATTAACAAAAGCCATATAAATGAAAGGGAGAAAAACAGTAAGCAATTTCTGTATTAGACTTGATTTACCAAAATGTTTCATTAAAAACAAATGAAATACGGTCATTAAAATCGGGCCCACAATTGGTAGATAAGCCATCACCGTCCACCAAGTGGAATGTTTGGTCTCTTTTAAAATCAAATAATAATTATAAAAAGGAATAAATGCAAAAATGGGATTTAAGCCCATTTTTTTAAAGAGTTTCCAAGTAGAAATCCCCATCAATATAGAGAGAATTAAAACGTAAAGGCTATAGGTTAAAAAATAATTCATAAGAAAAAACGTAATTTTTTGATCGCTTAATTAGTTAAGGTTTAGCAAATTTTGTTACAGTTGCCTTTTTATTAGGAGAAAAGTAAATCTTTCATGGTAAAATTGCCCTGTTTACCTAGAATCCACTCGGCTGCAATAATGGCTCCCATTGCAAATCCATTTCTATTAAAAGCAGTGTGCTTAATTTCTATTTCGTCTACTTCACTTCTGTATGAAACAGTGTGAGTCCCCGGAACCTCATCTTCTCTAAGGGCAAAAATCCCCAGGTGATTGTCTTTGGTTTCTTCCAGTTTCCAGGCATCAAAACGGGGGTCATTTTTAATAATTCCTTCTGCCAAAGTGATTGCTGTTCCGCTTGGCGCATCTTTTTTGTGGGTGTGGTGAATTTCTTCTAACTGAACTTTAAACTCCCCAAAATTACTCATGAGTTCCGCTAATTTTTCATTCAAAGCAAAAAACAAATTTACGCCGAGGGAAAAATTTGAACCGTAGAGAAAAGCACTTTCATTCTCCAGATTAATTTTTTCAATTTCTACTTTCTGATCAAGCCAACCAGTTGTGCCGCAAATCACAGGAATTTTTAAATCAAGGCAAGTCTTAATGTTATTAAAAGCACTCTCGGGATTAGAAAACTCGATCACCACATCTGGATTGTTTAAATTTAGGATGGTGGGTGTTTCATTAAGTTTCGCCACAATTTTATGGCCTCTCTTTTCCGCAAGTTCTGCGATAATTTTACCCATTTTTCCGTATCCAACTAATGCTATTTTCATCCTATTTTTTTTTTGCCCGGAAAGGCTTTTAAAAATTATAACTTAAACTTAATCCAGCTTTTGAATTTCGCTTACCAAAATCATCATAAATAATGGTCGGCTGCAGTGCTAAATCCGGATCTTTTCTTCCTTCATAAAGATGCGCATCCACTACAGCATCTACAATATTGAGTAGATAAACCAAAGCGGTAATTGCAATGGCGTAATCTCGCTGTCTTTTCGCACGATCCTGAGTTCTGCCTAATGCTTCCACTGTAATTCCTGGAAGATCAGAAAACTCATGTTCTTGACCATTAAGTTCCGCCACAAAAGCATTTCTATACCGATTGTATTGGTTTTGGTTGTACAATGTAACTCCAACTCCAATACCGATTGCACCTAAAACAATGGGAATTTTCCAATATTTTTTGTTGTAATACTGACCAAGGCCAGGTAAAATTGCAGAATATAATCCTGCTTTCGTGGGATTAAACTGCATGGTTTGAGCCGGCGCATTTGATTCTTGGATATCTGCAAAAACCTCAACATCGGAGGAAGAAGATTTTACGGAAACCGAATCTGTGGGATAATTTTCTACCCGAATGGTATCATTGGGGTTCACCTGAGAAAAAGCTTTCAGGGAAAATAGAAAGATAAAAAGGAGGGTTAGTTTCTTCATTTATTTAAAATAGGCGAGAATGGTTTCCAGCTCTTCTTCATTTTTAAAATCAAGGACGATTTTCCCTTTCTTACCATTTGCAGTCGATTTTATTTCAACTTTCGTTTCTAAAATATCAGACAGATTTTTTTCTGCTTTTTTGTAGAAATTAGGAAGATTTTTTACACCCTTTTGTTCAGTAGATTTAGGGTTTTTCAGGAGATTCGATTCTTGCTCAGCTTGACGAACGCTTAGTTTCTGTTGCAGAATTTTTTGGAAAAGAACATCTTGATTTTCAGAATCTTCCAGACTGATAATAGCTCTACCATGACCCGCTGAAATTTCGCCGCTTCGAATGGCGTTCTGTACATCAGGATTTAATCTCAGCAAACGAATATAATTGGTGATTGTGCTGCGCTCTTTCCCCACTCTTTGGCTTAAATTTTCTTGGGTCATACCGATTTCCTCTAATAACCTTTGATACGTTAAAGCAATTTCTATGGCATCTAAATCTTCTCGCTGAATATTTTCTACCAAGGCCATTTCTAATAATTCCTGGTCATTAACCAATCGAATATAAGATGGAATGGTCTCTAATCCAGCAATTTTACTCGCACGAAAACGACGCTCCCCAGAAATAATTACAAATTTACTTCCATCCTTTCTTAAAGTTACAGGCTGAATGACCCCCAAATTTTTAATGGACTGCGCCAACTCATTTAATGCTTTTTCATCAAAATAAGTTCTTGGTTGCGTTGGATTTGGCTCGATATCTTCTAATGAAACTTGAACAATGCTGCCTACAAATTTACTCGCTCCTTCATCAGTAGCGGAATTGATGGATGCTTTGGACTCTGCACTTAAAATTGCTCCTAAACCACGTCCCATAGCTCTTTTTTTCTCTTTCATTTTAACTTTAATAAATTACCAGTTGGATCAACTATAACGATTCTATAGTTTCACTAAATTTTCATTTTTTAGCAAAACCTCTTCGGCCAATTGTAAATATTGAATAGCTCCTTTGCTCTCAGCATCATAGTTTAAGATACTTTCACCAAAACTTGGAGCCTCACTTAAACGAACATTTCTGCTTATAATTGTTTCAAAAACCATCTCTGGGAAATGAGAATTAACTTCTTCTACCACTTGATTAGAAAGTCTTAATCGTGAATCAAACATGGTTAAAAGCAGTCCTTCAATGTCTAAATTTTTATTATGAATTTTCTGAACATTTTTAATGGTATTGAGTAATTTCCCTAAACCTTCTAAGGCAAAATACTCACATTGAATAGGAATAATTACAGAATCTGCGGCAGTTAAGGCATTGATGGTAATTAAACCTAAACTTGGTGCGCAGTCAATAATAATATAGTCATAATCATCGCGGATTGATTTTAAGGCTTCCTTCAGCATATATTCTCTTCTCTCCCGATCAACCAACTCAATCTCTGCTGCTACTAAATCAATGTGAGAAGGAATAATATCAAGATTTGGTGAAGAGGTCTGCTGAATGCACTCAGCCGCATTACCACTATGCTCTAGTAAATTATAGGTAGAAAGGTTTGCGTCTTCAATCCCTAAACCAGATGTAGCATTCGCTTGAGGATCAGCATCTATAAGTAGAATTTTTTTCTCCAAAACGCCCAAAGCTGCAGCCAAATTTACGGCGGTAGTTGTTTTTCCTACGCCTCCTTTTTGGTTAGCAATGCCAATAATTTTACCCATTATTTAATTTTAAGTTCCAAAAATACACTTTTTTCTCACTTTCTACTCTTGCACTGTCTTTGAAAATAATGTAAAATCCTATTTTACAAGACTTTAACCTCATAATAAATTATCCACAAAAGCATTTCTTTTGTGGATAAGTATTATTTAGTTAACAGATGTTTTTTTTATTCAAACTGCATGGAAATAGGAAACTTAAAAAAACTTCTTACATTTTGGCCATTTAGTTGAGCTGGAGCCCATTTTCCCTTAATGCTTTTAATGGTATTTTCTGCTTCTCTACTGAATTCTGCATTATTCCCATTCGCTTTAATTCCACTAATGGAGCCATCTTTTTCTACAATGAAGGTTACGGTGGTTTTCATCAATTCACCTGTTCCATCAAAACCAGCTGTATCAAAATTTTGTACCACTTTACTTCGAAAAGCATTGATACCACCATTGAAAGCAGCTTCAACATCAACCACACTTTTAGGAGTATTGTCTATTGGTTTGGGCACTTTTGTTTCCACTGTAATCGGAGGACTAACAGTTATCGGAGGACTAACCGAAATTGTGGGCGGGACGCCAATAATATTCTCCGTACCAATATTTGCCTTTTCAATTTGCTGAATGGTTGGAGCAGGAGTCTGCTTCGTTGAATTTTTTGTAGGAGTTGGTATGTCATATTTTACGGTATTTACTTTTGGTGGAGTTTGAATAATGGGCTTAACGACATCTGGAGTTTTTTCTTGAGCTTGAGGAATTTCTACCAAAATGTGGCCACCTGGTTCATCTTTAACAATTACCTCTGACTGAAAAGCATTTAGAAGCAAAGGAGCAAGTGAAACTGCACCAATTAAAGCAATTCCAAAAAACATGGACTTCAACAGCACATTTCCTTCCTCATTTCTAAGCACATAAGCACCGTAATTCTTGTTTCTATTTTGAAAGATAACTTCATTCAAAAGAAATTCTTTTTCAGTTTGTTGTAAATTTTTCATAGGTAAAAGATTAAAAATTAATAATATAAAATTTTAATAATGCATTTTGTCCAACATATTTGGATTTCTATTAAATACTTATCAATTATAAGTCCACTTTATTAAATATTATTATTCAAATATATTCAAGGCATACGAACTAAATAATTTGCATTGTTATTGTTAATCATAACGATATTCTTTATTAATTAGCCATTTGTTAATTTATTCACTTTTATTTTGAATAAAGGTTAAAATAATTCCTAAAAAAATTCAGAAAATTACTATTTACAAAAATTATTAATATTTGCACCATAACACTTTACTGATTTTTATTTAAAAGATATAAAAGGTGAAATCCGCATAAATGTAAAGGCATAAAACTTTTAGCTTGGAATGCCATGGGATAGAGAAGCGGTAGAGAAAATTCAGAATTACATTGGTGAAGTAGAAGCGAAAAGCATTGTAACGCTGAAAAAAGATTGGAAAAAGAGGACAGAAATAATTTAAGAACTAAAATTCTAGAGTATACTAATTATTCAGTTTCCTCCCTTATACCAGCAGAAGCGATTAAATTATCTTATGGATGGACCATTTTTGATTCCAAATCGTACGCCGCCACTAGTCATTTTGATAAAAGTGCCCATTCCGCATCTGTGAAGGAAGGTTTTAATGAATTATTTGTACAAGGCAATACAGGATCCAAATTTTCTCGCGACGAATTGAATTCTAATTTTTCTAGTGATCGCGTTACGTTCAGCTTTTAAATTGGAAAAGTTTCCGTCGCTCGACGTTGGATTAATCAAAATTTTATAGTATCTAAATACTGGAGGTTAGCTTCTAATTCACCACAAAAAATCAACCAAGAAATCATCAGTGATGGCAACGGCAAAGGACTTATCCTTTCTATGATTACGGAACTAATCAGGGTGAAAAATGTGAAAATTAAATTTACAGGAAACATTTCAAATATTGAAAAGACGGATCTGATTTCCTATATAGCAGTGCATGACATCAATTTTATTCCTTTTGATTTTGTGGATAATGAATCTGGATGGAATAGGTTAAAATTGACCAAACCAGAATTAGAAGAACTTTATTTGAGAGCAAACAATTCCAATGAAAATCTGCCCACAGAAATACTTTATATCGATTACGATGAAAGCGGAATCGAGGCGATAGAAGTAGAATATAGTTTTGTTCATCTTAAAAGAAACTGGTTAAATAAAAGTTTTATGGTTACACCATATTTTGAATGGAAGCAAACCAAACCAATTTCCGATGGTCAAACTATTTCTGAGGCATTTAAACTTCGAGCGATTACGAAAACATTAATGCTCATTAAGAATCTCAAGATTATTTTAGATCCAATTGTGAAAGCCACAGTACAACACTTAAATATAAAAATACCTGGACGAAGACTACAAATTCTAGAAAGGGATTTTGGCGATCCAGTAAAATCTGCTTTACAAACTGTAAGAATGGATAGAATGAAGATGAAAATAATCCTCACTTCCGTACCTGTACTTACCCAAGTAAAAACACGAGATACCGAACCAATAAATATGATGAAAAACTGAAAAAGGCTTACGAGAAGTATTTGTTACAAAAAAAGCTGTCAAGGACAGCTTTTTTATTTGAATGACTTTTATTTAAAACAATTCTTTTCTAATAATATTTTGACTTCTTTCTGGACCTACGGAAACTAGATAAACATTAATTCCTAAATATTTCTCGATAAACTCGATATATTTTTTAGCGTTTGCAGGTAATTCTTCATATGTTCTAGCGTGGGTGATGTCTTCTTCCCACCCTTCCAATTCTTCATAAATTGGCTTGTAGTGATAAAGTTTTGTGGTAGAAGAGGTAAAGTAATCAATGATTTTACCATCTTCTGTTTCATACTTCGTCGCAATTTTTAATGGTGAAATTCCAGACAGCACATCTAATTTTGTAATCACTAAATTATTAATCCCATTAATCATGGTCGCATGCTTTAAAGAAACCAAATCTAACCAACCTGTTCTTCTGGGTCTACCGGTAGTTGCTCCAAATTCTGCTCCAATTTTTCGGATTTTTTCACCCAATTCATTATCAAGTTCTGTCGGGAACGGTCCTTCTCCTACTCTAGTAGTATAAGCTTTTGCTACCCCAATTAAATTTTGCAAACTCGTGGGTGGTACTCCTGCACCAGAACAAACTCCGCCTGTAGTTGGTGAAGATGAAGTTACATACGGATAAGTTCCGAAATCAATATCTAACATGGCAGCTTGAGCGCCTTCGAACAAAATATTTTTTCCGTCTTGAATGGCTTGATTTAATTCTACTTCTGTATCAACGATTCTATCTTTTAGTTTTTCTCCTAATTCTAAAAATTCATTGTAAATCTCCTCAAATTCTAAAGTTGGTTTCTCAAAATATTTTTCAAAAAGTGAATTTTTACTCTTTAAATTTTTTCTAATTTTTTCAGCGAGGACTTCTGGATTTAAAAGGTCAACCATTCTAATACCAACGCGGGCAATCTTATCTTCGTAACACGGTCCAATGCCTTTTTTGGTTGTTCCAATATGTGTTCCACCTGTTTCTTCTTCTCTGTAAGTGTCCAGCAAAATATGATAAGGCATAATTACGTGTGCTCTTCTGCTGATAAAAACATGATCAGTGCGCATATTTTTTTCCTGGATCTGCCCAATTTCCTTTAAAAAAGCTTTAGGATTTACTACAACGCCATTGGCAATAATACATTTACCAGGACATTGTAAAACACCAGAAGGTAGAAGGTGCAACACAAACTTTTCTTCTCCTGCATAAACGGTATGTCCTGCATTATCCCCTCCCTGGAACCGTACTACATAGTCTGATTTTGCAGACAAAACATCTGTTATCTTACCTTTACCTTCGTCCCCATATTGAAGACCGACCACTACATAAGTTGCCATATTTTACTTTATTTTTAGATTTCTACAAAAATAGTTTTATTAAAAGTTTTAGACAAAAGTTTGGATAACAAAAAAGTTTTTTAACCTTTAATTAGGAATCTAGGTTGCATTAAAATTCTTATCTAAGGTAAATTTCCTGAAAAAACCCTAAATTTGCACTTTCTAAATAAATTATGGAATCGATTCAAATTCACGACAAAAGTTTTATTCCGTATCTGAAAGATGCAGAAATTCAAGAAATCGTAAAAGCCACAGCCCTTAAAATTTACGAAGATTACAAAGATGAAACTCCCGTATTTATAGGGGTTTTAAATGGCGTGATTATGTTCTTTTCTGATCTTTTAAAACATTATCCCGGCAAATGTGAAATTGCATTTATTCAAATGAGTTCCTATGCAGGTACACAATCTACAGGAATAGTTTACCAGAAAATGGAATTAACAAAGGATATTAAAGACCGTCACATTATATTGGTAGAAGATATTGTAGATACTGGTAATACAGTAGAAAGTTTATTTCAATATTTCAAAGAAACACAGCGTCCAAAATCGGTGCGGTTAGCGTCTTTTTTGTTGAAACCAGACGTTTACAAAAAGGATTTCAAACTGGATTATATCGGTTTAGAAATTCCAAATAAATTTGTGTTAGGTTACGGTTTGGACTATGATGAATTAGGAAGAAATCTGCGGGATTTATATCAGTTGGAAGAAGGCAGAATTAACGAAAAGATTTAGATAAAGACTATTACTATATTAATAAAAAAAGGTGTTCGACTTTTTAAATAAAATGAACTACCGATTGTAAATTATGATAAACATCGTTCTATTCGGTCCTCCGGGAAGTGGCAAAGGTACCCAAGCAGAGAATTTAATTGAGAAATTTAATTTGAAGCAAGTTTCAACTGGCGATCTGTTTCGCTTCAATATGAAAAATGATACAGAACTTGGTAAGTTGGCAAAATCATTTATTGACCAAGGATCCCTAGTTCCAGATGAAGTAACTACTGACATGCTTATTGACGAGGTTAAAAAACCAACGGATACCAATGGATTTATTTTCGACGGTTACCCAAGAACAGCCAATCAAACTAATGCTTTAGAAAACATAGTTAAAGATGTTTTAAATGCTGAAATTTCTGTATGTCTTTCGCTGGTTGTAGATGATGAAATCTTAGTGAACAGACTTTTACACAGAGGAAAAACAAGCGGTAGAACTGATGATTCCAATGAAGAAATCATTAGAAATAGAATTAAAGAATATTACGCGAAAACTGCCGAAGTTGCAGAGCTTTACAAAAAGCAGGGAAAATATGTAGAGGTTAATGGTGTGGGAGAAATTTCAGAAATAGCTGCGCAACTTTTTGCAGAAGTAGAAAAAATAAAATAGAAGTTGACTGAATGTTGTTGGTTTTTTCTCAATTAGTAAAGGAAAAAACCAGGAGCAAACACTTGACTAGCAAGAACAAAACTATATGTCCAATTTCGTAGATTACGTAAAAATTCATTGTAAATCCGGTCATGGTGGTGCAGGTTCTGCCCATCTTCGTCGGGAAAAATATATCCCAAAAGGCGGACCAGATGGTGGGGATGGCGGAAGAGGTGGTCACATCATTTTACGTGGTGACTCCCATGAATGGACGCTTTTACCGCTTCGTTACACAAGACACATTAAAGCTGATCGTGGTAAAAATGGCGCAAAAAATCAATTAACTGGTGCATACGGTGAAGACATTTATATAGACGTACCTTTAGGAACCATCGCCAAAAATGAAGAAGGAGAAATCATCGCTGAAATCGTCGCTGATAAGCAAGAAATCATCATAAAAAATGGCGGGAGAGGTGGAAAAGGAAATGAATTCTTCAAATCCGCGACGAATCAAACTCCGCGTTTTGCACAACCTGGACTTCCAGGAGAAGAAGGTTACGTAACTTTTGAGCTTAAACTTTTGGCAGATGTTGGACTTGTCGGGTTTCCAAATGCAGGAAAATCTACTTTATTAGCAGCGGTATCTGCTGCTAAACCGAAAATTGCCAATTACGCTTTTACCACACTTACTCCTAATCTCGGAATTGTAGATTACAGAAATTACAAATCTTTTGTAATGGCAGATATCCCAGGGATTATTGAAGGTGCAGCGGAAGGTAAAGGTTTGGGTCACCGTTTCTTACGTCATATTGAAAGGAATTCTATTTTGCTGTTTTTAATTCCAGCTGATTCTGAAAGTCATTTTCAGGAATATAAAATTCTGGAAAATGAATTGAAAGAATACAATCCAGAACTTTTGGACAAAGATTATTTAATTTCTATTTCCAAAGCAGATTTGCTGGATCAAGAATTAAGAGATGAAATTGCCAAAGAGTTCCCCGAAAATAGACAACCGATTTTCTTTTCTGCAGTTACCCAAGAAGGGTTGATGGAATTGAAAGATGACATTTGGAAAAAACTTCATGGATAGATTAATGTACAATTAAAAAGAGAGCTGGATTTAATTCAGCTCTCTTTTTTGCATTTCAGGAGTCAAATAAAATAATTGATGCATATAGATATCAAAATTGAAGCGCAAAATATTTTCCTTGGCTAAATTATCAGACAATAATTTTTGAAAGCCTCCTTCAATACATTATATTTGAAAATAAAATCAATCTTATTGGCGAGATATTTTTGCTTAAAGCAAGTTTAATTCTGATCAAAATTAAAAAGTATTATGGATTATAATAAAATATTTACAGCTCTACAAAATGACTGGAATCTATTTCTTACAAAAATACCAGGTATTGCGTTAGCCATTTTTATCGTAGCTATTGGGTTTATTGCCGCTTCCAAAATTTCTTCTTTTAGTAAGAGAGTGATCAAAAAGAAAACAGAGGATCCGCTGATGAGCAATTTTTTGGGGAAAACCATTCAATTAATACTCATCGGAATCGTAATCATGATTGCTCTTAAAGCTGCTGGTTTAGAGGGAATTGCTTCTGCCCTATTTACTGCAGCCGGCGCGTCTGCCTTAATTTTAGGATTTGCTTTTAAAGATATTGGAGAAAATTTTATCTCGGGAATAATACTTTCATTTAACCGCCCTTTTGATGTGAACGACACCGTGAGCATTGGTGATATTTTTGGGAAAGTAAAGACCATGGAATTTAGATATACCAAGTTAAAAACCTTCGATGGCAAAGATGTCTATATTCCAAACAGTGATGTTATTAAAAAGCCTGTCTTTAATTTTACAGAAGATGGATACTTCCGACTGGATTTTGTAGTTGGAATCGCTTATGAAAATAATGCAGAAGATGCGCAGCGAATTATTTTAGAAGCCGTTCACAGAAATCCGAATATTCTTTCAGAAGAAGGAAAAGAAGCATTTGCAGCAATTGAACAATTGGGTGTGAATTCGGTTGATATCCGCGTTTATTTTTGGATCAATTCAATTGATTACCGGAAAGACGCATTGCTCATTAAGAGCATGATCATATCTGACGTTAAGCAATCTTTGCTGAAAAACAACATTTCTTTGCCTGCAAATATTCAGGAATTAAAATGGTATAAGGAAGAATAATTTATTTTTTTTGAAAGTAAATCAAAATTTAAAGCTGAAGACTGCAGAAATAAGGAGTTTACTGTAATTGCCTGTTTTAAAATCCTAAGTTTTTCCCTACATTTGAAGCTTGCAGCAATAAATGATAAATATATTTAACCTTCATAACGGAGAAGAAGATAAGGACAAAGTTTTAGCAACCGTAAAAAATAATTTATCCTTCAGTGGACCAAATCTGTGGATTTTAGCCTGCGCAATTTTAGTTGCATCCGTAGGATTAAATGTAAATTCTACAGCCGTGGTCATTGGTGCGATGCT
This sequence comes from Chryseobacterium sp. MP_3.2, assembly GCF_035984805.1. Lineage (NCBI taxonomy): Bacteria > Pseudomonadati > Bacteroidota > Flavobacteriia > Flavobacteriales > Weeksellaceae > Chryseobacterium > Chryseobacterium sp. MP_3.2. The sequence goes on along the minus strand of NZ_JAXCHW010000008.1, from coordinate 85,996 downwards.
AATTTCTCCATTAATGGGCCCTATTGTAGGTGCTGGATTTGCTTTAGGCATGTTCGACTTTGTTTTGCTCAGAAAGTCTCTGAAAAATCTCTTGCTCTCTACCATTATCGGTTTACTTGTCTCATTTATCTATTTTTCTTTAAGTCCTTATAAAGAAGCACAATCTGAGATAATCTCCAGAACTTCTCCAAATATTTACGATGTATTGATCGCTTTCTTTGGGGGATTAGTAGGTGTAATTGCGGTTACCAGAGTGGAGAAAGGAAATCCAATTCCCGGTGTGGCCATCGCAACGGCTTTGATGCCGCCTTTATGTACAGCTGGTTACGGTTTAGCGACAGGGAAATTTGCTTATTTCGGTGGCGCTATGTTTCTTTACACCATCAATTGCGTATTTATCTGCATAGCGACCTATGGAATTGTGAAGTTTCTTAAATATCCTGCCGTAGAATTTGTAGATAAAAAGAAATCCAACCAAATTAGAAACTGGATCTCTATCATTGTAGCATTGATGGTGATTCCAAGTATTTTCTTTGCTTATCGATTTATTTCTGAGCAAAACTATAAAGCGAAAGTAGACAATTTCTTAGCCGCTGAATTTGAAAATAATGGTAATACCATTATCTACAAGAAAACAACCTACTCTTCGAATCCTAAAAAAATTGAACTTGCACTTTTAAATCGAAGAATTTCGGCGGAACAAATCAAAGAAATGAATTCAAAGCTGAAGAAATATAATATTGAAAATACCTTAATTATTATCCGTCAGGATAGCGCGTTTTTAGCCAACGCAAACAAAAAAAATGCAGAGATGAATGAAATAACAGACAACTCTGCCAAAGCTATTGCAGCACTAAATAATCAAATTAGTAAGTACAGTTTTAAAACAGATAATATTTTTCCCGAAGCACGTTCAATATTCCCTGAATTAACATCTCTTTCAGTTGCTAAACAAGAAATTTTTGACGCTTCGGACTCTACCCGAATTATTCCTGTAGCCTTTTACCAAAGTGAAACTGGACTAACCGACGGAGAAGAAGCTACTTTAAGAAATTGGCTGAAAGTTAAATTGAAAATTGATACTTTAGAAGTCTATCAAAGATAAATTAGCCCTCTTTTCTATTCCGAAATCTTTTCAAATTGTGCCTTAAAAATAGAAATTCTATATTTCCTTTGAAATACACTATCTTTGCGCCATAATCTGCGGCATTCTAAAGCCAGTTCGGTATTAATTACCCAATCGAAAACAGTGGCTTTTAAAAAAAGAGGCTGTTTTCCCGCTAAAAATGTAGAAGTAAAACACTTCATCCGCAATCATTTTTAATTATTCAAAATTTGTTATTTACAGACTTAAATTTAATTAAGCCCATCCTTGATGCGCTTAAAGAAGAGGGTTACACGCAACCAACTCCGATTCAAGAAAAAGCAATTCCTAATATTCTAGCAGGTAGAGATTTGCTCGGAACTGCGCAGACGGGAACAGGTAAAACTGCTGCTTTCGCAATCCCAATTCTCCAAAATTTAACGGAGAAAAACGTGAGAAACAATCAGATTAAAGCTTTAGTTTTAACGCCAACCAGAGAATTAGCCATCCAAATCGAAGAAAGTTTTAATGCGTACGGAAGACATTTAAAGATGAGAAATCTTGTGGTCTTCGGAGGAGTTAAACAAAGTGGGCAAGAAAATGCCTTAAGAAGAGGTGTTGATATTTTAGTTGCAACGCCCGGAAGACTGCTTGATTTTATTTCCCAGGGCATTATCTCTTTAAAAAATCTAGAAATTTTCGTGCTTGATGAAGCAGATCGAATGTTAGATATGGGATTTGTACATGACGTGAAAAGAATTGTAAAGATGCTTCCTCAGCAGAGACAAACGCTATTTTTCTCAGCTACGTTCCCCGATGAAATTAACAAGTTGGCGAGTTCTATGCTTCACAATCCTGTGAAAGTGGAAGTTGCGCCAGTTTCTGCAACGGCAGATACGATTCAGCAAAAAGTATATTTCGTAGAGAAAGATGACAAGTTAGATTTGCTCACCCACATTTTAGAAAATGACATCAAAGAATCTGTTCTTGTATTCTCTAGAACTAAACATGGTGCAGATAAAATCGCGAAAAAGCTCCAAAAACATAAGATTTCTGCAGAAGCAATTCATGGAAATAAATCTCAGAATCAAAGGCAAAATGCTCTGACCAATTTTAAATCGGGGAAAACCAGAATTTTGGTGGCAACAGATATTGCAGCGAGAGGAATTGATATTGATGAGTTGAAATATGTAGTAAATTTTGAACTTTCGGACGTTTCTGAAACGTACGTACACAGAATTGGAAGAACTGGAAGAGCTGGTGCCGAAGGCAGTTCCATCTCTTTCGTAGATGGTTTGGATTTATTAAATCTTAAAAACACAGAAAAATTAATTGGAAAGAAAATCCCTATTGATAGAGACCACCCTTTTCATACAGACAGTTTAATCGCGGAAAAAAGAGATTCTAACAATAAGCCTTTCCGCCCGAGACCACAAACAAGTCAAGCATCTAGCCATAGTAAAAAGCCAAATAATAAGAGCAATTTTACCAGAAATAGATAACGTAAGATTTAGATCAAAACCGCGAAATATTTTTCGCGGTTTTTTTATCCGAATTTTAAAGGAAATAAAATACTACGATTTTAAAACTTAAACATTTTTAACGCATTCGCCGTCGTGAACTTCTCAATTTCTTGAAAATCTTTGCCATAAATGTTTACCAGCTTGCCGACCACCAAATCTAAATAAGAACTTTCATTCCTTTTGCCACGATGTGGAACGGGTGCTAAATATGGTGAATCTGTTTCAAGAACGATTTTATCCAAAGGGATTTCTGAGAGAAATTGATCAATTTTTCCATTTTTGAAGGTCACTACTCCACCTATTCCCAAAATAAATCCAAGTTCAATCGCTCTTTTTGCCTGGTCCAAATCTCCAGAAAAACAGTGAAAAATGCCGCGAAGTTTGGGATGCTTTTTTCGATCCAATACTTCAAAAACTTCATCGAAACTGGATCTTGTATGAATCACAATCGGCAAGTCTTTTTCAATCGCCCAATCGATTTGTTGTTCGAAAACTTTCACTTGGATATTCAAAGTTGATTGGTCCCAATATAAATCAATCCCGATTTCTCCAAGGGCGGGAAATTCTTTTTGATCCAGATAATTTTTAACAATTTCTAACTCCTTTTCCCAAGATTCTGGTTTCACATAACACGGATGAAGTCCTATCATGGAAAATATTTGAGAAGGATATTCCGCTTCCAGATTTAACATTTTCTCATGTGTTTCAGAATCGATGGCTGGAAGATAAAATTTGGTGACCCCTTTTTGAATTGCTCTTTCGATCATTTCTTTTCGGTCTGTATCGAATTCTTCAGAATATAAGTGCGTGTGCGTATCGATCATTTTTGGTTCAGTTAAATTTTGTCAATTGTCTCTAGTTAGTTGCTGAAAGAGAAACTTTAAATTATCCATTTTTTTTACTTCGTCTTTGTCTATTTTTTGTCCTTGGTTCTAAACCTTTACTGCATAACTACCTTTTATACCTCATTTCAAATTGCAGCCCAGCTTAAGTAGATCCCGATATAAAATCGAGAGCAAACCCTTCGACAAGCTCTGGATAAACTCAGATGAGAAAAGCTGCACAAAATATTTTAAAAAATTGGATGCTTCACCTTAGATTGTTGCGCCTGGATTTTCTCCTTTATTTTATCTAAAAATTCCACATATTTTGGATCTTTTTTATCGGAGACTCTATGCTCTAAAGCCTTTGCAATCTTAAAATTTTCGGTAATGAAAGTCTTGGTTTCTTCGGAAAAGTAGGCATCCCCAAATTTCTCCCAGATATATTGTACCGCTTGATTATTAGGATGAATCAGATCTTCTTTGTAAAAACGGTAATCGCGTAAATCATCCATCAAAATTTCATAGGAAGGAAGATAATGGCAATTGTCAAACTGGGGCAAAATCTCGTGAATCGCCGTGATGAGCTTCGATTTACTTAGATTATTTTCTACCATTCCATCTCTGGTATGGCGAACAGGGGAAACAGTAAAGAGAATTTGCACATTTTCCTGGCAAATATCCTTCAAATTAATGACGGTCTCATAAATTGAATCTGTTAATTCTAAGTGGCTCAAAAATTTTTTTTCAAAGTATTTCGCGGGAATTTTATGACAATTGGCGGCATAATTTTTCTTGGGTAAAAACTCATATATATAAGACGTTCCGTAAGTGATAATTACCCAATTTGTATTTCTCAGGAATTGATTCCCGAGTTGAATATTGGTATTAATTTTATCCAAAGTTTGATGCGCAAACCTCGCATTAAAACTGGTGTGATGGTCTAAAGAAAGGAAGGTGTCATTATAAAAAACCAGGTCTTCTTCCGCATAATTTTTCGAGTCATGAAGTTTTTTTACTGCATTACTAATTGAAAAGGGATTAAATAAAGTGCCGAAGGGATTATTGAAAGTTTTTAACTGCCCAGCTTTTAACAAATCAGACATTTCCGTAGAAAAACAGGAGCCCATAGAGAATAAGTGATCATTTAGCCCTATTTTAATAGGTGAGTCGGAAAGTGTTACTTCGGTGCGAAATTTCATAAAATGAGTCTGCTTAAATAATCAGCGTGCGAGAAAATTCTTAAGATTCTCTGCTCAATAGATAGTTTGCCAATTCGATAAATGGTTTCTTCTTTTCATCTGGAACATCAATTTTATTGAGGTAACCCTGCGCTAGATCATTGTATTTCTGAATCAGGTGTAATGTTTTTTCATCCACTTTTGCACGTCGGAATATTTTTTCTACGCTGTAGATTTTGTCCACATTATCGGTTTTTTTCGAATACCAAAAATCAAGTTCTTTTACTTCTTCTTCAGTTCCGTGTTCTCTAGCCAATAAATACAGAACCGTTTTTTTATTTTCATAAATATCTCCGGCATGTTTTTTCCCGAATTGTTCCTGATTTCCGAAAACATCTAAGTAATCATCCATAATCTGGAAAGCGATTCCTAAATTTTTACCAAAGTTAAAAATGGCTTTAGCATCTTTAAAATCTGCACCTGCGATTAAAGCGCCGATTTCAAAAGAAGACGCGCTTAAAACTCCAGTTTTGTAGGTTATCATTCGGATGTAGTCATTGAAAGTAACATCATCCATAGTTTCGAAATTGATATCATACTGTTGACCCTCGCAAAGAAGAAGTCCAGTATGTGTGAAAACTCGGACACAAGCTTTGAAAAGTTCCGGTTCTAAATCTTCGAAAAATTTATAAGCTTTAATCATCAAAGCATCTCCGGAAAGGATCCCAACATTAAGTCCATGCAAGGTGTGAATAGTTGGTTTATTTCGGCGCAAGGGTGCTTCATCCATAATATCATCATGAATCAACGTAAAATTGTGGAAAAACTCAATTGCTAAGGCAGGTTTAATGGCTTTTTTCATATCACCATCAAACATATCATTCGCCATCAAAACCATAATAGGGCGAAGTCTTTTTCCGCCATGCGAAATAATATAATTCATCGGGTCATACAGCTCGACAGGTTTATTCTTAAAGAGATATTTGTCTACAGCTCTGGCTACAATGTCTTGATATTCGTCTAAAAATTGCATAAATTTCTTGTTTGCGCAAAATTACAATTTTAAAAACTTTTTTTAGGATAAATGTGAGGTAAAAAAGCCATCTCTCCCGAGATGGCTTTCTATATATTTAAATATTTTACTACCTAATAAAAACCACCGCCAAGTAAGTCAACCCTGCTACTAAAGCGGAAATTGGAATGGTTAAAATCCAAGCCCACAAAAGGCTAATGGTGATTCCCCATCTTACGGCAGAAACTCTCTTTGTAACGCCCACTCCGATGATGGCACCAGTAATGGTATGCGTGGTGGAAACTGGAATTCCAAAATGCTCAGAAATGAAAAGGGTAATAGCACCAGAAGTTTCCGCGGCAACACCTTCTAAGGGTGTCACTTTCGTGATGCGCGTTCCCATGGTTTTTACAATTTTCCAACCGCCACTCATGGTTCCCAAAGAAATCATCAAAAAGGAAACGAATGGTACCCAAAAATAATGATCTACAAAATAATTAAACTGGTCAGAACTGTCTAACAAAAGATATGCAGGATCTTGTAAAGTTATGGCATGATGGTAAATAACCGCTGCACCAATGATTCCCATCACCTTTTGTGCGTCATTCAAACCATGACCTAAACTAAAAAATGCCGCTGATACCAACTGTAATTTTTTAAATACATTATCTGCTTTTCTCGGATTGGTTCTTTTGGAAACATTCACAATGAAAAGGGTAATAACAATGGAAATTAAAGATCCGATTAAAGGCGCCAAAAATATAAAGAGAAAAATAGGAATCACTTTTTCATATCGTACTACATTTTGCGTAAGAAGTTGGGTAAACGCCTCGCCAATTCTTTCGAATGTTGTAAATTCTGGATGAGCCAAAGCCGCAGTGTGGTAATCTAAAACAAAAGCGAACATTAAAGCAGCGCCTAAAAATCCACCTATTAAAGTGTGCGAAGAGGAGGAAGGAATACCGAACCACCACGTCAATAAATTCCAGGCGATGGCGGCAATAAGGCCAGAAAAAATCACTTCCAGATTAATGAAATCAATATTCACAGATTTGGCAATGGTATTCCCAACTTTAAATTCTCCGATGACGTATGCAGCAAGAAAAAATGCTGCGAAATTCCAAACTGCAGCCCAAAGAACTGCTTGAAATGGTGTTAATACTTTAGTAGAAACGATGGTTGCAATAGAATTTGCCGCATCGTGAAATCCATTGATATAGTCAAAAATTAAAGCTAAAACAATGATGATAATAAGTAGAATCGGTAAATCCATTCTTTTTTTATTCTAAATTAAGGATAGATTAGGCGTACTTGATCAAAATGCTGTCAATGGTATTGGCTACATCTTCTGCTTTATCAGTTACAATTTCTAAATATTCTAAAACAGATTTTACTTTGATGATCGTAATCGCGTCATTGTTTTCAAACAATTTAACAATCGCCTGACTTAAAACGTCATCTGCAATATTCTCAAAAGAGTTAATCTTGATACACGATTCCTTTACTGCTTTTGAGTCTTTAAATCCATTAAGATTTTTTAGGGCAATTTGAATTTCCACACAAGATTTGTGAATGAGAAGCGTAAATTCAGTGTAAGCTGGGTCCAGTGGTGCTTTGTAGAGGTAAATGTATTTCGCAGAAGCGTACATGAAATCTGCAATATCATCTAAACCACTTGCCAAATGACTGATGTCTTCGCGGTCAAATGGCGTAATGAAATTTTCTCCTAACTGCACAAATATTTCATGGGTCAAGTCATCCATACGGTGCTCGTAATCGCTCATGTTCTGCAACATAGACTCGTCATTGATATCAAAGTCCAGCAAACTTTCATGAAATTCTTTAGACATTGCAACCAACTCTTCAGCTACTTTTTCGAATAAAACAAAAAATACTTTATCCTTTGGTTGAAAGACCTTGAAAATATTACTGATTCCCATTTTTTACGTTTTTAATTAGTGGCGCAAATTTCCGAAAAACTCTTTTAAGTTTGGTCTTTTTATATTAAGTTTTATTAACATTGAAAATTAGTTTTCCATCTAAAATAAATCAGTCCCGCTAAATTAACGGGACTGATTTGTACTATAATAAGTAAGACTTTATTGCGCTTCTTCTGCACGCATGTCTTTTCCTTTGAATTTTTGAGTTTGTAATCCTTTTAAGACTTCGTCTTTATAAGATTTTTCTACTTCAAAGAAGGAGAATTTCTCTAAGATTTCTATCTCTCCGATATCTGGACGTTTTTTCGAATTCGCCGTAGATTTGTTGATAATCTCCAACATATCGATTTTTTTCAATTGGTCTCTTTTTCCTAGATTAAAGAAGAACCTTACCATATCGCCACTGTTTTTTCTCGGCTTTCTTTCCTTGAACTCACGGTTTCCGCCGTCTCTGTCTCGGGAATCTCTATTACCGCCGTCTCTATCTCTTCCATAATCACGTCCACCATCTCTGTTTCCACCGAAACGATTGCCGCCATCTCTTCTGTCACCTCTATCACGGTCTCTTCCTCTACCATCACGGTCTCTACCACGATCTCCTCTTCCATCATCAGCGTTGAATTTTTGATCTGCTAAATCATTTTTATCTAAATAATAAAGCGCCATATCACGCAATTGCAATTGCAACATTTGGTGAACCAATTCTTCTTTGGTAAATGCAGATAAGTCTGGAATTAATGATGCATCGAACTCAAATAAGTTTTCATGCTCTGTCAGTAATTTAGTGAAAACACCGCCAACCTGAGCTTCAATAACTTCTTTTCCGGTAGGGATTTTCTTCTCAACGATCTCAATCTTCGTAGATTGTTTGATCTGTTTTAATTTTCTTGATTCTTCAGGTTTGATCAAAGACATTGAGATTCCATCTTTTCCTGCACGACCTGTTCTTCCGCTTCTGTGAACGAAAACTTCAGGATCATCTGGTAAAGAGTAATGAATAACATGTGTTAATGAATCAACATCTAATCCACGCGCCGCAACATCTGTCGCAACTAGAATATCGATATTTTTCAATCTGAATTTCTTCATTACGGTATCACGTTGCGCTTGTGACAAATCACCGTGGAGTGCATCTGCTGCGTAACCATTTTGCATCAAGAAATCTGCAACTTCCTGAGTTTCCATACGCGTTCTACAGAAAAGAATTGAATATTGACTTGGATTTGCATCGATCAGTCTTTTCAAAGCTTCTTTTTTGAAACGGTACCCAACAACGTAAAATTCGTGTTTGATGTTTTTCTTCACTTCATTGAGAGATCCAACTACAATTCGGTGTGGACTTGTCAAATAGTTTTTAGAAATACGCTCCACTTCCTTATTCATCGTTGCAGAGAATAAATAATTGTGTTTCGTATCTGGTGTTTCACGAAGAATTGTTTCCAAATCATCTTTGAAACCCATAGATAGCATTTCATCAGCCTCGTCTAAAACGAGCCAATTAATTTCAGAAAAATCTAAAGCTTTTCTGTTAATAAGGTCGATCACACGTCCCGGAGTTCCCACCACAATCTGTGGTTTGTCTCGTAGAGAGCGGATTTGGTCCGTAATACTGCTTCCACCATAAACTGCTGTAGTCTTGATGTTGGGCATGTATTTCGAATAATTTTTAATGTCTTTGGTAATTTGCAAACAAAGTTCTCTAGTAGGACAAAGCACCAAAAATTGGATTTTGCGACTCCCGTCGTCAATCATATCCAAAATCGGTAGCGAAAAAGCCGCTGTTTTGCCTGTTCCTGTCTGCGCAAGTGCGATGAGATCGCGTATATCTGTAGAGATAAAAGGAATAGTCTGTTTTTGGATTTCTGTTGGACTTTCAAAGCCCAGTTCGCCGATTGCCTTCAGTATTGCAGGGCTTAAATCGGTCTCCGTAAATAAATTCATGTAAAAGATCGTCTATAAATTGGGTGCAAAGATACGATTTTGTTTTTGATAAAAAATAAGCCCTTTTACTAAATTAATGTTAATAATGAATAAAGCGGTTCACAATCTTCTTTTTGCAGGACTTTTTGGAGACCGTTGTATAATGAAAAGTTTTACCTTTGATCAATAATTCCACCTTGATGAATCCTTCTACACTTCAATTTTTAAATACTTTAAGCAGAAACAACAACCGCGATTGGTTTAATGAAAACAAGGAAATTTATCTGCTGGCAAAAGAGGAAATCTTACTTTTGGTGGAAGCATTAATTGAAGAAATAGCGAAATTTGACGAAGAAATTTTGAAGATTGATCCGAAGAAAGCACTTTTCCGAATTTATAGGGATACCCGATTTTCAAAAGATAAAACGCCGTATAAAACTCATTTCGGAATTGGTTTAGGCATGTCTAAAATTAAAAAAATATCGGGCTATTACATTCACATCGAGCCGGGAAAATCATTTCTAGCGGGCGGTGTTTTCCAACCTGAACCTGGAATTTTAAAGGAGATACGCCATGAAATTTCTGTTCAATCAGAAGAATTTGCCAGCATTATCGAAGATGAAAACTTTAGAAATAATTTCCGCGGACTGAGTACAGAAAGTAAATTGAAAAGAGTTCCCACTGGTTTCGACAAGGAACATCCAATGGGAGAATATTTAAAGTTGAAAAACTTTGTGGTGACGCATCCGATTTCTGATGATCAGATTTTGGCCAAAAATTCCGTTCAATATATGAGCAAAATTTTTCAGACCATTAAACCGCTCAATGATTTTTTTGAAAGACCTTTTCTCTAAAGCATTTTATTCTTTAATTCATCGATGGTATTTTGCACATCTGCATCAGTCGGACTTATCGCATAATATTTTGCAATTCCACCACGCTGATCGATGACCATGAATCTTGGCACCCAATTAAGATCAATATAATTATTGAAATCATTTTTCCAGCCTTCATCAAACCAATAATTTTCTTGTTCGGATAAATTGTATTTGTCCAACCCTCTCTTCCACTGGTCATAAGAACGATCCAAAGAAAAGTACACGAAATCCAATTCCGGATTTTTATCTTTCAATTCTTTGGTTGCAGGCAAAGCTTTGATACAATCTTGACACCAACTTGCCCAAAAGTCAATAATCAAAATTCTCCCTTTATGATCATTAATGACGCCTTCAATAGAAGATTTTTTTCCTTGCAGTGAAGTAATTTTTTGACTGAGCGCCTCTTTAGAAAAGACTGTTTTGGAAGTGGTGGGAACTTTTTGCGCGTAAATTGTTGCAGAAAAGGTGACTAATAAAATATATAAGAGGTTCTTCATTTTAAATTTTTTCCAATAAGACAATTGAGAATTCGGAATCAACTAAAGCTTTCCCCTCTTTTACAATACTCGTTTTACCAGAGTATGCATCTCTAATTTTAGTATCATTTTCAAATATTCCAGAGACGGAAACTTCTTTCAATCCTTCTTTCAAATCTAATCCAATAACCACATGATCTGTGCCGTATTTTCTACTAAACCAGTATGGTGAAGAAGAAATCATCTGATGAACTCCTGCTCCTACCGACGGATGATTCGCTCTGAATTTTCCGAGTTTTTGATAATGTTGTAATAATTTTTGCGTTCCTGCATTATACTTAACGTCACTCCAATTCATATTGCTTCTCAAGGTTGCATCACCTTCTGCGCCTGAAATCGTTAAACTTCTGGCACTTTCATCACCATAGTAAATTTGAGAAATTCCAGGGGTTAATAATAATTTTGTGGCTGACTCATAAGTTCTTCTTCGATCCTTATCGAAAGGCGATCCGTCATCATGAGAAGTCAAATAATTCATCACTGTTTTTCCATTCAAATCTGACTGTAAGGTTTTGGAATAATTGGAGAAAATTTCCTCATAAGATTTGTTGGCATCTCCTTTAAAATCAAAATTAATCAATGATTTAAAACCATTCTGATAGTAATTCACTTTTTTATCAGAGAAATTGTAAATCTGTTTCTGAGAAATTCCGTACCCATAAACTTCACCAACCATGAAGAAAAGGTTCTTGTCTAAAACTTTGTCGGGATTATTGAGCTTATAAATATCAAAACTTTGCTGGCAAACTTTCTGGAAATCTTTCCAAACTTCTTCTTCCGTATGTTTCACTGTATCAATCCGGTAACCATCGATCCCATAATCTTGAACATAATCAGCCAGCCATTTCATGATGTAATATTTCGGTGCTTTTGGATAGCCCGTTCTTGCAAAAAACGCATTCAAAGATTGCATTTCTGCTTCATATCTGCCTTCTTTTTTCCATTTATCTACCAACATTGCAGGAAGTTCCACGGGCTGTTCAGACTCTGTTAAAATGTCTGGAAGATTTGCGACTAAAGTACATGCGGTTGTATTTTCATAACTATCGTATTTACATTGGGGCGATGTTCTTACCCATGAATTCGGATAAGCAGGGTCCATATTTGTCACTGGACCAGTGTGATTAATTACAGCATCTAAAACAACACGAATTCCTTTGGCGTGTGCTTTTTCTACCAATTCGTTTAAATCTGCTTTGGTACCGAAATTAGGATCAAGAGCGGTCCAATCTTTCGCCCAATAGCCGTGATATGCATACGTATTTCCCGTTCCTTCATTGGTAGCCGCATGAATTTGTTCAACTAATGGCGTCATCCAAATGGCGTTAATTCCCAAATCTGAAAAATAGTTATCATCAATTTTTTGAATAATTCCGCGTAAATCACCGCCTTCAAAACCACGTAAAGTTGCAGCTTTTTCCGTTCTGCCAAAATTGACATCATTCGCTTGATTGCCATTATTAAATCGGTCCGTCAAAAGGAAATACATATTGGCGCCTTCCCAAGTAAACGGTTCTTTCTTAGAATTTTGCAAAGTTGAGCAGGAACTTAAAAGCGCTACTGAGAGGAAAAAGAAGATTTTTTTCATAGTAAAATTTCTAGGGATAAAGGTAAAGCAAAACGTTCTTTAACCGAAGTTTAAATGATTACGCAAATGAATTTTAACATTTATTTAACATATTTTTATATCTTTGTTTTTCTCAAAAGGAAAACCATGTCACTTTATCAAAGAATTGCCAATCAATTACAGTTTGTAACGCCACGCTTTTATAAAGAACGGTATTTCAAAAATTTAAAGCACGTTTCCAAAGATAATTATAGCAAAAAAAACATTGAACCAGAGTTAATTTGGATTAAAGATATTTTATCGGAAGATTCCGTTATGTTAGACATTGGCGCTAATAATGGAAGTTTTCTCTTTCAATTGGAACAAAAACTTTTTCCCGAAAATTTACACGCGTTTGAACCCAACAAAAAACTATTTTCCCGCTTAAAAAGAATCTTTCCAAGAGTCAACATTTATCCATTTGCTTTATCCGATGCAAACGGCACTGCAGAGTTTAAAATACCTGTGGTCAATGGAAAAAGTTATGATTCCCGCGGTACATTGCAATTGGATTACAGAGAAGAAGATGAAGAAAATCACACTATCCAAAAGGTGCAAATCATTAAATTAGACGATTGGGAAATTGGAAAAACACTTCACAAAATAGACTTCATTAAAATTGATGTAGAAGGAAATGAGATGCGCACGTTATTCGGTGGCGAACAACTTATTAAGAAGCATCAACCTACTTTAATGGTAGAAATGGAACAGCGGCACCATTCCGAAACGCTTTCAGATCTCATCAAATTAATTGAATACTGGAATTACACCGCTTTTTATCTGAATCGAAAATCTTTTGACCTCGAAAAGTTGACGAAAGAATTAATCAATGAACAAATTCATAACCGGTTGCTGAACAAAGAAGTGTACATCAACAATATAATTTTTGTCCCGAACTCCCCTAAACCTGCAAATATATGAGTGTAGTTGCAAGGCAGAGTTTTAAGTATTCTTTAATTGGATATTTTGGATTTTTACTCGGAACATTTTCTGCGATTTTTATTTTTCCGTATGACATGGAATTTTACGGAAAGCTGCGCTACATCATGCCCACCGCGGAAATGATCTTACCTATTGTCGTTTTCGGATTGTCTTTTTCTAATGTTAAATTCTTTCATCAAACACAGAAAGATGGCAAAAATCAAAACTTACTCTCCCTTTCACTCATAGGCGTTCTCTTTAATTTTACAGCTTTTCTGCTCCTATTTTTCGTCTTCTTTCACTTTTTTCCACAGTTCAAAAGTTTAGAACTTTGGAAGATGAAACGTCTGATTTTACCCCTCGTTTTAATCTTGGCACTTTCTGCTATTTTTAACAAATACATTTCTAATTTCAAAAGAATTGTAGTTCCCAATATCTTCGAAAATTTAATTCCAAAAATTGCAAATGTGGGTGCTTTTACCTTGTTTTTCTTTTTGGGAGTTACGGAAAAAGGAGCATATGGATTTTTCTTTGGAATGTTTATCATCTCCTTTTTAGGTTATCTCTTCTACACCAATTCACTGGAAAAAATCAAAACTGATTTTAGCACCGATTATGTAAAAAAAGACAATCTTTGGAAAGAGATCTTAAATTACAGTTTTTATGGTTTCCTAGGAAACATTGGTAATTACATTGCTTTTCGCGTTGATAATTTCATGATTGGGGAGTTTTTAAATTTCGAAGAAAATGGAGTGTACAGTATTATTTTGTCCATTCTATCTTTTATCTTAATTCCGCAGATGGGATTATTCAATATCTCCGCGCCAATCATCAACAAAACAATTGCTGCGGGAAAATTTGAAGAATTGGATCGTTTTCATAAAAAAACATCGCTCACTTTGTTCTTCTTAGGAGCCGTTCTTTTCTCCTGTATTTTGGTGGGATTTCCTTATTTGAGTAATTTTATTAAAAACGGAGATCAGCTAAGACAGGCAGAACCTGTAGTTTGGATTTTGGGAGTCGCCATGATTTTCGACTTGGCAACAGGATTTAATGGTCATATTATTTCCCTCTCTAAACACTATCGATTTAATATTGTGGTGATGCTATTTTTAGCAGTTGCTACAATCGTATTGAATTATTTATTTCTGACGAAAACGGAATTAGGAATAATTGGAATTGCCATTGCCACCGCTATTTCATTAACGCTTTTTAATCTTATTAAAATTTATTTCAACTATGTCAAATTTAATGTTTTCCCGCTCAGTATAGGAATGATGTATGTTTTGATCGTCTGCACCTTGGCAATAACTTTAGCCATTATGCTTCCAGAAACGTCAAATAATTTCGTCAATCTCTTTTACAAGCCGGCTTTTGTTTTAGCGATTATTTTTGGAGCCAATTATTTTATGAAAATATTTCCAATCGGTGATTATCTGAACAGCAAGTTCCTCAAAAGCATTTTTAAATTCTAATATCTAAATTAAAGATAATAAAACACCTTCCAATTCCGTCCGCATTTTTTCTTTGTTAAAACTTTTCTGAAAATCGTATTCAAAATTTTTATGACCATTTAAAAATTGCATTTCTACATCTTCTTCTTGCGGAATTAGAAATGGATGTTTTGAGGAATAATTCTTCGGAAATATAGCCGGTTTTCTATATTTAATGGCGTCACCAACGTTGCCGCTCATTTTGGTTTTTCCGTAATATTCTTTATTACTAAAGAATTCAGTTTGTCTCTGAATTGGGCACCAAAGCACGACTGCATTTTCCATAATGACCTCAAATTCAGCTTGCGGAACTTTTTCTGTGAAGTATTGGATATCAATAGTTTCAGGTTTCTCCCCTTCTAAACCCTGCAACCACATTAGCTCTTTACCTTTTGCTTTGCCAAGAAAAATAAATTTCAAATGAGTCGTACTTCTGAACGCTTTTATTTTCTCGATGATCATTTTATAATCCCTTCTAGATTGCTCCACAGAACCTGGAATTACAATATTTATGGTAGAGTGAACGCTTTGAACATCATTTTTAGAAAAGAAAATCGGCATAAATTTAAATTGATTATTGACCAAACTTTCATCCAAAACAAGTTTATTTTTTACGCTTTTAAAGAGGTCTGGAGCTGCAAGCAAATTTTCTTTCAACCACAATTTAAACCTGTAAATCAAATTTTTTTTAAAGATATTTTTAAAAAGCTGAAGCTTCTTTATTTTTGTGAAGTTTACATTATGTACAATCATCGCTGCATTAAAGTTCTTTGAAATTGATTGATACAAGTTGAAATTTCGATGAACCGTCCCGAGAATAATTAAATCATAATTTTGCGCATTCAACTGATCTAAGAGTGTTGTGCTGTTACTCAGATAAATATTCGATTCTTTTTCTCCGACGAGTTTGAAAATCTTTTCAGAAAAATAGTAATCTACATCGAATTGATTAGAATCTTGCATCAAATCCCTGAAATTTTGTGCAATTTCAGCGTGCGTATCTAATTCTATGTAGGCGATTTTCTTCAAGTTTTTTTTCAAATTGTGCCTGTTAATTTGCCTTTAGACTTCCAAAGCTACGACCAGATAATTTCTTTGCTAAATCATCATAGTACGCTTTATTAGAGAAAACTTGTTTACCACTGGAGTACGTTTCCAAAACTTTGGTATCCAAAATTTTAACCTCTGGAACCGTCATAATGTCTTGATCAACGATAATAAAATCTGCAGATTTCCCCACTTCTAAACTTCCAATTTCATTTTCCTGGAAAGCTGCTTTTGCTGCCCAAATTGTCATTCCTCGCAAAGCCTGTTCTCTAGTGAGCGCATTTTCGATCTGGAAACCGTTGGTTGGATAATGTTTAGAATCTTTTCTAGCTACAGCAGAATAAAAAGTTTTTAACGGGCTAATCTCTTCCACCGGAAAGTCTGTACCCAAAGGAAGCCAGCCGTTTTGCTTTAATAAATCTTCGAAGGCGTAAGAATATTTCAAACGTTCTTTGCCAAGACGATCTTCTGCCCAATACATGTCAGAAGTGGCGTGTGTAGGCTGAACAGAAGGAATAATCGAATACTTACCAAATAAATCAAAGTCATTTTTATCAACGATTTGTGCGTGTTCAATTCTCCACCTTCTATCATTTTTCACTCCTAAAACATCGCCATAAATCTGAAGAATTGTTCTGTTCGCTGAATCTCCAATTGCGTGCGTACACATTTGCAAATTGGTTTTCACTAACTTTTGCGCCAAGTCTTCAAAGTGACTTCTTTCACTTAAAAGAAAACCTTTCCACCCTTTTTTATCAGAATACTCTTTTATTAAAGAAGCACCACGTGAACCTAAAGCACCATCACCATAGACTTTATAACCACCAACTGTAATATTTTTATTAACGGTTCTCCCCTTCTTTAACCATTTATCATACGAATTAGGATTGTCTTCTAAAAGGACAAATATCTTCATCTGCAATAAATTTTGCGCTTGAGATTTCTCCAACAGACCTAATAAATGCTCAGAAATTCCACAATCATGCAGAGAAGTTAGCCCTTCAGCAAAGCACTCTTTTTGCAAAGCAGAAAAATATTCAATTGCAGTTTTGTCATCGATTTCTGGAATGTGTTTCTCTACCAATTCCATGGCATTGTCGATTAAAATCCCAGTGAGCTTACCATTTTTGACTTCAATTTCTCCACCCAATATTTTAGAATCTTTTGTAATTCCCGCAATGTCTAAAGCTTTTTGATTGGCAACTGCGGCATGACCGTCGATTCTTTTTAAATAAACCGGACGATTAGGAAACAATTGATCCAACTTTTCTTTATTCGGAAACTCTTTGATTGCCCAATCATTTTGATCCCAACTTCTGCCATATAACCATTCTTTCGGTGCGTTTTTGGCATATTCCGACATTCTTGCTACGATTTCTTCCCAAGATTTCGTGCCCCAAAGATTACATTTCCAGCGATCCGTTGCGAATCGGGTGAAGTGACAATGGGCATCGATTAATCCGGGATAGACCGTTTTTCCGTTTAAATCTTGAATATTTTTTGAAGTATAATTTTTAAGGATTTCCGAAGTTTTACCTACCGCTAATATTTTTCCTTGAGAAACTGCCATCGATTCTGCAAGGTCAAATTTTTGATTTACGGTGTAAATTTTTGCATTGGTAATAATCATTTCGGCAGTTTTCTGTGCCATGATTGCAACTGAACTGCAAAGGGTGAATAGGACAATTAATTTTTTCATAGTTTTCTATTATCTGCGCAGCATTTTGCCCCACCTTAAATTTCTAATATATTTAATTTCTTCTGAGGATAATCTTCGTTCTTCCTTCTGTTTTAAAAATGTTGTTAATGTGGTAAAAAACTCGCTAATCGACCGGTTTTTAAAGGATGATTTAGCTGAAGAGATTGCGGCTAAAGGTAAGCTTAATCCAATATTATAAAAGTACTCGCCAAGCTTTTTTGCTTTCTGACTTTTATATTGGTAAGCTGTTGGGCGCAAATGTTTCACCCACAAATCTTTGATGGTCTTCACTTCCCATCCGTTTTTCTGCGCTAACATTACATCAATATTGTCCCAACCTAAAACAGGTCGCAAACCATTCATATCCTGAAAACATTCTTTTCGATAAGATTTGATGGGGCCGCGTACATGATTTTGAGAGGAAATATTTTCGAATTTCCACTGCTTTTTTTGATCAATAAAATCGAAAGCTAAATGATACTCAAAAACAGATTTTTTGATTTTCACAATTCCAGAAACCATTCCCGATTTTGGATTGCTTTCATATTCCGTTTTTATTTTCTGCAAATAATTCTTTGGGAAAATAATGTCTGCATCAAATTTACAAATAACATCAAAATCTTTTAAATCTACTGTTTCTAATCCTTTATTGAAAGTTCGAACTACTTTTGCGCCCGGTTCATGTTCTGATAATGCTAAATTTTGAATTTTGAATTTTGACGTTTCGACAGAGCTCAACGTAAAATTAGAAATATAATTTTCAACAATTTCCTGGGTTTTATCCGTAGAACCGTCATTCACTACCACACACAAAAAATTCTGAAACGTTTGCTGCACCAAAGATTTCAAAGTGAAAAGAATGTTTTTCTCTTCGTTGTGCGTGGGAATAATGATTAGGAATTTCATGATAACTGTTCAAATAAATTGTCAAAAGTGGATTCAATAAAAGTTAATTTCTGATTTTTCATTAGATCTTCAATTATATTTTTATCGATAATACTGAGTAAATTTTTTAATTGATCAGCTTTTCCTGAAATCGAATGGTAAAAAATTATAATTTGACAGTCACTTTTCCGAACAACTTTAAAAACATCTCTAATATATTCTGAATCGGAAATATCAAGTGAATGTCCCCAAAAATAAAATGTCTTATCCTCCTTTCCTTTATAATCCTGATCTAAATCTCTAATGATTTGATCTAAAAATAAGTAATCTGTATTCTTATGTAATTTTTGAAAATATTTTGTAAACTGAAATAGTTTATGATTTTTCAGATTATTATTGATATCATCAACACCAAGAACAATTTTCAATTCATCAAGTTTTTCCAAATTACTAATTGCTTCGCCGTGTAAATAATCTACAGATGTTTTTTTTGAAGCCAGCGAATTATGCATTATGCGAATAGCATTTTTGTTCTGATCATTGTGCTTATAAAGTTGGCCAATAGTACTTGTATAATTGAAGGAAAAAACTTGACTTACTACATCAAATAAAAATTTATCATCACGATGCACATAGTTTTCTTTTAGATTTTCATTAAATTGAGAATAAAAAGCATTGACTATATTAATTATATAATCATTGAAAACTCCAATAAATTCTTCCAATGAATAATAAACTGAATCGAAAAATTTTTTTTCTTTAAAATATTGTAATTCATCTTCAACTATAAGTAAAAATGTGTTATCTGCTATTGCATTAAAATTATTTTCGATTTTAAAAAGATTAAAGTTTAATAAAATATTACTCTGTAACTTATTTTTAAAAACTTTTTGATATTCTTGACCATGAACATAGAAGACAACATTACCTTTTTTACCATCTCTCTTTAATCCATTTTGTAATTCTCCAAGATTATACCGAGTGAAAAAATCCAAAATAATAATTAAAACTCTCTCAATTTCAGTTTCAAAATCTATCCAAGTTTCTATTTTTGAATCTTCTACAGTTTTTAAGTATTTAAACCAATTGTTATTTTTTATTCTTACTTGAATACTTTCTAAAGAAGTTTTATCAAATAATATATTATTTGTATTATAGTATTCACAGATATTATTATGAAACCATATATCTTTTTCTTTAAATAAATTTCCAAATAAATCACCGAATTTAATTTCATCAAAACTTGAAAAATTTAGATTTTCTATTTCTCTTAAAATTGTAATAAGATGATTATATTTTGTAGGTAGATAATGTCTTAAATCAAAGCCATTTCCAATAATTACAATTTTTTCCATAATTATATTTAATGCGCCTCTAACCAATTATTTCCTGTTCCAACTTCTACCAACAAAGGAACTGTGGTTTCATAAGCAGATTCCATTTCTTTTTTGATTAAGGCAGAAACTGCTTCGATCTCTTCTTCTGGTGCTTCAAATACTAATTCATCATGAACCTGCAAAAGCATTTTCGTTTTCAGATTTTGTTCGGTGAGTTGCGCATCAATTTTAATCATCGCCAATTTGATAACATCTGCGGCACTTCCTTGTATTGGTGCATTCACAGCGTTTCTTTCTGCATGCGCTTTTACCACAAAATTAGCAGAATTAATATCTTTCAAATGCCTTTTACGATGTAAAATTGTTTCCACATATCCCATTTCCTGGGCTTTGATCACTTGATCCGCCATGTATTTTTTTAACTTTGGATAGGTTTCAAAATAAGACTCAATCATTTCCTTGGCTTCTTTTCTTGAAAGTCCCGTTTGCTCTGCTAAACCAAAAGCACCTTGTCCGTATAAAATTCCAAAATTCACCGTTTTCGCTTGTGAACGTTGGGTTTTGGTAACTTCTTCTAAAGGAATATTAAATAATTTGGAAGCTGTAGAAGCGTGAATATCTTCTCCATTTTTAAAGGCCTGAATCATATTTTCTT
The DNA here is from genome assembly GCF_035984805.1 of Chryseobacterium sp. MP_3.2. Classification (NCBI taxonomy): domain Bacteria; kingdom Pseudomonadati; phylum Bacteroidota; class Flavobacteriia; order Flavobacteriales; family Weeksellaceae; genus Chryseobacterium; species Chryseobacterium sp. MP_3.2. The sequence continues at coordinate 65,458 of NZ_JAXCHW010000008.1, read as the reverse complement.
CTTCTGAAATGGCTGCAATTAAACGCAATTCAATTTGAGAATAATCCGCTGCAATAATTTTGTGTCCGGGATTAGCCACAAACGCGCCCCGAATTTGTTGACCCCGCAAGGTTCTGATCGGAATATTTTGAAGATTAGGATTTAAACTGGAAAGTCTGCCTGTTGCGGCTGTAGTTTGAGAAAAATTGGTATGAACACGCTGATCATCTTTGTCGATCTGTAAGGGCAAAGCATCCACGTAAGTCGATTTTAATTTCTGATAGGTTCTGTATTCTAAAATATGCTGAATAATTTCATGCTTGCTTGATAATTTTTGCAAAATATCTTCTCCCGTCGCATATTGACCAGATTTCGTTTTTTTTGCTTTTGGATCCAGCTGCATTTTTTCGAATAAAACTTCACCCAACTGTTTTGGAGAATTCATATTAAATTCTTCGCCAGAAATCTCAAAAATGGTTTTTTCCAGAGTACGCAAATCATTTTCCAAATCTTTGCTCTCCTGTTCCAACCACGCTTTATCCAATGCAATTCCTGTCAATTCCATTTTCGCCAAAACTTTCATCAAAGGCATTTCTACCTTAAAAAATAAATCTTCAAGATTTTCTTTCTTTAATTGCGGTGCAAATAATTGATACAACTGGAAACTGAGATCTGCCGCTTCCGCTGCAAATTTTGTTTGCTCTTCTATGGAAAGTGAAGCAAATTTTGCCTGATTTTTTCCTTTACCAATTAAGCTTTCTAATGAAATGGGTTTATAATTAAGGTACATTTCCGCCAGATACTCCATAGCGTGTCTGCCGTCTGGATTTAAAAGATAGTGTGCAATCATGGTATCGAAAATTGCTCCTTCAATTTCAATTCCGTCTAATTTTAGAATTTTATAGTCAGCTTTTAAACTGTGAGAAATCTTTACAATTTCCTTTTTCTCAAAGAGTGGACGAAAAATTTCTAACGTTTTTTGCGCTTCTTCCTTTATTGACGAAAGTGGAATATAATAGGCTAAACCTTTCTTGCTGGAAAAGCTCAGTCCAATGAGATCTGCTTCCATTTCATTTGCAGAAGAGATATGGGTTTCAAAACTAAACGCATTTTGACTCATTAAATTTTTGACTAAAATATATTGTGCTTTCGGCGAATCTATAAATTGGTAAAGATGATCATTGTCCAAAGCGGATTCTTTGGTGGTAGTTGCCTGCTCCAACTCTTCGAAATTCGCAAATAAATCCAATTGCATGGATTGATTAGTGTCTTTTCCAGCCTGCTCTTTTGCAGCAGTGAAATTTCCATTAGTTGTTCCATTTTCCGAAGGTGGTGCGAAAGCACGGTACAAATTTTCATACAATCTGCGGAATTCTAATTCATCGAAAACTTCTTTTACTTTCTCGAAGTCAGGCACCTCCAGATCATATTGCTCCTGATGAAATTCGATTGGTGCATCACAAATAATGGTGGCTAATTTCTTAGATAAAATTCCTCTCTCGGCAGAATTCTCTACTTTTTCCTTGAGTTTTCCTTTTAGATCTGCAGTATTTTCAAGCAATTTTTCAATGCTTCCGTATTCTTTCAGGAATTTTTTTGCCGTTTTTTCTCCTACTCCTTCTAATCCAGGAATATTATCCACCGCATCACCCATCATTGCAAGAAAATCAATCACCTGTTTTGGATCTTTGATTTCATATTTTGCGTTAACTTCTTCTACACCCAAAATTTCAAATTCAGCACCCTTCAGACCGGGTTTTAAAATTTTAATTTTATCCGTCACCAACTGCGCAAAATCTTTATCCGGTGTCACCATGAAAGTTATATATCCTTCCTTTTCTGCTTTGCACGCGATGGTTCCGATAACGTCATCTGCTTCATATCCTTCTAATCCCAAACATGGAACATGCATTGCTTCCAAAATTTTGTGAATATAAGGAATGGCAATCTTTATGGCTTCAGGGGTTTCACTTCTGTTCGCTTTGTAATCTGCGTAATCATTGGTTCTCACACTTGCCTGACCCACGTCAAAAACGACCGCTAAATGAGAAGGTTTTTCCCGACGAATTAATTCAATCAAAGAGTTTGTAAATCCGAAAATGGCGGAAGTATCTTTTCCACTGCTGGTCAATCTCGGACTTCTGATTAATGCATAGTAACCACGGAAAATCATCGCGTAAGCATCGATGAGATAAAGGCGTTTGTCTTTGTCTGGTGTCATAAAAGCAAAGATAATATTTTTGCCTTGGAATGTGGTTTTAAGAGCTGGAAGTTTTGCGGGGTTTTTAGAGAAGGGGCGCGAGCGAAGCGAGCGTCAATTCTTCCAAATATTTTAGATTATCTGGAAGAAGGAAATGGATTGCTTTTGCGCTGTTTATTCAATACATTTTGAGTAATTGTTGCAAATAATCCTCCGAGCAAAAAGCCCATCAAACTACCCATAATAAGGTCCATCGGGAAATGTACACCTAAATAAATACGGCTATAGGACACTATTGCTGCCCAAAACATAAGAAAGTATGGTAAAATTTTGAATTTATTTTTCAAGAGTAAACTCATGAAAGTCGCGATAAAGAATGTATTGGAGGCATGGCTGGAATAAAAACCGAATTGCCCACCACATTTTACTTCGCGCATGAGTCCATCTAATGTAGGATCGTGACACGGTCGAAATCTAGCGATTCCTGTTTTAAAAATTCCTGCTAATTGATCGGAAACGGTAACGCCTAAAGCAATGAAAATAAGAATAAAAATAAGGCTTCGAAGAGGAAAGCTGCGGAAAAGCAAATAGAGAAAAATCATGTATAAAGGAACCCAAATCCAAGTTTCTGATAATAAAATCCAAAACTGGTCAAAACTTGAACTCCCTAAATTATTGAGGTAGAGAAAAACCTCTTTGTCTCCCTGAATAATTTCGGTCATCTTAACGACTTACGGGACCTTCATGCTCCTCACTAGAAGCTAGATCTGGTTTTGGTAACGCTCTTTCTTCCAAAGATTTTCTTTCTAAATCACCAACTGGGTTATACTCTTGAGCCGCTTGTTTTACGCGCTCAATTTCTTTTTTAATTTCGGAAACGGGATTATCTGTTTCTTTTAAAATTTCTGACTTTACGTCTTCCATCGCGCCTTTCATTTTGCGAACACCTTGACCTAAATCACGTGCGATTTTTGGCAATTTATCGGGACCGAACAATACTACGATTGAAACGGCAACTAAAAGCATTTCTCCTATACTTAATTCCATGGCGTAAAATTACAAAAGATTATTAATTTGAAAGGAAATTATTATTAATAATTGCAACATCCTAATCGAGATTAAAAATGACGAAATTATTTATTTTTAAAAATATACGACTGCCAAGGTTTAAAAGTTTGCAACCAGAATTATTATTTAAAAGTTAAAAATTATTCTATCTAAATTTTATAGATGCGATCTTTTTTTAAAGACAAAATATACAATTACCGCACTGATGGACATTAAAACAAATCCAAGGAAAAAGGGAGCACCTGGAAAAATAAAAGGCGCAGAATCATGGGTGAAATAATAAAAAACATTGGTCATCATGGGTGGTCCGATAATCGCAGTTAGGCTCACTAAACTTGCCAAAGCTCCCTGCATTTCTCCCTGTTCATTCTTTGGAACTTGAGCAGATATCACAGATTGTAAAGCGGGACCTGCAATTCCCCCCAATCCATAGGGAATTAGGAAGGCAAACATCATCCAACTTTCACTGGCGAAGGCAAATAAAACCATTCCGGTGGCGTATAAAATTAAGCCATAAAAAATACTTTTTTGATTTCCTAATTTGGGCTGAATAAATCTGATCAAATAACCCTGAACCAAAGCTGCCATAAATCCAGAAACCCCTAAGGAAATTCCCACAATTTTTTCTGTCCAGTTAAATTGGTACATGGTGAAAAAAGTCCAGTTGGTTTGTACGGCATGTCCTGCAATATAAACAAATACCAAAGCCGCAATTAATCCTAATATCTCTGGATATTTTCGCAACTGCATTAAGGAACCCACCGGATTTGCGCGGCGCCAATTAAATGGTCTGCGGCTTTCTTTGCTTAAGCTTTCTGGCAAGACAAAAAAGCCATAGAGAAAGTTAACCAAACATAAAGCAGATGCAGCAAAGAAAGGAACTCGTGCGCCATACTGACCCAAAATTCCGCCAATAACAGGTCCAATAATAAAGCCGACTCCAAAAGCAGCGCCAATCATCCCGAAATTTTTTGCGCGATCTTCATCGGTGGAAACATCTGCAATGTAGGCACTGGCTGTAGTGATGCTGGCTCCGGTAACTCCTGAAAACAATCGCCCGACAAAAAGCCAAAAAATAGTAGGTGCGATGGCTTGAATAAAAAAGTTAATGGAGAAACCCAGCAAGGAAAAAAGAATAATAGGTCTTCGGCCAAAACGGTCACTTAATCCTCCCAAAACGGAGGCGAAAATAAACTGCATTCCTGCGTAAGCAAAACTGAGCCAACCACCATATTGAGCAGCAACACTGAGATCGGTACTTCCGATGAGTTCTTGAATCAATTTGGGAACGACTGGAATAACAATTCCCCATCCCGTAATATCGATGAGAAGAGTGATAAAGATAAACCCGACTGCGGCCGATTTTTTATTTTTTTTCATTGCGGATGTAAATGTAATGATTTTCCTTCTCCAAAATTACCGCTGCGTAAAGTTGAAAAGCATATTTGTAGTTAATTTATTCAAGAACATTAAGAAACATCTGACTTCTTTATTTCTAATCATTTATATTTTTTTCAACTAGAATATTTACCGTCACTTAATCATTTGAACAGGTTTCAAAAGAAAAACTGGTCTGCTTACAAATTCATAATTACAATCTAGAAACAAATCTGCAACCCGGCTTGAATGAAGCTCATTTTTTTGCGTTGGTTAAAGCGAAGGCAAAAAATAGCGGGAATGGAAGACGGATTAAGTTGCCCAAAAAAAATCAATTCTTTACTATACAATCTTACACGAAAAATGTCCCTCTTTCGAAGGACATTATATAATTATACGGATTGATTAGATTTCTCTTTTCACCGGTACTTCTTTGTCAGTAGAACTTCTGCCTGTAACTTCCTCTTCTTTACCTCTACCCTTCAAGAAATCATAAGCGATTGCTGAGGAAATAAAGATGGAAGAATATGTTCCAAAGGCAATACCGAGCAATAAGGCGAACATAAATCCTCTTAGATTATCTCCACCGAAAATGAAAATGGCTAAAATAACCAAGATCGTAGTTAATGAGGTATTAAAAGTTCTACCCAACGTACTAGAAATAGAGTCATCAAATAATCCCGCCAAGGTGATGGATTTTTTCTCGCGCAGATACTCTCGAATTCTATCAAATACAATTACCGTATCATTAATGGAATATCCAAGAACGGTCAAAATTGCCGCAATAAAATCCTGGTTGATCTCCATGTTAAATGGCATATATTTATGCAATAAGGAGTAAGCTCCCAAAATAATAATTGCATCGTGAGCCAATCCGATAACCGCTCCTAAGGAGAATTGCCATTTTCTAAATCTTACCAAGATATACAAGAAGATCCCTGCCAATGCTAAGATTACTGCAAATGTTCCCCCCGTTTTAATGTCATCTGCAACGGTAGGACCAACTTTCGTGGAGGAAACAATACCTGCATTTGCTTTTTCTGCTGATTTAAACTGCTGCAATGTCATGTTTGCAGGCAAGTTCTTCTTTAAACCATCATAGAGTTTTTTCTCAATGGTTTGATCAGCTTTTAGTGACTCATCATCAATTAAATAATCTGTAGAGATTTTTAATTGATTGTCTCTACCAAAAGTTTTGGCTTCAACGGAAGAGTTTTTATTATCTGCAGTTTTAAAGAGGGCAACTAAATCAGCTTCCACTTTGCTTGCATCTACGTTATTTTCAAAACGAACCACATAATTACGTCCACCCGTGAAATCAATTCCATATTTAAAGCCATTGGTAAAAATGGAAATTAAACTTAAAACCGTTAATACTGCAGAAACGATATAAGCGTATTTTCTTTTTCCGATGAAATCTATCCAAACATTTCTGAAAAGATTTTTAGTTAAAGGCGTCCAAACAGAAAGTCCTTTTCCTTTATTCAATCGCGCGAAAATCATTACTCTGGATAATAATACAGACGTAAAGAAAGTCATTAGAATACCGATAATTAAGGTTACTGCAAATCCTTTAATTGGACCCGTTCCGAAAACGTATAATACTACCGCCGTAAGAATTGTGGTAGAGTGACCGTCAATAATCGCAGAGAGTGCATGCTTGAAACCATCTTTGTAGGCTTCTAAAATATTTTTCCCAGCGAAGAGTTCTTCTTTTGTTCGCTCATAAATAATTACGTTCGTATCTACCGCCATTGCCATGGAAAGTACAATACCTGCGATACCAGGAAGTGTCAAGGTTGCATCCACAGAATCCATAATTCCAAAAATATAGAACAGGTTGATGATCATTGCAATTACCGCAAAAACCCCTGCACCACCATAATAGAAAATGATATAGGCAATAATTACCAAAAAGGCAATGATAAAGGATAAAACTCCAGCATCAATTGATTCTGCACCCAGAGAAGGTCCTACTACATCTGCCTGAACAACTTTCGCACTTGCCGGAAGTTTACCTGCACCTAAAACATCTACTAAATCTTGGGCTTCTTGCTGAGAGAAGTTTCCAGAAATTTGAGTTCTACCATTTGGAATTTCGTTTACTACGTTTGGCGCGGTATAAACCACATCATCCAAAGTCACGGCAACTGGCTTGTTCACGTTTTTTCCCGTCATTGCTTTCCAGTCCTTAGAACCTTTAGAATCCATTTGCATGTCTACAACTACTCTACCGAGTTCATCATAATTTACCCGTGCAGATTCTACAGCACCGTCTACGGGAGCTTTTTTATTGATGTTACTTCTAACAGCATATAAAACTAAATTATTTTCGTCCCCAGCTTCTGGTTTGTAACCCCACATAAATTGAGTGTACTTAATATTTGCTGGACGAAGTTTTTTCGCTAAATCGGAGTTTAAAACCTTATTTACAATGGCAGTATCGGAAAGTTTAATGTTTCCAATTCCATTAGATTTTAAAGAAGTCAACTGCATTAAATTGGTGAAGTTGGTGTTTTTAGCTACACCCATAGAATCACCTTTGGCGGCAATCACTGCATTAAGCTGCTCGAAATAAGGAAATATTTCTTGAACTTGCTGCACTTCCCAAAACTGAAGTTTCGCGGAAGTTTGAAGCATTTTTACAACACGATCTTTATTGGTAGATCCGGGCATTTCCACAGAAATTCTACCTGTTCCCGGCACACGCTGCACGTTTGGTTGGGTAACTCCCATTTTGTCAATACGCGTTCGGATTACTTCATAAGCAGTTCCTTCTGCGGCAGATATTTTCGCACGGATGATGTTTTTTACTTCATCATCTGTAGAATTATATTTAATTTCACTTAAGTTGGTGTTTCCAAAAATTTCTGGATCAGCCAATTTTAAGTTGCCTTGTTTTTCACTATTTACTTCTTCGAATATTCTAAAGAAATTCTCGATGTAAGCGCCGGTAGAATTTTTTTGTGCAGCATCCGTTTTGTCTAAAGTCTCCAAAAGAATTGGGTTTACCGAATAATTCGTTAAATCATTCACCAAATCTCTGTGGTTAATTTCCAAAAGAACATTGATACCACCTCTTAAATCCAGACCAAGTTTCATTTCTCGTTCTTTGGCTCTGGAATAATAAAGCTTAGTAAAACCCAAATTCAGGGTGTCTTCAGAAAGTCGAGCTAACTCTTTATTATATTTTACGGGATCATTCCCCGCATATTCAGTGGCTTGTTTTTCAATTTTACCAGCATACCAAGTTGGTAACAATTCATTTAAACAGATCAGTCCCAGAATAACCGCAACCAGCGTAATAAGTCCTTTTCCTTGCATTGTTAATAGTTTACAACGTTAAAATTATAGTCGGCAAATATAATGATTTTCAGTAGAATTAAGAATTTTTAACAAATTATTTTTAGGACCTCATAATCTTAAACAAAATCACTGACCACCGATTAAATCCGAAATATTATTTCAGGATTCTGCGGAAAATTATTTTTCTTAAACTTTATACACTAAATTTACATTAATCAAAAAATTATAGAATTATGAAAAATTTATTACTTATTCTATTAATAGGCACCTCTGCAATTTTTTATGGTCAAAATATTGTTTTAACAGAGTTTGCAAATGGTTTCACGGCTCCGGTAGAAATCACAAATGCAGGAGACAGCAGATTATTTGTGGTACAGCAAAATGGCGCGATCAAAATTCTACTTCCGAACGGAACTACAAATGCTGCCAATTTTATCAATTTAAGTTCAAAGATCACTTTTTCGGGAGAAAGAGGACTTTTAGGTTTGGCTTTTCATCCACAATATACCACAAACGGATATTTTTTTGTCTATTACAACAATACTGCTGGAAACATTATAGTGGCGAGATATAACGTAAATTCTACGAATCAAAATATTGCAGATATCGGAACCGAAAAAATACTTTTGAATATTGTGAAACCCTTTTCCAATCACAATGGCGGAAGCATGCATTTCGCGCCCGATGGAAATTTATGGATCTCTACGGGTGATGGCGGAAGTTCCAATGATCCGAACAATAATTCCCAAAACAAAAATTCGCTTTTAGGAAAAATGCTCAGAATTAATGTAAATTCTACCGGAAATTATGAAATCCCAGCTGATAATCCTTTCGTAGGAATTGCTGGAGCCGATGAAATTTGGTCTTATGGTTTGCGAAATGCCTGGAAATTTTCCTTTGATTTAAGTACTTCAAACGTTCTGATCGCAGATGTAGGTCAAAGTCAGTTTGAAGAAATCAATAAAATGCCAATTTCTCAGGCGGGAATAAATTACGGATGGCGCTGCTATGAAGGAAACGCAAGCAATATTTTAACCGGTTGTGCGCCAATGAACACCATGACTTTTCCTCTTGTGGTCTATGATCATTCCGGCGGGAAATGCTCCATTACAGGTGGTTATGTTTACAGAGGAAGTGCTTATCCGGCTTTTTCGGGTAAATATTTTTTCGCTGATTATTGTTCTACACAGATCGGAATGTTAAATACAGATAATTCAATTGTTTGGACTACGCCCTATTCGGGTAATAATTTTGCGACATTTGGGGAAGATCTTAACAAGGAAATTTACGTTGCGGCCGTAAATAATGGAAAAATTTACAAATTATCTACCACGACTTTGGTGGCCGAAAACAGTTCTCGAAATCAAATTTCTATGTATCCAAATCCCGCCTCGGGAAAAGTTTTTATTAAAGGTTTGAATTCAAAGAATTACGCGGCAGAAATCATCAATATTGAAGGCAGAAAAATCTTCGAATCAAATGTAGATGCAGACGGAAGCGTTGATATTTCATCTTTAAAATCGGGAGTTTATTTTGTAAATTTAAAATCGAACGAGATAAAAGTGTATTCTCAAAAATTAATTGTAAAATAAGAAACCGCAGTTAAAAAAAAATTCAAGTATTTAAAATCCCTAATTTTTAAACTTTCACCCCAAAAAGATACCCTACAAATGCGGATAATCCCATGGCGATGGTTCCCCAAATGGTGATTCTGATGATGGCTTTAGAAATTTTCGAACCACCTGTTTTTGCGGCAAATGCACCCAAGATGATGAGGAAAAGAATCGTAAAACCGTAGAGCCAATATTCCATGGATTTTACAGGCGCGAACAAAACGACCAAAAGTGGCAAAATTCCTCCCACCGTAAACGCACTTCCAGAAGCGAGCGCCGCCTGAATTGGATTTGCCTGACTGATTTCATTGATACCAAGTTCATCCCGAACATGGGCTCCTAAAGCATCGTGTTCCGTTAATTCCAGGGCAACCTGCAAGGCGGTTTCCTTTTTCAAACCTCTATTTTCATAAATTTTTGCGAGCATTTGCAGTTCTTCTTCGGGCATTTCCAAAAGCTCTTCCTGTTCTCTGGCAATATCTGCTGTTTCGATGTCGGTTTGGGAACTCACGGAAACATATTCTCCTGCCGCCATAGATAAAGCTCCGGCAACCAAAGCTGCGACTGTTGCTAAAACAATAGGTTCTGACGTGGAACTTGCAGCGGCAACCCCAATCGCAAGACTGGAAACAGAAATTATTCCGTCATTGGCACCGAGAACTGCGGCTCTTAACCAATTGCTGCGGTGAATAAAGTGGGAATCGAGGTAAGTGTCTATATTGGACATTGATTTTAAATTTTATATAAATTTAGGCTTTAATTAGGTGACCTTGAAAAAAATTTTGAATAGAAATAGAATTTTCAAAACTTAGATATATAGAAATACGCCCTGTAAATCATTGAAATAAAAAGAGCTCGAATTAATTTTAAATTTTATTTAAAAGTTCTCAAACAAAGAACTTTTCAGGATTTAATTTAAGTTCTCCATCATAAGTATAGGCGGCTAAATATCCTTCCTTCGCAACACTGTAATCCAAGCAGCAAATATTTTTTTTGTATAAAAAAGGTGCTTTATCTTTCAACCAGTAATGCCCGAAGAAAACTGGCTTTTCATCTTCTCCGTAAAAGTTTTTATTTTTTAAAAGAGACAGATCCATTTGGGTTTCGGGTAAATGATCCAAAGGTTCCACACTAATTTTTTTGTAGGTCATTTCTGTGGGATTTTCCCACCATTTAATTCTGATATCTGTTCTTATTGTACCGTCTTTATCAGAGAAATCTAATCCTTTCGGCATTTTAATCTCTTTTCCTTTCAAAGTTTGATCAATCGCCTCATAAAGCTTTGTTCCTTTTTGCACAGATTCGATAAGTAAGTCTTCGGTCAAACAATTATTCACCAATCGGGTCCTTAAATAGTCAATTGTTTCATCGTCCCAACAAGCATGAACGGCGCGAAACTGTTCTGTTTCATAAAAAAGCGGTAAGGTTTTAAACCAGTCTAAATATTCTTCATATTCTTCTTGTCTATTTTGAAATTGTTTCAGGGTTTCAAAATGCTGAATAATATTTTTAATAAGATGTTTTCTTAAATGGCCTCCTTCTTTTTCCTGATAATGGAAACAAAGCGCGTTGTATTCGTGGTTTCCCATCAATGCAATTGCACTCCCATTTTCGACCATGGATTTCACGATTTCTAAAGTTTCTTTAATTTTCGGACCTCTATCGATGTAATCACCCACAAATAGAACGGTTCTTTCCAGATTAGGATGTTCATAAAAACCTTTTGCATTTGAATAACCCAATTTAAGGAGCAATTCTTCCAGTTTATCTGCGTGTCCGTGAATATCTCCAATAAAATCGATCATGTATATCAATAATTTTCTAAGGTTGACTTTGATTAATTTCTAGGTAAATTTTTTCTTTAGTTCTAAAGTTCCATCTCAAAAAAACAAACCTCCGCATTTTGATAATGTTCCTGCAATCCAGAAGAATCTTTCAGCTTTTTCATTCCTAAAAATTGAAAACCACAACTTTTGTAATGGTTGATTAAGCGATTGTTTTGTCCGCAAGTATCCATTCTGATGAACTTTTTGTTTTCTTTTTTTCCAAAATCTTTCGACCAATCTGCAACAAGTTGGACGAAATTCTTTCCCCTAAATTCTGGATTTGTGGCGATGCGATGAAGATAGATCGCATCATTATTTTCTTTTTCCTCCCAAATTTGGGCATCATAAAAAGTAATCGCCCAAATGCAGGCAATTTGATTATCGATCACTATTTTGAATTGTCGGTTTTCAATAACTTCTGACGCAATAAAATCTTTATCAAATTCCGGCCAAACATTTCCAGGAAAAGCTGCTTTTTGGTAATCAGTCGCTAATTTGTAAAGTCGGAATATCTCTAAAATATCATCGAGCGTGCTGTTCGAAATGGTCATAGAAAAGGAATTTTGTAAGTTTTTATTTCCTTAAAGATAATTAAATCTGAGGAAAGTTTTACCATCAAAGCTTTACTGATATTAAGAAATCATTAAATAAAAAAGCGACTTATTAAAGTCGCCTCATCAATTATATCGTCATCGAAAAGATTCTTGTTTCAGGCTTATTCCGCAACATTCTTAAATCAAAAGTCATGGCAACATTTCGGGTGAAAGCGCGGCCTTTTTCTGTGATTTTTATCGTGTTGTCGGAGATTTCTACCAAACCGTCTTTTTCCATTTCTTTTAATGATTGCAGGGCGTTTTCGATTTCTGGGAAACTGGTCTGTAAATCCCAGGAAGTTTCTAAACGGCACATTAAATTCAAAATATGTTTCCGGATGATCAAATCTTCCTTGTCCAAAATATGACCTTTAACAACAGGAATAATTCCCTGTTCTACAATGTGTTGATATTCTTCTACACTTTTATCATTTTGCGCAAAACCATACCAGGAATCAGAAATTGCAGACATTCCTAAACCGACCATTAATTGCGTTTTACTGGAAGAATATCCCATAAAATTTCGGTGAATATCGCCGGAAACCATGGATTGATAAAGGTCATCATGTTCCAACGCGAAATGATCCATTCCCACTTCGATGTAGCCTAATTCTTCTAATAATTTTTTTCCGTTGGTGTAAAGTTTACGTTTTTCTTTGCCACTTGGTAGATCGTTTTCATCGAAACCACGTTGTCCGACTCCTTTGATCCAGGGAACATGTGCGTAAGAATAAAACGCCAGTCGATCCGGTTTCAGTTCTAAAGTTTTGCGGATGGAAAATTCCATTTTTTCCCAGGTGTGAAAAGGTAAACCGAAAACCAGATCATGCGAAACGCTTTTGTACCCGATTTCTCTTGCCCATTCTGTCACATTCTTTACATTTTCGAAAGGCTGAATTCTGTTAATGGCTTTCTGAACAATCGGATCATAATCCTGAACCCCGAAACTGCAACGTCTAAAACCTAGATCGTACAAAGTTTGTAAATGCGCTTTCGTGGTATTATTAGGATGACCTTCGAAGGAGAATTCTGGGTTTTCTGCGATCTCGGCTTTAGAAAATATACCATTTATTAGTAAGGTCAAATTTTCCGGGGAGAAAAAAGTTGGAGTTCCGCCTCCTAAGTGAAGTTCTTTAATTTTTGGAGTTCTGCCAAATAATTTCACGTACAGATCCCACTCTTTCAAAACGGTTTCTAAATAGGGAGTTTCTACAGAATGTTTTTTTGTAATTCTTTTGTGACAGGCACAAAAAGTGCATAAAGCTTCACAGAAAGGAAGGTGAATATAAACAGAAATTCCTTCGGATTCGTTGGTTTCATCAAAAGTTCTGATGACAGATTCTTGCCATAAATCACTGGTAAAATTGGCATCATCCCAAAAAGGAACGGTGGGATAAGAAGTGTAACGCGGTCCCGGAATATTATATTTATCGATTAAAGAATTCATTTTTGACTCTATTTTTAAAACTATTTCTGAAATTTCCTTTAAAATTTCCTTTGGCAAAAATACGAAATAAGTTAAGAGTGGTCGAATTATGAAAAAGAAGATGTGAATATTACACATGACATTTGACAATTTCTAAAGAAACTAAAAATCAAAACTTTCAAGCTTACTCTTTCATAATTTTTTTTACAAAATATCCTTTATCCGTTTCAAGTTTTAAGAAATAGTATCCTTTTTTCAGCACACGTACATCAAGTCTGCTTTCGTCTACAGAGTCTTTCTGCACCATTCTTCCGGCAACATCATAAATTGTAACTGAGCTTACTTTGCTTTCTGTTTCAAAATGTAAAAAATCTCTCACTGGATTTGGATAAATTTTCACCTCCTCATTTTTTAAAAACGATTCAGCATTACTTAAAGTCTGAAAAACAGATGAAAATTCATTAGTTACAATGGGTAAATTATAATCAAAGAAAATACTTGCTTTGTTTTTAATTTGCGAACCAACCATCAGAGATGGCAAAGTTTTAATTTTAAAAACGATATAACCATCATTGTAATCATCTTCAAAAGGTAGATCAATATTATCAAAAATAAATTCTACACGGTTTCCCGTAATTTTGGTTTGGTAAAAATGGCTTGCTGTAATCGGAATAATACTGCTCACATCAAACATTGAAGTATTAATGACATCTTTAATCACAACTTGTTCTGCGTTGGCTGTTCCTGTATTTTCGAAACGGATTTTGTAGGTCACATATTTTCCAATCAGATCTGGAGTGATTACACTTCCTTGCAAGCATGTTTTATCATTAGGATCAAAAGAACCAATGACCATTTGTTGCAGATTGAAAGTATTGTCATCTTCTGTAACATCACTCATAACAGGCTTAATTTTCGAAGAATAATTTAATACATCATTTATATTTACGACAGGTGGTGTATTTGTTTTTAGCGTAATAGAAATAGTTTTAGTCTCGAAAGGTTTCAGGTCTGTTAAATTCCAGCTGAGCGTGCTTAATATTTGAGAATCCGGAGAAAGATCAGCAGCAATAAACTGCGATTTGGTCTGATCGAACTTAAAATTCAGCGTTCCACTCAAAATCGTATTTCCTTTGTTTTTATAAATTAACTTAAAAGTAGTATTGAAACCTGGACGAACAGAATTCACTGGAATGATATTCACTTCAAGATCATTTTTGGTTCCCTTTGGAGTGATGCAGAAATTCTGTGTTTGACTATTATTGTTGTTATTGGCAAAAACAAATTGCATGGTCGGAGGTGAAGCAGTAAAATAGTCAGGATTTTCGAAAATTGGACTGATTACAAATGTCCCAGAACCCACCTCATTTTTATAGGAACCATTGTAATCACCCAAAATGAACCCCGTATTTGTACCGTCGGAAAAAGCATATTTAATTGACGAAATTAATTCGGAACCTGCTTCGCAACCATTGCCGTTTTTATCAAATTTTGTAATTCCTCCAATTGTATTGTAATTTCCACCTAGAGTGAATGAGCAATAGGTATTAACAGCACACTGATTCTGAAAGCCAAGTTGATTAATCATGTTTTGAACATATTCATATTCAAAATCGTCACAACAAATATACTTTAAATTAGTATTTTCTATTTTCAAAAAATAATTTTGATCCATCCCATTTTTTATAAGTAACCGCTCCAAATTAGGATTATTATAAACTTCCAAAGTTTGCAAAAGAGGTAAATGATTCAGATCGAGTGCTGTGAACTCATTATTATAGCAAAACAAATTATTTAAAATTGGATATTCTCCCGAAAAAATAATCGAAGTTAATTTATTATTGTAACATAATATCGCTCCCAAACCTTTTAAGCCTGACACATTTAATGTAGTTAACCGATTATGACCGATTTCTAAATTTAAAAGACTTGTCAATCCTTGCAGATTAATGGTGGTAAGCATATTTTGTTCACAATCCAAGCCAATTAAATTTGCTAAGCCAGCAACATTTACAGAAGTTAATTGATTATATGAGCTGTATAAATACTTGAGATTTGAAAGTTTACTAACATCTAGAACAGCAAGCTTATTAGTACTGCAATTTACTTCCTGTAAGTTTACAGCATTATTTACTGTTAAGGAAGTTAAAAAATTACTGTTACAGCGCAAAATAGTTAACTTACTAAGACCACTCACATCTAACGATGTCAAATAATTACCAGTAACAATCAGATTTTTAAGATTTAATAATCCAAGAACATTTAGAGTGGGTAATCTGTTATAAAGGAAATTCAAATCTTCTAAGTTGGTTAATCCTGATATGTTTAAAGATTGCATTGCGATAGTATTATAAGAACAAGAAATCTTTTTAAGTTTGTTTAAACTTCGCAAATCTAAATTAACAATATTATTACTGCTACAATTAAGGATCTGTAGATTAGAAAAACTTTTAATTCCTTCCATCGAAGAAATATTTTTTGAAGAACAAGAAATGGAGGTAACAGCTAATGCTTCACTTGTTTGAATTTCGCCGTCTCCACTGGTATCAAATTCAGAAACCAAATACTGCTTGAAATTTGCATCGGGAATATTTAAATTTTGCGCCTTCAGGAAGCTAAAACTGATCGAAATAAGGAAAAGAATAAAGTAGATTTTTTTCATAGAAAATAATTAAAAGGACGCGAAATATTTATAAAAATTTAGGAGCCAAATATAAATAAAAAAGGATTGTACATTTAGAGAAAATTACAGCAGCATAAATTCCATCTTCACAATTCGATTTCTACCTGCGAAAACCACGGTATTTTCATCAATCCACTCGCAGACGTATAATCCTTTTTCTTCGGAAATTATTTTCCAGGTTTTTCCGTAATCATTAGAAAATTCGATATTTTGATCGCCAACTGCGATGATGTCTTTTCCTTTGAATTTCGGACGGAATTTTACGCAGGTTTTGTACCCGCCATTTTTTCCCGAAGCTTGAATTTGCCATGTTTTTCCAGCGTCATTTGTAGTAGCAATATTGTTGATATTTTCTGCTTGTTTCGTGTAATCTCCACCCACTGCAATACCGAAATTATCATCTAAGAAATCGAGGGAATACATTCCTGTAGAAGATGTTCTTTGGATAAAAGGCGTTTCAAAAATTTCCCAGGTACAGGTTTTAATATTTTGCCTAAAAATCCTGGAAGACATGCCGCCAGTGGCAAACCACATATACTTTTTCGACGAAGCAATATTGGAATTGCTTGCGGCGAAAGCGGCTTCTCCAACGTGAAAATCTGGCAAACAGCCTTCTGCACATTTTTGCCATCGATCCCAATTTTTTTTAAAGGTGGAGATTGCGGCTTTTGTACCATTTGGATCACTTAATGCGATTCCAAAACCATCTTTTCCAAAGTGAAGCGCATCATAAAAAGCACTTTTTACCGTGTCTGTAAAAACCAGTTTTGCCTTCAAAGACTTTTTTTCAATCTTGAAAAAATAAGCTGGACTTTCAATATTAATAGCATAGAAAGCATTCTTATTTTGTCCCAAAGTTCGAAACTGCAAATTCTTGTAAAACAATTTAATTTGCTTTTTATCTGCAGTGTCCTTCAAATTTACGTAGCCAAACTTTGAATCTGTTCCCGTGTAGAAAACTTTACCATCATTAATTTGCAAAGCCCGAATGGAGATTTTATCTTCTAATAAAGTTTCGAAATGGACTTTTTGGGCAAAAGACAAATAACCTAAGCTTACGAATAAAAGGATAAAGAATTTTTGCATTTTAGTTGAGTATTTAAAAATCCCGCCACAAGTGACGGGATTATATTAGTTATCGAGGATCATTTAATTTAGAATGTTTTTTACTGTAAGCGAAGTAAATAATGAAACCGAGCGCGAGCCAAATTCCCAATCGCTCCCAACTTTCTATAGGTAATCCCGCCATCAAAGCGACACAGATAATTACTCCTAAAATTGGTAAGAATGGCACCAATGGCACGCGGAAACCTCGAACTGCATCTGGATTAGTTTTTCTCATTACAATTACTCCAATACAAACTAAAGAGAACGCAAATAATGTTCCGATACTTACCATGTGACCTAAATCTGACACAGGTACAAATCCCGCGAACAAACTTACAAACACCATAAATATAAGATTGGTTTTCCATGGAGTATGACGCGTACTGTGTACATCACTGAAGAATTTCGGCAATAGACCATCAACACTCATACTGTAAAATACACGACTTTGACCCATTAACATCACCAACATTACAGAAGTGTATCCTGCAATAATTGCAATGGTTAAGGCAGAATTAAGGAAGGTATAACCCGTCTTCGCGAAGGCAGTTGTAACAGGACTTGCATCACCTTTAAAATTCACATAGTTTTCTAAACCTGTTAATACGTAAGAAAACAATACATATAAAATGGTACAGATAATCAATGAACCAATAATACCAATTGGCATCCCTTTTTGCGGATTTTTCGCTTCTTGAGCGGCAGTACTTACGGCATCAAAACCGATAAAGGCAAAGAAAACAACTCCAGCTCCACGTAAAATTCCACTCCAACCATAATGGCCAAAATAATCACTTTGGAAAAATTCAAAGAAGCCCATTTGACCTTGCTTCATCAAAACTTCTCCTTCATTGACAGGTATAAAAGGGGTGTGATTTTCTGGATTGATGAAACCCCAACCTAAAGCAATAAATACTATAACTACGGTTACTTTTAAAATAACAAGAATATTATTGATTAAAGCTGATTCTTTCGTCCCTCTTATTAGAAGTAAAGACAGCAGACAGATTATTAATATTGCAGGTAAATTTAAATATCCTGGCGTCGGATCCCAGGGACCGTGTACCAGAGAAGTGGGTAAATCTATACCAAAACCTAACAAAAATTTAGAAACATATTGTGACCAAGAGGCAGCAACTGTTGCAGCTCCCAAAGCATATTCTAAAACTAAATCCCAACCAATAATCCAAGCCATAAACTCTCCCATGGTGGCGTAAGAGTAGGTATAAGCACTACCTGCCACAGGAATCATAGAAGCAAATTCTGCGTAACAAAGTCCTGCAAACGCACAACCCAAAGCCGCTAATATAAATGAGTAGACTACCGCAGGACCAGCATTTTCTGCTGCAGCAATTCCGGTAAGAGAAAATAAACCAGCTCCAATGATGGCTCCAATTCCGAGCGCCACGAGTGAAGTAGCACTCAATGTTCTTTTAAGTCCCTTTTCCGAGTCTTCAGCCGTTTCTAGAAGCTGCGCAAGGGATTTTGTTTTCCAAAGATTTGACATTTTTTATTTGTTTAAGATTCCCAAAAGTATAAAAAATTAGGAGTTATTAAGTATAACTCACTAAAAAAATTTCACCAAAGTCTATTCAAATCTATAAAAAGCTGAGTTTCATAAGAGAAATGAAAACGGACAAATCGGTTTTGATTTAAGATGCAGTTTAAATCATGTTTAAAAATATGGTTCAAAGTTTTGCACTTTTTTTTCAGTTGAATTAATGCTTAACTTTGAAATTATGATTTTAAAAGATATTTTCCAGTCAGATTTAGTACAAGAAATTGAAGAATCTGGCAACTTAAAACATTTCTCAGCGGGTGAAATTATTGTGAATATGGATTCTTACATCAAACATATTCCGGTTGTCATTTCAGGCAGCATCAAAGTCATCAGAACTGAAGAAGATGGACGGGAAATCCTGCTCTATTATTTAACGCCGGGCGAAAGTTGCATTGTTTCTATTTTGGCAGGAATGAAAAATGAGACTTCCAAAATCAAAGCTATCGTAGAGGAAGATGCAGAAATTATGTTGATCCCGTCTGATAAAGCGAAAGAATGGGTGAGAAAATATCCAGACTGGACGGATTTTATTTTCAATTTATATCAAAAACGGTTTGAAGAATTATTGGAGGTAGTGAATTCTGTGGCTTTCCAAAAAATTGATGCACGATTGTTGCACCTCATCAAACAGAAATCTCAACTGTACAATTCTAAAGAAATCTCCGTTACGCATCAGCAATTAGCAGATGAATTGGGGATTACACGTGAAGCAACGAGCCGCGTTTTGAAACAAATGGAAAAAGATCATCTCTTAATTCTTTCCCGAAATAAAATTGAGCTTCTGTGATATTGATTACTGTATCGAGAATTTGTCTGACCTAAATTTGCAGTATTAAACCAATTAAATAGCAAATTGATGTTAGATACAATCAACAATCTCTTCGGATTCACAAAAACAGATTACGCAGACCTTCTTAAAAAAGGAGCCATTATCGTGGATGTTCGCAGCAAAGACGAATATGCAGGAGGTCATATTAAAAACTCCCTCAATATTCCGGTGGATCAACTTCTGAATAATTTGTCCCGACTGAAAGACAAAAATAAAACCATCATTACGTGTTGCGCTTCTGGAATGAGAAGTGGCACAGCGAAAACAATTCTTCTGAAAAATGGCTATACCGATGTACATAATGGTGGCGGTTGGGCAAGTTTAAACGAAAAAATTTAAACACATCACGATATTCTATATAATAAAACCTCGAATAATCGAGGTTTTATTTGTTTTGATAGATGTACTAAATTTAATTATCACTGATTGCATCCGAAAACGCTTTCTTACCACCCACAATTGGCAATGTTAATTGAGTTCCTTCCAAATCAACTGTTAATTCCGTACCTGGTTCTGGATGTAAGGTGAATTCTTTATCACTGGAGAAAATCAACAATCCTATTTGTTGTCCTTTTTTAACGACTTGATCATCGGGCTGCAAATCAAAAGATACTTCATACTTCTTGCCTGGAACTAAGGGTTCGCCTTTTCTTATCGACGCATGATTTTGCGGATCAGCCCAACCACGGGTAATGTTATTGTCAGTAATTTTTGCAGTTCTTCCTTCATTCCAGGGTAATGATACCAACCAAACTGATAAATTTGCTGCAGATTTGTTACTAGCTAATTTAATGGTGATTTTTGGCACGCCAGATAGATGAATATCTTTTGTGAATTTTGGACTCACATACAATAAGCGGTGATCCGTATTTTCAGCTCTGGCTAAACTTTCACCGTTAAATGAATAATTATCAACCAAGGTCTCTTTCCCTTCCCCAGATGATTTTTCGGTAATTAATCCTCCAACTTTCGGCGCACCTTTCGTTAAATAAAAGGTTACCGGTTTAGCTTCTGGATTTGGAAAATCTTGGTAAGAAGTTGGTTTATCAACCGCATCATTTTCCCGAACAATAAAGGCTTTGTTTGTATTTTTTTCTATGCCGTTTTCAATCCCAAATAAATAATGAGTAAACCATTTGTTCATCATTTCAAGTGGTGGCGGTCCACCGTGACCATTTTGGTGGTAGTAGATGGCTGTTTCTAAGCCCATCTCTTTGGCTTTCTTATAAATGCGATAACTGTGCTCCGGCATCACATTCCAATCGTTAAAACCGTGAGCCATTAATAGTGCAGCTTTCATCTTCGGCATTTGGTTAAGATAATCACGGTCCGACCAAAAATCATTATAATCGCCGGTAATTCTATCCATACCGTTTTTCATTTCGGTGTCTCGGGTATTCGCATTATTATAGGCGCGTTTGGATTCATCACCACTGTGAATAAAATCATACAAAACATCAACATCTTCCCCTAAATACCCACCAGGTGAACGAACCAATCCGTTTGAGCGGTAGTAATGATAATAAGATGTATTTGGCGCAATAGGAATAATCACTTCTAAACCTTTGACACCAGTTGTTGCGGCAGCTAGTGGAATTGTTCCGTTGTAGGAAGTTCCCGTCATCCCTACTTTTCCCGTTGTCCAATAAGCTTTCACTTTTTCAGTACCATCTGCAGAAGTATATCCCTTAGCTCTTCCATTGAGCCAATCGATGACTGATTTTGGAGCTAAGGATTCATTTTCACCACCAACCGTTGGGGAACCTTGAGACAAACCAGTACCCGGCGAAGAGGAATGGACCACAATAAAACCACGAGGTACCCAAGTTGCAATGAGTGAGTTTGATATAATAGGACGTTTACCAGTTCGAACAACTTCAGCGTGGACGCGCGCTTTTCCAGCTTGTCCCAATTCATGGTTAACATCCCAAAAACCACCTTCTACATCAGGTGCAACGCCGGAATAATACGGACTCGATTCATAAATCACAGGAAGTTTCAATCCTTCAGTTTCGGTTTGATACGGTCGGGTCACATCAACATGCATGCGGTCCTTTTTACCATCACCATCTGTATCAAAAGGGGTTTCAACCCAAAGATCGGTTCTAATCCATTTGTCCGCATCTTTAAATTCGGGGACGATTTGAGTTTCTCCATTTTCAAAAACAGGCGCGGCTTTCAGAGTAGTCTGGGCATTTGCATTAAAGAATGAAATCGTAAGAGATACTAATAAGAAACTTGCATTAAAGAATTTTTTCATGCTATATTTTTTCATTTTGAGGTTACTATTTAGAAAGGGTCCGCAATTAAAGAAAATATTCAAACTTTGGAAGTTTTAATTGATGTTAAAGATATCATTTCCTGCGAAAGGCAATTGAAACTTTTTCATTTTTCATTCGGTTCCGCCTCCAAACTTAAAAAAGCTCTGATGAATCAACAAAGCTTTATATAAAAGATATATATTATTAATTCTAGAAAAAGAGAGGCTTTACCGAAGTGCATTTTGAAAAGATCAAAATTCGATTAAATTAAACATCGTGATGGTTACCACACATCCATAACATTTAAAAACAAACTGACCGATCAGCAGAAAACCCTTGTTTTTTCGACATTTTTTTATATTGAAATGATACCTCTCAAACGGTTTGAGTTATTGCCAAATAAAATATAAAGGCATTAAGAATCATAAAAAAAATTGCTGGTGTAGAGATTAATAAACTATCCTTTGTTTTAATTCTCGTTAATACACCAAATAACATCAAAAGGGCAAGTCCAGCAGCTGAAATAAGTAAAAGGGGTTTATTAAATAACCCAATGAGCAAACCCGCGGCGCCCAAAATTTCTAAGACAATCACATAAATTCCAAAACCTTTTAAGCCAAATCGATTAAATTCTTTTTTCATATTCGGTGACACAAAATAGGAAATAGCATAACCCGCAAAAGAGAGACTTGAAATTAACACACAGGAAATCAACAAATAATTCATGTTTAAATAATGTCCATCGAAACGACTGCTATGAAAATGCAAAGAATCAATAAAACGAGCGATGGCAAGTGTTTAATGAATGGATTTTTAATTTTAAAATGAAAGTACTGTGCAGCTACCATAAATAATCCCATCAAAATGGCGGGAATCGCAACTAAGGACGGAAACCAAATTCCTGCAACCAGCAACGTTGCTAAGGAAATCTTTGCTGCTCCAACAAAGGTTCTTGTTAGATCACTCAATCCGAATTGTTTAAATTCTTTGACAATTACATCATATCTGAAAATCCAAACGTAGAAAACGGCAGCTGCTACAATAATTTGTGCTAAAAGTAAAAGAGTTGTCATCATTTTTATTTAGTTGTTTACTGTAAAAATAGGGTTTTTACTGACATTAAAATTTTTTATTATTTCTTGTGAGGTAAGTTACCAATAACCAGACTGCGATTTTATTTTAGTTCTCACTATTCCCACTGCTTCTTTCTATGTAACCTTTGTCACTGTGTAGGATTTTTTACTGCAATACTTTTGTCATCAAATTAATAAGACATGAAAAAAGTATTATTCCTATTATTTATATCAACTCAATTTTTCGCTCAGGATACCATTCAAATTTCTAAAAAAGATTTAGAAGCGAAAATTGAAGGCCAGAATTTATCCGTAAAATTAGCAAATGACGAAGTGAATATTGCCAAAGCAAGTTTGCTCGAAAGTCGCGCCATGTATTTGCCAAACATCACTGCGTCTTATACGGGAATTTCTACCAATAATCCTTTGATGGCTTTTGGGTCAAAACTGAATCAGGAAAGAATTACGATGATGGATTTTGATCCGGCGAGATTAAACAGTCCAGACAATATTTTCAATTTCGCGACTAAATTAGAAGTTCAGCAACCGATTTTTAATAAAGATGCGGTGTACCAAAAGAAAGCGGGTGAAGTAAAAGTGGATGTTTTAAAAATTAAAGAAGAACGGACGAAAGAATATCTTCAGTTTGATTTGAATAAAGCTTATCTGCAATTGCAAATGACGTATAAAGTGGTGAAAGTTTTAGAAGAAGCGAAAAACACAACACTTGCCAATAAAAAAGTAATCGACAATTATTACAAAAACGGAATGATCCAGAAATCTGAAGTTTTGTACATGGACGTAAGAGTTTCCGAAATTGAAAGCCAGATTCAATATGCAAAATCCAATGTGAGAAACGCTTCGGATTATATATATTTTTTATTGAATGAAGATTCTCAAAATAAAGTTTTAAAACCGCAGGATGAATTTTCTTATCAGGAAAATATTTTGGAGCAAAATCCGACTTTAAATCCGAACAGAAAAGATTTGCAAGCGTATGAAAAATCTCTTGAAGCGTACGATTGGATGATCAAATCCTCCAAAGCGAAATTTCTTCCCAAATTAAATGCCTTTGGAAGTTTTGAAGTCTATGACAATAAACCTTATCAATTTGATGCAAACGGATATTTGGTCGGACTGCAATTATCCTGGAATGTTTTCGATGGTCTAAAAGCAAAAAGCGAACAGGAAAAATACAAAGCAGATCTGTCAAAAGCACAAACCGAAATTCAGCAATATCAAAAACAGAATCAGTTGGAGCTCAACAAATCTTACCGACAGGTTTTAGATGCGGATCAAAAAGTTTCTTTAACTAAATTATCTTGGGATCAAAGTGCAGAAGCGTACAGAATTCGAAAAAACAGATACAATCAAGGTTTAGAAAAATCTTCTGATTTGCTTTCTGCAGAAACAATGATGTCCCAAAAAGAACTGGAGCATCAACAGGCGATCTTCGAATATAATTCGGCGCTTGAATACTTTAAATTTTTAAGATAGAAGTTAGATATGAGATGTTAGACATTAGATAATACGATAAAATCTAACCTCTACTTTCTAATTTCTAACCTCTAATTTCTAACCTCTAATTTCTAAAATCAATACAATGAAAATATTAGTTTATTCCGTCCTCATATTAGGATTGACCATGAGTTGCTCCGCCGACGAAAAAGATGCAACCCTTTCTCAGAAGCCGATTCAAGTAACCGTGAATCAGTCCGGTGCTAATTCCGAAGGTGCTTATGCAAGTGCAAGTGGAAAATTAGTGGCGAAAAATTCTGTAAATGTAAGCACCCGAATGATGGGTTACATCACAGGAATGAAAGCCGAAGTTGGACAAAATGTAAGCGCCGGACAATTATTAGTGAGCATAAACGCAACAGATATCCAAGCAAAAGGTGGACAAGCCAATGCGCAGATTTCTCAAGCGCAAGCAAATTATAATATTTCTAAAAAAGATTACGAGCGTTTCTCCAATTTATATAAAAGTCAAAGTGCTTCTCAAAAAGAATTGGATGATATGAGAGCGCGCTACGAAATGGCAAAAGCTGGATTACAAGCAGCTCAAGCCATGAAAAGTGAAGTAAATTCACAATACCGTTACACCAATATTACGGCTCCAATTTCTGGAGTAATTACGGCGAAATTTGCAGAACAAGGAGATATGGCAAGTCCAGGAATGCCTTTGCTAACCATCGAATCTCCTTCCGCATTACAAGCGCAAGTTTTGGTTTCGGAGCAGAATATTACTTTAATAGAACAGGGAATGCCGGTGAAAATCACGCTAAAATCCAACAACGAAGAAGTTGCCGGAACCGTCGCAGAAATCAGCCGATCTTCCGCAAACACAGGTGGTCAATACATGGTGAAAGTAAATGTTTCTAATAGCAAAAATTTATTGTCGGGAATGTTTGTGAATATCCAGTTTCCTTTTAAAAATACCGGAAAAGTAAATCAGGATTTCCAGGAAGGCGTGATGATTCCAAAATCTGCTTTGGTAGAAAAAGGCCAGTTAACAGGAGTTTACACGGTGAGTTCAAGCAATACTGCAATTCTCCGCTGGGTAAAAACAGGGAAAAATTTTGGAGATCAGGTAGAAATTTTATCGGGTTTAAATTCTAAAGAACCTTATATCGTTTCGGCTCAAGGAAAACTCTTTAACGGAGCAAAAGTAAAACAATAATTTCCTCACTTATTTAAAAAAATATTATGCAACAAGGAATCGCAGGAAGAATAGCCGAAGTCTTCATCAATTCAAAATTATCAATTCTGTTGATGGTTGCGTTGATGGTGATCGGCGCTTACAGTTCCACCTTAATACCAAGAGAAGAGGAACCACAGATTATTGTTCCAATGGCCGATGTAATGGTCGGTTATCCCGGTGCAAATCCTACGGAAGTAGAAAATCGCGTGGTAAAACCTTTAGAGAAACTCATCTCCAACATCAAAGGAGTTGAGCATGTTCACAGTATGGCGATGAATGGAAAAGCCATGATTATTGTTCAATTTTACGTGGGTGAAGATACCGAACGTTCTTATGTGAAACTCTACGATGAGTTGATGAAAAATAAAAATATTTTTCCAAAAGGAGTTTACGAACCTTTAGTTAAGACCCGCTCCATTGACGATGTACCGATGTTGGGATTAACGCTTTGGAGTGAAAAATACAGCGATTTTCAGTTAAGACAAATGACTGAAGAACTTTCTTCGGAAGTCAAAAAAATTAAAGATGTTTCCCTCACCAACGTGATCGGTGGAAGAAATCGTCAATTAAAAGTGATTGTTGACAAAGATAAAATGGCGGAATCAAATGTGGATCCGTTGGGAATTATGCAAATGATTCAAGCCGGAAACGGAAGTTCCCAATCTGGAAGCTTCGCAAGCAATGACGCCGAATATTTGGTAACAACAGGCGAATTTTTAAGCACCGCAGAAGATGTTGGAAATCTAGTGATCGGGACTTCTCAAAATATGCCGGTTTATCTGAAACAAGTCGCGAAAATTGAAGATGGCCCTTCTTCTACAACCAATTATGTAAACTTTGGTTATGGAAATGCCACGGAAAAAGGCAAGAGTTTTTTATCGGAATATCCTGCTGTAACGCTTTCTATTTCGAAAGTTAAAGGAGCCGATGCAATGCATATTTCAGAAGAGATTTTAAATAAAGTAGAAACTTTAAAGAAAACTTTAATTCCAAATGATGTTCATGTAGAAGTCACCCGGAATTATGGCGAAACTGCTTCTCATAAAGTTTCAGAATTAATGGGGCATTTGGGAATTGCGATTGTTGCCGTAACGCTTTTGGTGATGCTCGCAATGGGATGGAGAGGCGGATTAGTTGTTTTCTTTTCAGTTCCATTGACCTTTGCATTGACGCTTTTCGCGTATTATATGTTGGGTTATACGCTGAACAGAATCACGCTTTTTGCCCTCGTTTTTGTAGTGGGAATCGTCGTTGACGACAGTATTATTATTGCGGAGAATATGCACCGGCATTTCCACATGAAGAAATTACCGTTTAAACAAGCCGCTATTTTCGCCATTAATGAAGTTGGAAATCCAACCATTTTAGCAACATTTACGGTAATTGCCGCGATTTTACCCATGGCATTTGTATCTGGAATGATGGGACCTTATATGTCTCCGATGCCGATCGGTGCGTCGATTGCGATGTTACTTTCCCTATTTGTGGCTTTAACGATTACGCCATATTTAGGTTTCCACTTATTAAAAGTAAAAGACAGCGAGGAACATAAAGAAGAGCAAGGTTTGGAAACTGGTTTCATCTATAAAATCTACAAAAAAGTTGAGCAACCTTTGCTTGATAATAGCAAGAAAAGATGGACCATGCTCGGAATTACGGGTGTATTGCTAATGATTTCTATGTTTGCTTTTGCGGCAAAATGGGTGGCTGTAAAAATGCTTCCGTTTGATAATAAAAATGAAGTTCAGGTAGTTATCGATTTACCGGAAGGAACGACTTTGGAAAGAACTGCGGCCGTTACGCAAGACATTGCACAATATCTGAAAACCGTTCCAGAAGTGGTGAATTATCAATCTTATATTGGTTCCGCTTCACCGATCACTTTTAATGGTTTGGTTCGTCATTACGATTTGCGTGGAAGCAGTAATTCTGCGGATATTCAGGTGAATCTTTTGCATAAAGAAGATCGCGATAATCAAAGTCATGATGTCGCAAAAACTATTCGTCCGGAAATTCACAAGATTGCCAAAAAATATGGCGCGAATGTGAAAATCGTAGAAGTTCCGCCGGGACCACCCGTTTTATCAACGATCGTTGCAGAAGTTTATGGACCAGATTATGAGGAGCAAGTTCGGATTGCAGATGAAGTTCAGAAAATTCTCATCAATACAGATGATGTCGTGGATGTAGACTGGATGGTAGAATCTCCACAAACGGAATTTAAAATCGTAGCCGACAAAGAAAAAGCCATGTTGAATGGTGTTGCGCCACAACAAATTGTAGGAAATCTCACCTATTTAATTGGCGAACATTCAATCGGAAATTTACTTGATCCAAAATCAAATGACGCGGTCGATATTGTGATGAAGTTAGAGGATGGTGACAAAACCAGCATTTCTAACATTACAGATTTAAAAGTAAAAGGTGCAGCCGGAATGGTTCCGATAAGTGACATTGTAAAAGTTCAAAGGGAAACTTTGGAGAAATCAATCTACAGAAAAGACCAGAAACGCGTCGTTTATATTCTCGCAGATATGGCAGGAGGATTAGAAAGTCCGGCTTATGCGATCCTGGGAATGGAGGAGAAATTGAAAAAAATCAAACTTCCGGCGGGATATTCTTTGAATGAACTGTACATGAATACGCCAAAAGATGAATCGGATTACACCGTGAAATGGGATGGAGAATGGCAAATTACTCTAGAAGTTTTCCGCGATTTGGGAGCCGCATTTTTAGTCGTGATCATCATTATTTATATGTTGATCGTGGGTTGGTTCCAAAACTTCAAAACGCCAATTATGATGATGATCCCTATTCCACTTTCTTTGGTCGGAATTGTACTCGGACACTGGTTATTAGGCGCTTTCTTTACGGCAACTTCATTTATCGGAATGATTGCTTTGGCAGGAATTATGGTGAGGAACTCGATTCTTTTGATTGACTTTATTGAAATTCGTTTGAATGAAGGAGCGCCCATTAAAAGAGCGATCATCGAAGCCGGAGCAGTAAGAACGACACCGATTCTATTAACAACTGGAGCGGTAGTAATTGGAGCAGTCGTGATTTTATTTGACCCTATTTTTCAAGGTTTGGCAATCTCATTGGTATTTGGAGCCATTGTTTCTACGCTTTTGACACTAATTGTAATTCCCTTGATTTATTACATGTCTGAAAAGAAAAACTGGCTACAAAACGAACCCGTAGAACAAGAACCAGTTGTCATTGAAGAAGAACTTCAGGATTAATTAACTCAATTCTCTGCCGTCAACTATTTCGGCAGAGAATTTTAAAACTATACAAATGAAATTATTACTCATCACCGCGATCAAGGAATTTGAAAGCAATATCAAAAATATTTTAGTAAAATCAGGCGCAAAATCTTTTACTTACAACTCCGTGAAA
The DNA here is from genome assembly GCF_035984805.1 of Chryseobacterium sp. MP_3.2. NCBI lineage: Bacteria > Pseudomonadati > Bacteroidota > Flavobacteriia > Flavobacteriales > Weeksellaceae > Chryseobacterium > Chryseobacterium sp. MP_3.2. Next base: position 36,453 of record NZ_JAXCHW010000008.1, on the reverse strand, counting down.
GGTTTTAAAAACGAAGGGGAAAGCAATAAAACAAGCAATTGGTTCGCATCTTCTTACGCCGAAACCGATTCCCTACTCTTCACGGTTTTTGTTCCTTTGGAAAACACCGAGATCATCATTAAAAAAATCGAAGATTTCAACAGCCATCAGGAAACACTTTCCAAAGTTCATATTGCTTTAATCGCTTTGGAACAACAATTTTAATTCAATAAAGAACAATAAAAAATATATTATGAAAAATAGAATAATACACGCATTTGCCGGAACGATGGTATTAGTAAGTATCCTTCTTTCCGTTTATGTAAACCAAAATTGGTTATGGCTGACTGGATTTGTAGGAATTAATTTGCTTCAATCCTCAATGACGAATTGGTGTTTGCTGGATAAGATTTTAGGAAAGTTGGGATATACCAATGAAGGTGGTTCTTGCGGGGTTTAACCGAAAATTTTGAAAATGATAAATCCTTGCAATTAATTTTGCTGGGATTTATATATACTAACCGAATACTAAACTCACTCTTTTACCAAGTCCAACCTCAAAAATACGGTACAATGTTGATAGTTGAATATCACATTTCCCGTTTTCCAATCTTGAAATATAACTTTTTTTAGTACCCACTTTTACAGCCAATTGTTCCTGGGTCATATTCGCTTCTTTTCGTGCTTCTCTCAACATTTGACTAATGACAAAATATTGTGCTTTCTCTTCAAAAACATCACGGTTTTCAGAACCAATTTCTCCGTATTTTAAGTCTAATAATTCGTCAAAGTTTATAGCATTTTTGATATCTTTTGTATCCATTATTTTTTATTTTTAAAGTATTCATCTTTGAGTTTCAAAGCCAGGCCAGTTTCATTCTTAGGAGTTTTCTGAGATTTTTTCTGAAAGCCATTAAACAGAACAACCAAGTTTCCTTTGTCGAAACAACAACTCATTTTACAAAGTTAACTTAATAGTTATCAAATAACAAAATTTTGCATCAATTAATTTAACTAATACATCAATTCACTTTGCATTATATTAAACCACAAAAAACAAACCGCCACAAAATGCGACGGTCCATCTTAACAAATAAAAAATATGGAAATTAAACTATTTAGTTTTGATACTGATCAATCCGCGGACTTCGTTTTCTTTGTAACCTGTTGCTAAATCTTTCGGATACAATTGTGCAATTTTCGCCGCCACTTTTGGCTGGATATTTTTTCCAATTTCGCCGTGACATTGCAAACACATTCCATTCGTTACAAGCGGTTCATAATAATGAGTTGCAGTGCGAACTGGTTTTAAAGTTTCACCTGCTAACAATTGTTTTTTGTATTGCTCAATTAATTTTAACTCTTCAGAATTAGCCAAGTTTCTTTCATTTCTGGTTTTGTCAGTCACTCTGGAAATCACCAAACCGTGTTTCTCCGACATTGATTTTGTTAAAGGCATAGCTTCAATATTGCAAAAATCCAAAGCCATTTCCGCTCCACCCATTGCAATTTGTTGACCTACATTTTTCATTAATAATCTTTTGGTTTCAGTCGCAAAATTATGTAAAGAGTCAGAGGAGATTTCGGATTTATTGCCGATTATTTCTTTACCTGAAACATCCTTTTGAACGATTTTATTTCCGCACTGCAGAAATAGGAAGGCGAAACCACTAAATAATAAAACTTTTTGCATGACTTTAATTTATTCAAAGATAAAGAGACTTTCCAACAACTAGTGTAACCGATGTCACAAACCGGTTTTTTCCCTGAAATTCTTATCTTTGAACTCATGAATTTCTACGAACTCTTCCTGAAACCTTACAAATCTTATGAAACCTATCAAATTATTCTGGAAGCAGTTGCTACCATTTTCGGTTTGCTAAGTGTTTTCTTTTCTATAAAAAAAAATATTTGGGTTTATCCTACGGGAATTATTTCCACCGTCCTTTATGTTTATATTCTTTATAAATTCGGACTTCTTGGCGATATGATGATCAATTTTTATTACAGCATCATGAGCATTTACGGCTGGATTCTTTGGTCCAAAAGTTCGGAAGATCATATTCACGTAGAAGTTTTCTGGGCAACAAAAAAAGAATGGATTTTTTCCGGAATTTTATTTTTCTTGAGTTTAATTTTAGTCACCCTCGTTTATTATTACAAACCTTTTATCGACAATCATTTTTCAATGACGGATGTTCAACTCGGATTATATCATTTGGATTGGGCGAACTGGCTGGATATTTTGACCACCGCAATTTTCCTGGTAGGAATGTGGCTCATGGCGAAACGCAAGATCGAAAACTGGATCTTCTGGATTGTCGGCGATATTATTGTAGTTCCCATGATGATTTACAAAGGTTTAGGAATTACTTCGATTCAATATTTTGTATTTACAGGATTGGCAATTATAGGTTATTTCGAATGGAAAAAGTCCTTGAAACCTATCACATCAACTGATTTAATCGATTAGGTTTTAAAATGCATCCTAAAGATTTCATTATCTTTGCTGACCCAAAAATAATGGGACAAAAAACCTTTTTGTTTTATGCAAAACACCATCGAATTTTTTAAATATCAAGGCACTGGAAATGATTTCGTTATGATCGATAATCGGGATATGCAATTTCCAAAAAACAAAGAAATAATCGAAAAACTCTGTGATAGACGTTTTGGAATTGGTGGTGATGGCTTGATTTTACTTGAAAATCAGGATGGTTTCGATTTTAAAATGGTCTACTTTAATTCCGACGGCAATGAAAGCACCATGTGCGGAAACGGTGGGAGATGCATCGTTGCTTTTGCTCATTTTCTGGATGTTTTTGAAGACAAGACGACGTTTGAAGCCATTGATGGAAAACATGAAGCAGAGATTCACAACGGAATCATCAAACTGAAAATGATTGACGTTGATATCATTAAAAATGTTGAAAATGATTTTGAATTAAATACCGGATCTCCGCATTATGTCACGTTTGTGGAAATGTTAAAGGATTTTAAAGTTTTCGATAACGGTAACAAAATCAGAAATTCAGCGTCTTATTGTCAAGAAGGAATCAATGTGAATTTTGTGGAAGAGATATCCGAAGATGAAATTTCTATCCGAACCTATGAAAGAGGTGTAGAAGATGAAACATTCAGTTGTGGAACTGGCGCAACAGCTTCAGCTTTGGTTTTTTCGAAAGATAAAAATCTACCTGCTGTAAAAGTTAAAGTTTTGGGTGGAAATCTAAAAGTTTACGCAGAACAGAACGGAGAAACCTTTAAAAATATTTGGTTAGAAGGTCCAGCAAAACAAGTATTTAAAGGAAAATTTAATTTATAGAAAATTTCAGAATAGCAATGAAAAAATCTTCGGGAATCGTATTGGTGATTGTATTTCTACTCTTTGCAGTTGGGAGTTTCTTCGGTTATCAATATTACAAGAAATATTACGGAAATAACGTAGAAAAAGAAGGGTACGTTTTGATCCCGCATTCTGCAAATTTCAATTCGATATTAGATTCCATTGCACCTTACATCAAAAATAAAGAAAGTTTTTCTGAGGTCGCGAAAAGCAAAAATTTAAATCAGTTTTTCAATGCAGGTCGATATCGGATTAAGTCCGGAACTAATAATTCTGATTTGGTGAATATGATCAAAGCAGGAAACCAAACCGAAAATACTTTTAGAATTGGAGATTTTTTTACGGTTTATCAAATGGTCGGAAAAGTTGCTAAAAAAACGGAACTCGATTCTTTGAGATTTGCAAATGATTTAGATAAAATTGCTAACGGTAAAGGTTTGACCAACGCAGAAGATCTAAAAAAATATTTCTTCATCGATTCTTACAACTTCTTCTGGACCGTAACTCCGAAAGAATTTTTTAAAAAATTTGAAGATGATTACAATGGTTTTTGGACCGCAGAACGCAAAGTGAAAGAAAAAAATTCCGGTTTGACGAGAGATCAGATCTATGCTTTGGCGTCTTTGGTTTATAAAGAAACTGGCGGAAAACCCGATGAAATGAAGACAATTGCGGGTTTATATTTGAACAGATATCGCAAAGGCATGAAATTGCAAAGTGATCCTACCGTAATTTATGCGGTGAGTAAAGCCAATAATTTTCAGGGAGAAACCTTAAAAAGAGTTTTCTACAAACATTTGCGGGAACCTTCTCCGTATAACACCTACTTTTCTGCTGGAATTCCACCTGGACCAATTTGTATGGTTGACAAAAATTCTGTAGACGCGGTTTTAAATGCGGAAAAAAATAACTTCATTTTCATGGCGGCAGATCCAGATAAATTTGGATTCCACCGTTTCACCGCAAGTGACATCGAACATGCGAAAAATGCCAAAGATTATCAAAATTGGCTGAATTCCAAAAACATTAAATAATAAAAATTAGAAAGGAGGAATTCTTGTGTTCATCTCATTAAACACCTGTTTAATTTAACCTCCATTAAAAATTACAATCTGTATCGTTTAAAATAAGATTATGATCAACAAAATTGAGTTTTCATCAATTATCAGAACAAAAACTTTAGTGCTGACTTTCGTTTTGGGAGCAGCAAGTTTAGCTTTCGCGCAAGAGAAAATAAATGTAACCGGAAAAATTGTAAGCAAAGAAAACAATGCAGTTCCTTACGCATCGGTAACCTTTAGTAACAAAGCGAACAAACTCTTTAGCGATGCAGCTTTAACCGATGAAAAAGGAGATTATCAACTCGCGCTGACTCCCGGAAATTATGACATTACAATTGAGGCGATCGACTATCAGAAAGCAACATTGAATAGAAAAATTTCTAGCGCAGGAAATCTCGGAAATTTTTCAGTAGAAGCAGAAAGTTCAGTTACCAATACGAAAACTTCGGATATTCAAGGTGTTGTCATTACATCGACCACAAAGCCTTATCGTGTAGAAATTGACAAAAAAGTATATGATCCTTCCACAGATTTGATCAGTAAAGGTGGGACTTTGCAAGATGTTTTAAGCAATGTTCCTTCCATTGCGGTAGATACAGATGGAACCGTTTCTATGCGGGGAAATTCTAATATTAAATTTTTAATTAACGGAAAACCTTCCTCCCTTTTAGGAATTGATGACGGCGCAGATGCGCTGAAAACAATTCCCGCAGATCAAATTGATCGAATTGAAGTGATCACCAATCCTTCCTCTAAATATGAAGCTTCAGGAACTGCCGGAATTTTAAATATTATTCTGAAAAAATCTAAAAAACTTGGTTTTAATGGAAGTGTAACCGGAACAATCGGTTACTTACCCTTAACAAGTTTAAACACCAATCTAAGCTGGAAAAAAGGAGCCTGGACTTATTACCTCAATGGTGGTGGTGGTTATAGCAAAAATAGATCTAAAAATAATTTAGAATACCGCACCCTTTTAAGTGATAATCAATTAGTAGACAATACTTTGCTTTATCGAAGAAAAGATGGAGAAAATAATGGGGAAAGTAGAAATTACAATGCAAACACCGGATTTGTAGTGGATCTTACAGAGAAATCTTCTCTTAATGCCTCTGTTCTTTTTAGAAATTTCCAGTATGAGTCTAATGACCAGACCGATATTTATGAAAAATTTTTTCAGCGACTTGCAAAGGCAACAACTCAGAATGATGTGGGCGTTAGAAAAAATAATTCTTTCCAGGCAGATCTAGGATTCGATCAAAAAATTGGGGAAAAAGGTCAATTATTTTCACTTTCTGGAAGTTTTCAAAATAGCAAGGGAGAAAACACGACGATGATTACAGAAAACAGTTTAACGGGAAATACTGCAACGACAATTGCAAGTGATGTTTTCAGTACCACAGATAATACAACCTACATCGGAAAAGGAGATTATGAATTGCCTCTAGGCGAAAAATCTAAAATTGAAGCTGGAGCAAGATATGATTACACCAAAAATATTTATGATTATTCTGTTGATCAAAGCAAAAACAATCTACCGTTTCAGCCTGTATTAGATTTTACCAGCACCACAACGTATGGCGAAAAAATTGCTGCAGCTTATGCGCAGTTTAAAAGTAAAATTGGCAATTTTGGGTATCAAGTCGGAACTCGGGTAGAAAATACCAATATCGATATCAGTTACAAAAATGTAGGAACTGGTTTACAGGTTCAGGATCAGAAAAGCTACACCGGATTTTTTCCAAGTGTTTTCTTTACTTATGAGCTGGGAAAAAATCAGTTGCTATTAAATTATTCCCGCAGAATTCAGCGTCCCAGATCTTTTTTCTTAGTACCCTTTAATTCTTATGACAGCAGAAGTATTTTCCGCGGAAATCCAGATTTGGATCCAACGTATGAAAATTCCTTTGAATTGGGATACAGTTTAGTTACCAAAAAAATTACGCTGAACCCAACTTTATACTACAAAAAATCTCAGGATGAAGTCAATTTTGTTCAGCTTCCGATCCTTGAAAATGGAAATACGCTTATTGTAACGCAACCCGTAAATGCAGGTTCCGAAACACAGTATGGTTTGGATTTGAACGCGACCTACGATCCAGCAAAGTGGTTACGATTGATGGGAAGTTTAGATTTATTTGGATATAACAATACCGGTAATTTTCAGGGCGTAAGTTTTGAAGGCCAGGGATTTTCTTCCAGAGCGCGTTTAACAACCACTTTTAAACCCGATAAAAATACGTCCCTGCAAGTTCAGGGATTTTATCGTGGCGCGGAGAAAACAGTGAGTAATGATCGAAAAGGAATGTATGCCGTAAGTTTTGGCGCGTCCCGAACAATTCTGAAAGGAGACGGAACTTTGGCTTTTAATATTCAGGATATTTTTAATTCCAGAGCCCGTGAATTTACGTTCACTGGTGCAGAATATTCTCAATATTCTTACAATCAATTTTCGCCAAGACAGTTTTCCCTTTCTTTCACGTACCGATTTAAACAAGGTGATAAAGTAGATCAACCGAAACGTAAAAAAGATATTAATTCTAATAGTCAGGGTGGTGAAGACGGACCGCCGATGTAGGATGATGGATGATGGATGACAAGAAATAACATTAAAAAAATCCTGAAAATTAATTTTTTCAGGATTTATTATTTAAGGAAATTCTAATTTCCATTTTCTATTTTCTGCTTCGTAAATACATTTCCAAGGGAGCTTATTTTTTCGCGCAATATTTATCTAAGGCTTCATAATTCATATCATTTCTATCACCGAGAAATATCGCCATTTTTAAGTCAGAACAAATTTTTGATTTCTCATTTTCAGGAATTTCAATATCTTTTTTTTCTGCCAAAACTGTAATTTCTGAATTACCACTTAATTTACGATTAACTCCTAATTCATATTTTCGAATGCTTGCAAAAGCACGATTAGCAATCGCAGAATCGTAATACGGTTCAATTTCTATCGCTTTATCAAAATCTAAAATTGCTTCATCAAATTTCATTTGATTTAAAAGAATAGTCCCTCTTGAAAAATAAACATCTTTATAATTTGGATAATCTTCAATAACCTTGGATAGTATTTTTGTTGCAGAATTTTCGTTTTTATTTTTATAAGATTCGTTTGCTTTATTCATTTGCCTATCTAATTCTGCAAAATTTGGATCGGGAAGAATTTTATCGTTAACAATCTTTTCAGTTCTAGCAATTTTTCCATTGGAATAATAAGTTTTTGACTCATCAATCATTTTTCCATTTTGAAAGTTTGTTTGCTGCTTCAGTTTCCCATTAGGAAAATACATTTCCCAAATTCCATCCTCCTTTCCATTCACAAATTCTCCTTTATGCTTTAAAGAACCATCTTTAAAATATTCTTTATCTAAACCATTTGGAATTGAACTTACATAGTTTCTCTCCAAAGAAACTTTTCCATTTTGGAAATATTTTTTTGTTAAACCATTTAAATTTCCATTTTTTAAAAAACCTTCTCCCTGAATTCTTCCACTGTAATAATAATCAATAAACTTTCCAGTATAAATTTGATTGTTATAATACCAAACATTCCCCTTTTTCATTTCCATCTGTTTGGTGGATGGAATTTTTTTATTTTCAGTAGGTCTGTTTTTGAATTCTTTGGTAAAAAAGAAAATGGCCTTATCAAATTTTTCAAGACCATATTTTGCCAGAGAATCTTTATTATTAATAACATTAACTTTGTCAATATCATCATTATTAATTTCATTTTCTCTTTCAGGATTTTCTCTTACAGTAATGTTGTCCACGACATAAACTACATTTTCAGCTTTATTTTGAGAAAACAGAGTACTGCTAAAAATAAAAATCGGAATCAAGAAAATAAAGTTTTTAATCCTCATCTGAATATATATTTAAGACTTATTATTTCTGCTCTCCAGATATTTTTGCCATTCCCAGGTTGTTCTTAGGGCTTCTTCCAGGGAAGTATCTGCTTTCCAACCCAGTTCTCTTTCCGCTTTATCCGCATTTGCATAAGCAACCGTAATATCTCCGGCTCTTCTTTCACAGATTTGATAGGGAACTTTTACACTATTTGCAGTTTCAAAAGCATTCACAACTTCCAAAACTGAAGATCCTTTACCAGTTCCGAGATTATAAATATCAATCACGGTTTCAGAAGTTTCATTCATTAATTTTTGCAAAGCTTTTACGTGCGCTTTTGCCAAATCGACCACATAAATATAATCCCGAACCGCAGTTCCATCCTCCGTTGGATAATCGTTTCCCCAGATTGATAATTTTCCCCGAATTCCAGAGGCAGTTTGCGTAACGTAAGGAACTAAATTATTGGGAACACCAATTGGCAATTCTCCCAAAAGAGCACTTGGATGCGATCCGATCGGGTTAAAATACCGCAGCAAAGAAACTTTCTTTTGGTAAGCAGTTGCAAAATCTTTCAGAATTTCCTCACCCATTTGTTTGGTCTTTCCGTAGGAAGATTCAGGTGTTTTCAACGGCGTATTTTCATCAATAGGTTGTTCATCGGCTTGACCATAAACGGTGCAACTGGAACTGAAAATAAAATTGGAAATGTTCCTATTCTTGAATTCCTGAAGCACATTGATTAAAGTGTAAAGATTATTTTCGTAATAATCCAAAGGTTTTTCCTGGCTCTCTCCTACTGCTTTATAGGCTGCAAAATTAATACAGCCATCAATCTCATACGCATCAAAAACCTGCGCAAGCAATTCTTTTCGTCTTAAATCAAATGGGAAAAAAACAGGTCTTTTACCTGCGATCTTTTCAATATTATCGAGGATAAATTTCTCAGAATTGGACATGTCATCAACAATGATGACTTGAAAATTATTTTTCAAAAGTTCTACAACCGTGTGAGAACCTATATATCCGAGTCCGCCGGTAACGAGTATTGTCATTTTTTATGAGTGATTAATAATAAATTAAAATTGATTTTAAGTTTTAGGTTTCCTACCTATTCCGTTATTTTTTTTGGATTTTGATGAGTACTAAAAATTCTTAAAACAATAATCTTTTCTTCTTCAATTTGATAAATCATTTTAAAACTCCATTTCGTGACAAAACGAATATTTCCTTTGTTATAATAAGGTTCTTTTGGAAATTTAAAGGGCATATTCGACAGAGTTTCGGAGAGTTTTACCAATTCTTCTAAAAGCATTTCAGCATTTTTCGGACTTTTTAATGGAATGAAAGAAATAGCATTTTGCAAATCCAAAACTGCTCTATCTTCCCAAACTATTTCCCTTCTTCACCATTTTTCGGACATTATCAGTCGTGTGAAATTTTGCTGTGCCGTTTTCTATATCATTTTGTTGAGCATCCATTTCAGTAATAAATTCGTCTTCATTAATTGGTTTGCCTTCAACAGTGTAATAAATAACATCATCTGCTTTTAGAAGATTTTTTATTTTTTCCAAAAGTGGCAAATCATTCAAAGATAAAATTCTTTGAGCTAAATTTATTTTTAAGGTTTCTGTGTTCATAAGAGTAAATTTAATAATAAGTTCTATAAATTTGAAAAGAAAGATTTAGTTTTCATTTTTTCCTATTTCGTTAATTTCATTGTATACTTCTTTGTATTTAAATATGTTAATAATAATTAGATACAAACCAATAAATATCGATTTTTTAAAACTTTGATCACTGAAAATTCCAAAATATAAATTCCAGCAAACCATTGAGAAATACCAGATAAACAAAGGCAGAAAAGTGATGTTAATTAGAAGAACAGTTTTACGAAATTTTTCAAATAATGAAATAGTAATTGCAATATTTAAAATTAAAAAAATTACGTCGAAGATAAAGTCTTCTAAAATGAATGATTTCTTTGATAATCTGAGCAGAAATAAAGTGAAAAGCAAAGTAATTACAATGTGAATCCCTGCTTAAACTATAAAAATCCATTTAAATCAAAAAATCTTTCTTCTCAAAACTACTTATTCATAAATTCCAAAACCGCCTCCGTAATATATTTCAACTGCTCTTCATCAAGCTCTGTGTGCATTGGCAATGAAATCACTTGCTCTAAAAGTTTATCCGTATTCACAAAATCCGCATCATCACTCTCCTGAAAATAGGCTTTCTGCTTTCTTAAAGCCACTGGATAATAAATCATGGCCGGAATTTCTTTTTCGGTCAAAAATTTCTGCAGTTCATTCCGTTGTCCGTTCAAAATTCTCAAAGTATACTGGTGGAAAACGTGCGTGGAATATTGAGCTCTTTTCGGGGTCAAAATATTTGAATGACCGGCAAAAGCTTCATCATAATAATCTGCAGCTTTTTTTCGGGCTTCATTGTAGGTATCTAAAAGGGGAAGTTTTTTTCTTAAAACCGCAGCTTGAACGCTATCTAATCTGGAGTTAACTCCCACCTCATCATGGTAATATCTTTCATACATTCCGTGATTTACAATTCCTCGCATTTTGTAGGCTAACTCATCATCATCTGTAAAAATAGCACCGCCATCACCGTAACAACCTAAATTTTTCGACGGAAAAAAAGAAGTAGTTCCAATTTTTGTCATCGTGCCAGATTTCTTTACCGTACCATCAGAAAAAGTAAATTCTGATCCGATTGCCTGTGCATTATCTTCAATAATGTGCAGATTATGATCTTTTGCAATTTTAATAATTTCTTCCATATTGGCACATTGACCGAAAATATGAACGGGAATGATGGCTCTCGTCTTGGAAGTAATTGCTGCTCTAATTTTATCTGGATCAATGGTAAAGGTATCATAATCTACATCTACTAAAACAGATTTTAATTTTAATAACTCAATAACTTCTACGGTTGCCGCGAAAGTAAAATCTGCTGTAATTACTTCATCTCCTTCTTGTAAATCCAGCGCCATTAATGCAATTTGCAAGGCATCTGTTCCGTTTGCGCAAGGAATTACGTGCTTAGAATCTAAATAGTGCTCTAATTCTGTTTGAAAAGATTTTACTTCGGGACCATTAATAAACATGGCACTGTTCATCACACTTAGAATGGCATTATCTACATCTGGCTTTATCTTATAATATTGACTTTGAAGGTCAACCATCTGAATTTTCTTCATAAAAAATATTTGTTCAAATTTAGCAAATTTAAAATTTGGTAGGGCTCTATTTCGATATTGTTTTTGAATCAAGATGTACCGAAAATATAAATCACAGACCATTTCAGTTGTAGGTACAAAGAAACTTTACCAATTCACAAATGAGCCATTAAATAGGACAATTACTTACGTAAATGGAAATAAAAGACAAAAATTTGACCTTTAATTTCAAGATATTTTCTAAATTTGTCAGAATTAAATAATATTGATCTAATGAAAAAGTTACTATCCATTTTACTAATTGCGGCCTTCAGTTTTTTGAGTGCTCAAACGCAATTGGTATTTGTTTATTTTAAAGATAAGCCTAATAAAGCAGCCTTCTACGCCAATCCTACTACGGAATTAAGTCAAAAGGCTTTAGACAGAAGAACACGTTTGGGAATTACTCTGAACGATCAAGATGCGCCGATTGAGCAATCTTATATTCAAAACATTGCAAATCTTGGATTTGTAGTGAAAGATTATTCCAAATGGATGAATGGAGTTGCCGTAAATGCAACCGTTGCGCAAATTACGCAGCTTGAAAGTCAAACTTACGTAGCGTCCGTGGAAAGTTTCATTAAAAATGGAGGCGGAAAAATTAATCCCGATAAAGTCAATAAATTTGAAGAATTCAATAATACCTTCGGTAAAACTGAATTTGTTTACGGAACAGGATTAGCGCAAATAAATCAAATCAACTTGAGACCTTTACACGTTGCAGGTTATACGGGAACAGGAATTACAATCGCTGTAATTGACACGGGTTTTCCCCGCGTAAATACGGGTTCTGCCTACGCAAGAATCAGAAATAACAATCAAATAAAAGGAACCTATAACTTCATCAATAAAACCACAGATGTTTACAGCACCACTTTGAACAATCACGGTTCTTATTGTTTAGGAACCATTGCGGGATATATAGAAAACACCTTTGTAGGTTCAGCACCAGATGCGGATTTCTATTTATACGCCACAGAAGATGCCGCCAATGAAATCCCAGAAGAGCAATTGTACTGGACAGAAGCAGCGGAAGAAGCAGACCGAAAAGGCGTTGATGTAATTTCTACTTCTTTGGGTTACTATTCATTTGATGATTCCCGATATAATTTATTGTATGCAGATATGGACGGAACAACTTCTTTCATCGCAAGAACTGCTCAAATTGCCTCAGAAAAAGGAATTTTTGTTTTAGCAGCCGCTGGAAATGAAGCTCAAAACGCGTGGCATTACATTATTACTCCGGCAGACAATGTAAAAGTATTTACCATTGGTGGAGTTACAAGTACAGGTGCAAGTTCTAGTTTTTCTTCTTTCGGACCGAATGCCCTAGGAAAAATTAAACCCGACGCAAGTGCACGTGGAACTGGAACTGCAATGGCTTACAATAACGGCGCCACTACTAGCAGCGGAACTTCCTTTGCCACACCACTTGCAGCTGGAGGCGTTGCGTGTTTAATCCAAGCATTGCCCAATAAAAACATTGATGAACTTCAAAATTTATTGCGTGGAAACGCTTCTCTTTTTCCCAACCATACGGATCAAATGGGTTACGGAATTTTAAATTTTGGTCAATCATTAAATACTGCTTTAGCAACTGGTGAGAATACTACCAACACAAAAATTAAAGTTTATCCTAATCCAGTTACGACAAGTTTCAGCATTAACACTACGGATAAAATTATTTCGGTAGAATTGTACGATACTTTGGGTAGAAAAATTAAAAATTTCACCAATGAATCCTCTTACGATATTGAAAAATTAGGAAAAGGAATGTATTTTGTGAAAATCACGACTGATAAAAATTCAACGGTTGAGAAAATCATCAAAAAATAAGTAGCCCTTTATTTAAACCAAAAAAACGCTTCCTTTCGAAGCGTTTTTTTATGGAAAAAGTTTTGACTAAAATATTTAAGCCGAGTTTCTGCTCGCATTAATATTACCGAAAAGTGACCTCATCACCAGTTTTTCATACTTTTCTCTACTGCCTTCTTCCTTTTGAATTTTAATGAGGGCATATTGCTGAATACTCAATAAGGGCAGTACAATTTTCTCTCTGATTTTTACGGACTTTCGGGAAAGTGGTTCTTCTTCCATCAACATGGTAAATCCTGTAAGTTTTAACATCATGGATTTAGACAGTTCAAATTCCTCAAATAAAATGGTCCAGAAAGCACCATACTTTTCATTTTTCTGCATATAAGCGGTCAGCGGAAAATAGGACTTGTTCATGCTCATCATTGAATTTAAAACTAAAGTTCTGAAGAAATCTGAACCTTTATATAAATCAATGACTTCTTGAAAGCGGTTTTGATTTTGAAGTTCTTTCAGCGCGAATCCAAATCCAAAAAATCCAGGTACATTTTGTTTCAACTGACTCCAAGATCCCACAAATGGAATGGCACGCAAATCCTCAAATTTTAATTCACCTTCTGCTCCACGTTTCGTGGGTCTACTGCCAATGTTGGTTTTTCCATAATATTCCAGCGTGCTCATTTTTTGTAAATAGGGAACAAACATAGGATGCGCTTTTAAATCTGAATATTTTTGATAGCTAATGTTTGCTAATTCTTTAAAGAGTTCCCTTTCATCTTCCGTCAAATCTTTCTTCGCATTTTGGAAAACATCATTTTCTATTCCAGCGGTGAGAAGTTGCTCAAAGTTAAATTTCGCCTGCGCTTTGTTTCCGAAAACACTCGTAATTGTTTGTCCTTGAATGGTCAATTCAATTTTATGATTCGCAATTTTTTTACCTTGAGATGCGTAAAAATCATGTGTTTTTCCACCGCCTCTTGCGGGTGGACCACCGCGACCATCAAAGAAAACGACTTTCACGCCGTATTCTGCAGAGATTTTAGAAAGCTGTTCTTTGGTTTCATAGATTTCCCAATTGGCTTTTAAATAACCGCCATCTTTGGTTCCATCAGAAAAACCTAACATAATGGTTTGGATATTTCCTCTTTTCGCAACATGATTTCTGTAAAGTGGAAATTCATACAATTCTTTCATCACACTTTCTGCTTGATCCAATCCGCCCATGGTTTCAAAAAGTGGCACAATGTCCATGTGAATATCTTCAATTTGATAACCACAAACTCTAAAAAGTCCATATACGTTTAAAACTTCTTTAATGTGTTCTGCATTAGATATGATATAGCGATTCATACCGCGCTCTCCATTTCTTTTTTGAATTTCTTTCACATTGATAATATTTTGCAACGTATCTTTTGTAAGATTTTGAAAATCATTGGGATCAATGGTGACCTCTGTATTTAAAAGCCAGTCTAATTTTTCATCTCCAGATATTGTGGCTAAATCTAAATTTGATTTCTTTTCGATGATTTCATCAATAATACTTTGATGGATTCGGCTGTCTTGTCTGATGTCTAAGGTGGCAAAATGGGTCCCAAAAATCTTCACGCGATCCACATAATCATCTAGAAGATTTTTAAACAAGCTGTTATGTTTCGTGACTAAAATTTCCTGAACTTTTTCCAGATGCCCAATAATTTGTTCCGCTGGCAAAAGAATATTTTCCTTAAAAATGGCATCATACAATTCATGGCTCAAAGTTTCTAAAATTTCCGAAACTCCACGAAAACTTAACCTTCTGCGTAGATTTTTCAGGTGTTCATAGTAAGACTTTAAGATAGAAATTCGTAATTCTTCTGCTACTTGCTTGGTAATATCTGCCGTTACGAAAGGATTTCCATCTCGATCACCACCGGGCCAAAATCCCAGCTGCACGATATCATGTGCGGGAATATAGTCAGGCGTTCCAAAAGAAGATTTTAGTTTTTTATACAATTCTCCGATGGTGTCATAATAAACATAACGCAAGTAAAAGATAATACTCATGGCTTCATCCAATGGAGTTGGCTTTTCTTTGTTCACAAATGGCGTTTTCCCTAACTGCTGTAGAAGCGAATCTATTTCAGACACGTCATTATTAATAATTGCCGTCCGCAAATCATGCAAAATTCTTTGAACCGAATTGGGATAAAATTGTGTTGGATGGGCGGTGAAAACCACTTTCGCAGAGAAGTCTTTCATTTTTTCTCGCGCAGCATCTAGCAAATGTTCCTGCGTCGCTCGCTCATGCAACTGGGAAACTGTTCCTGTATCACCTTCCGAATGCAATTCTGAGAAAGCGGCATCTTCTATACTATCAAACAATACCACTTGGCGTTCGATATATTGAATTATTTTAAAAAGCAGTTCAGTTTTTTGATCTTCAGTTTTCAGCTCCGTATGTTTAGAAAAAAATTCTTCTACAATTTCTTCTGGACTTTTTCCTTGCTCGTAACCCGTTTTACTTTCTTCATACAAAAACGGGAGAAGCATACCTATGTTGGTCATTTTATCATAAGGCAAACTCATGAAAAGGGAATTATAAATCTGAAATTTATTTTCTACCAGTTGGCGGAATTTTTCTTTTTGTTCTTCGTGTTGCATGTAACAAATTTAAGATAAAATAAAGTTCCTTAAAGGAGTAATATTTAAGAATCATTTTCTAAAAGTGGAGTCAAATTCCGTATCTTCATTCAATGAAAATTTTCCTCTGGATTTTCCTGCTTTTTGCTTCATTTTCTTTCGCACAGAAAGGATTTGAAATTAGTGAGGCAAAAAAGACGGTTATCCCTTTCAAATTAATCAATAATCTAATTTTTGTTCCTTTAGAAATAAACGGTGTTGAAGTCACTTTTCTCTTAGATAGTGGCGTTAATGAATCCATACTTTTCAGTTTAGACAATAAGGAAATCAACTTTAATGATACTGAAAAAATCAAATTTTCTGGATTGGGAGAAAGTAAAGATATTGAAGGATTAAGATCTGATAACAACATTGTAAAGATTGGAAAAAATTTTCAAGATGATAACCACACCATCTTTATCATTTTAGATGAGAGGATCAACTTTTCGTCACATGTCGGCATTCCTGTCAATGGAATATTAGGGTATCAGTTTTTTAAAAATCATGCCATCAAAATAGATTACATCAGCCAAAAAATTACGGTCTATAATGATGAAAAATCTGCAGAAAGCGCGCGTAAAAGATTTCAGGAGTTCCCTATTTCTATAGAGGGAAATAAGCCTTATATGGAAGCGGGAGTAGAAATGACCAATACTAAGGTGAGTTCTAAAATGCTCATTGACCTCGGTAATAGTGATGCAATTTGGCTTTTTCCAAAATTAATTAAGGATTTTGTTTATAACAGACCCAATATTGATGATTATTTAGGCCAAGGATTTAATGGAGATATTTTCGGCAAAAGAAGCAGGATCCACCGTTTTCACATTGGTGAATATAAGTTCGAAAAGCCTCTTACTGCAATGCCAGATGAATATTCTATACAAAGTTTAAAAATTGTTCCCAATCGAAAAGGTTCAATTGGAAGTGATATTTTACGGCGTTTTACGGTGCTTTTTGATTACCCTGCAAACAAAATTTATTTTAGGAAAAACACCCACTTTGCTGATCCCTTTCTCTTTAATAAAAGTGGTTTAGATATTCAGCATGATGGAATGACGTGGGAAAAAGACTTAATAAAAGTTTCTACCGGCAAAGCAACCAATGCACGCAATGAAACAGTAGTAACAGAGAATTTCGCCTATAATTTTGTTTTGAAACCAAAATTTTCTGTTGCTGGTTGCAGAAAAGATTCGCCATGCTCCGATGCTGGAATGAAAAAAGGCGATGAAATCATTGAGATTAACAAACGGCCAGTTGGCAATTTAACCTTAGAAAAGATTTACGACTATTTAAAGAAGGAAGATGGAACAGCCATAAAATTTAAAATTATGCGAAACAAATCCGTGATAGAAGAACGCACACTCATATTAAAAGACCCTATTCCTTACCAAGATGAAAATTGAAGAAACCGTATTAGATAGCATTCGCTCCAGACCCCGTTTTAAAATTTTTACGGAGATGTCTAAAGAAAATTACACGGAACATTTGAAGAAATTTTTAGTAGAAAATTCCGAGGAATTTAGTGGGAATATCAATAGTGAAGCCGCAATTATTTGCGTTAAAAATGAGGAAGATCCTTATTGGAAACCGTGTTTAGCGTTGCGAACAGAATTTGATTCCGAGGAAGAAAAAACGGTTATTCGAGGGATTTTTGGTCCTACGTCCGCCGTCTGGACTTTCTTTATGTTCCTTTATTTTATTTTGGGTATTCTTTGGATGGTGGTGATTACCCTTTGGTTTGTGGAAAAACAAATCAAGAGCAATGACTTTCCGTGGGCATTATCTGTTTCTTTTGTGATGCTTGGATTATTGATTACAACATACATTATTGCAAGATTAGGCCAACTGAAAGCGAGAAAAGAAATGCAAAAACTACGGGAATTTGCCGAAGAATCTATTCTTAAATTTGAATCAATTAGTTCTGAGGATCATCTGCAGAAATAGATTGCCTTTCAGCTTTTACCGCTTCTGCCTTTTTTTGCTCTTCTAAAATTTTATCCAAATTAGGTTGGATTAATTCGTTCATTTCCTCTACAGAAATATCATTGGCTTTGGAATTGTCCGCTAAATTTCGCCAGGCTTTTTTACCACCCCAATTGTAATCTCCGAAGACAATTACGGGTGTTCCATTAGTAACTACTGAACCGCCTCCTTTGGTTAAAGTCCATTGTTCTGCCCAACTGTAAAGAAATTTAGCATCCGCTTCCAATAATCTTAAACAAGAGTGAGACGCCGGAAATCCCGGTAAATCATATTGATGCCATCCGATTCCGAGCTTATTATGAATATTGACATTGTATGGTAATTTCCAATCACTGTCAACAGTAGAGATTGCCAATTCTTTTTTCCAGTTTGCAAACATCAACCCACGTTTTGTTTGCGCAGATTTTTTACCCAAACTTGTTGGTCCCCATTTCACAAGTCTACCATTTTCATACATTCCGAAAGCTTGAATGGGATAAGAAAAAAAGATAATCTTTTTCACTTCTTTTAAACTTTCTAGCGTAGATGGAAAAGGCGAATACGCCATCAAGGTAGAATCCATTTGATCTGGAATCATTAAGGTATCTGCACGCCATTTGTTTTTGCTATCTAATCTGTTTAAAGCCAAAATAATGTCTTGTTCTTCCCCGGAATACTTCTCATTAAAAACTGTCATGGCAGAATCTTTTTTATTTTTTGGAAAAATAAATGAAGAATATTTTATAGCAGGTTTTTCTGGCTCAACATTTTTTAGGGAATCTTTCTGCGACTGACCTAAATCATCCTTTTGGGAAACCGCATTTAAATCGGGATTTTTTTTACATTGAATAAGAAGGGAAAAACTGATAATTGGGAGCAGAAAATAGAAAAAATAGTTGATTTTGCGCACGGTGATTGAGATTATTGTATTTAGCATATGTTTTACAACAATGGTACCACAAAGGTTTCGCAGTGGGGAATTACTTCTAATTTCCAGAGAAATTTATGGTAGGGGTTATAAATTATTTTCGGTAAAGCGCGAGATATTTCTCCGCGGATTTTTCCCAAGAGAAATCAAAGGACATATTCGTTTGAACCAAACGCTCCATTAAATCGCGATCTTTAAAAATATGCAGGGCGCGGTGGATGGCATTTACCGCATCTTCCGCAGACGCCGAGCCAAAGTTTATTCCACTTCCACCCGTAGAAATATCTTCTACCGTATCTCGCAAACCTCCCGTATATCGTACAATGGGAATCGTTCCATACCGCATAGCATACATCTGATTTAATCCACAAGGTTCTACGCGAGATGGCATCAAAAGAAAATCTGATGAAGCATAAATTCTATGAGATAAATATTCTTTGTATCCTAAGTCCAAAGCGAAATTGGAGAAGGAAGCATTAAGACTGCTCAATTCATTTTCTATGCTCTTGTCACCCGATCCTAAAATGATAATGTTGTGTTGACCTTGACTTTGCTGAATACTTTTCCACACAATTTCTGGTAAAAAATCTGCACCTTTCTCCCCTGCAAATCTGCCGATGAAGCTGAATAGGGGCAAATCTGGATTCAATCCATATTCCTCACACAGCGCTTTTTTATTTTGCCATTTGCCTTGCTCTGCATTTTCTTTTTTATAGTTAAAATCTAAAAACGGGTCAATGTATGGATCCCAAACTTCCGTGTCTATGCCATTAATAATACCATTTGCTTTTAAATACTCTTGTTGCACTAATGATTCTAAACCTCGGAAATCCTGAAAAAGTTCATCCATATAGCCGCCAGAAACTGCATTGAAAGCAGTGCAACATTTAATCATGGTTGTGAGTGGATTGATGTAACCATTCCAATCCAGCAACCCCCAATTCTCCCCATAAAACCAAGGAAAATATTTCGCCATATCCCATACCATCTGACCTTGATATTCCCCATTATGAATGGTTCCAATGGTTTTTACGCCTTTCAAAAAACGAAATTCAGGACAGTTTTCTATCATAAACGGAACAAGTCCTGTATGATAATCATGGCAGTGCAAAACATCTGGACGAATTTGCATGGCACTTAACCAATGCAGAACCGCGTGCTGAAATGCTAAAAACTGCTGGCTTTCATCCCAATAACCATAAGGATTATCTCGATCCAGAAGTCCTGGAATTTTTACCAAATACAAATCAAAACCTAAAGAATTTTCTCTCTCTTTCATCACCTGCACCTGAAAAGTGTGATGACTCTGATGAATCCAACCATCAAAAATAATTTCGAAGGAGTGATCATGAACAAAAGGTTTGTTATACCACGGCATCACAACGCTGGATTCAATACCTTCAATTCTATTGAGATATTTCGGTAAAGCTCCTACTACATCGGCTAAACCACCAACCTTAGCAACAGGATAACATTCCATGGAAAGATTAAAAATTTTCATTGCGCTTTAGTTATATTGAATCCAGGTTATTCTGGCTTTTTATTTTTTTCTTTTACATCTTCAGTATTAATACCGGATATATCTTGGGGAAATTCAGCTTCATTTTTCTTAGAAATACCTGCTTTCTTTTTAATCGCTTTTGGTTGCTTCCGCTCCACTGTTCTGGAGTCTATCATTTTTTCGGTATTGGGTTCGAAAATTTGCATCTTAGAAATTCCGACCTTACTCTTGCGAATCACTTTTGCGGCGGGTGGTGCGGTAACTTTAGGCAATTTACTCCCGACTTTAGAACCACCTTTTGGTTTTCCCTGCTCCACAGCTCTAGAATCAATTTTTTCTTCCGCATTTGACTCAAAAATTTGACTGACAGAAATTTCTGTAGTGTTTCTACTCATAGTTTTGCTGGAAGGTTTTGTTACTTTTTTTTGCATTGTAGGTTTGGTAGTTTTTAAAACTGCGCTTTCCTTTTTAGGTTTCCGCGTTTTCAATTGCTTTAAAACTACACCAGATAAGGCTGGTATTTTTAGAATAATAGCATTTGGCCGATACATCCATTCATCATCTTCTTCTTCTACAATTTCTGCTTTCACTCCACTTCCACCGTATTTTTCCTCATCAGAATTTAAAATTACTTCCCAATTTGTGCCTTCATCTACGCCAATTTTATAATCGAAAACGCGCGGAGTCAAGTTTAAAACTGTCATAGTCACTTCGTTTTCATCTTTCCCTTTTCTCAAATAAATAAAAATGGAATTATCTGCATCATTTGCTTCCACCCACTCAAATCCATCGGGCTTAAATTGATTTTCGAAAAATGACTTTTCTGTTCTATACAATTTATTTAAATCTTTCACATAGGTCTGCAATCCTTTATGAATAGGAAAATCCAGTAGATGCCAATCCAAAGACTGCGTAAAATTCCACTCGTTGGTCTGAGCAAATTCGCCACCCATAAATAAAAGTTTGGCACCTGGGTGCGTGAACATATAGGTGTAAAGCGCACGAAGATTTGCAAATTTTTGCCACTCGTCACCCTGCATTTTGTAGATTAAACTTGATTTCCCATGTACCACTTCATCATGAGAAAGAGGCATCATGTAATTTTCATTAAACATATACATGCTGGAGAAAGTAATCTTATTGTGGACATATTTACGCTCCATAGGAGCTTGCTTAAAATATTTCAAAGTATCGTGCATCCAACCCATCATCCATTTCATACCGAATCCAATTCCACCATCGTGAACAGGTTTCGTAAGCAAAGGAAAATCCGAAGATTCTTCGGCAATGGTCATTACATCTGGAAAATCTTTGTACACTGCAGTATTAAATTCCTGAAGAAATTTCTTGGCTTCTAAATTCACGTTTCCGCCTTCAATATTCGCTTCCCACTCTCCTTCATTTCGCGCGTAATCCAAATGAAGCATTGAGGTTACGGCATCTACACGAAGTCCGTCCGCATGATAACGTTCTAGCCAAAAAAGAGCATTTGAGATTAAAAATGATTTTACTTCTGGTCGGCCGTAATTAAAAATATGGGATTTCCATTCGGGATGAAAACCTTTTCGGGGATCTTCATGTTCATACAAATAACTTCCGTCAAAAAAATGAAGTCCATTCGCATCACCCGGAAAATGAGAAGGAACCCAATCCAGGATTACGCCGATATTATTTTCATGCAGTTCATTAATCAAAAACATCAAATCTTGAGGTGAACCAAAACGCGAAGTTGCTGCAAAAAATCCTGTAATTTGATAACCCCAACTCGGATCGTAAGGATATTCCATCACCGGCATAAATTCTACGTGTGTAAAATTCATTTCGATGAGATAGGGAATTAAGCGTTCTGCAATTTCGCGGTAATTAAAGAATTTTTCTGGATCATCTGTACCTCGCATCCAAGAACCGAGATGCATTTCGTACACAGAAATAGGCGCATCTAAAGTGTTTTTTTTCCAGCGATCTGCCATCCAATTTTCATCTTTCCATTCGAACCAAGTGGTTGAAACCAAGGAAGAAGCCTGTACATTTTGTTCCCAACTTAAAGCGAACGGATCCCCTTTTTCTAAAACAACATCTTTCGGAGTGCGAATGGCATATTTGTAAATGTCTCCCCATTTTAGGTCGGGAATAAATCCTTCCCAAATACCCGATTGATCCCAACGCGGAAATAAAACATGGGCATTATCATTCCATTGATTGAAATTTCCGATGACGGAAACTGTTTTTGCATTCGGTGCCCACACAGAGAAATAAACACCTTTTACCCCCTGAACTTCTACACTATGCGACCCAAATTTATCATACAATTTAAAATGTTTGCCCTCTCGGAAAAGATAAATATCGTGCTCCGTAAAGAGCGAAAAAGCAATAACATTTTCCATGAGGTGCATATTTTACTGTTACAATTGAGGATTTTTTGAGCTATAAATAATTGCTCTTCAAATATATTTAAAAATTAAGGATAAACCATTCTATAAGTGCCCAAATTAGCGGCATTATCTGCAAAAATGCTGAGGATTTTATTTCGATAAAGTATTTTTTGCACTTAAAATCATCATGCAAAGAAATTAGACCTGATGAAAAAAACCTTAAATTTAGCCCCTGAAAATATTTACCGCAGGATTATGAAATTTACCCTCATATCAAATGAAGAAGATGAAAGACCAGTCTATATTACCGGAAATTTTAATCAGTGGAATCCCCGCGATGCAAATTTTCAACTTACAGAGGTAGATGCAAATACCTACACCATTACCATTGAGGATAAAATTCTCCCAAAAATTATAGAATATAAATATTCCCGTGGTGGTTGGGAAAATGTAGAAATTGATCGCTTAGGTAACATTACCCGCAATAGAAAAAAAGCAAGGTCTGTAAAAGAAACCATAGATAATGTAGAGAAATGGCGAACGAATTGGGCGCCCTTTAAAAGCGAATTTTTTCCTCTTGCTGAAATTATTTCGGAAGATTTTTTTATTCCTCAACTCAACCGAACGCGAAAAATCTGGGCACTATTGCCCCATGATTATCATTCTACGGATAAAACTTACCCTGTTCTTTATCTTCAAGATGCACAAAATCTTTTCAATGAAGGTTCTGCCTTCGGGAACTGGGAAATTGATAAAAAAATGTCTATCCTCACGGAATATGGTCGTGGAGATGTCATCATCATCGCCATCGAAAATGGTAATGAAGATCGGATGAAAGAATACGTTTTGGATCATGACTCCATTACGAAAAATGCGGAGGGTAAAAAATACATCCGGTTCTTGGCAGATACTTTAAAACCTTATGTTGATAGTACCTATCGCACAAAACCAGAAAGAGAACACACGGGAATTGGCGGCAGTTCTTTGGGTGCTTTAATAAGTATTTACAGTGGTTTTCTTTATCCAGAAGTGTATTCGAAACTGCTAATATTTTCTCCTTCTCTATGGGTAAATCCGGAACATAACTATCCTCAAATGAACTTTAAAAATCCTTACGACATCAAAGTTTATATGTACGGTGGGGAAATGGAAGGATCACAAATGACGAAAAGAATTCAGGATTTTGAACAAACGATGGAAGGTTGGGAAGGTGCACATTCTATGCAATTCACTTTTAAAATCAGCATTAATCCAGAAGGAAGACATCAAGAGTTTTACTGGTCACAAGAATTTCCACGCGCCATGGAATGGCTCTTTTTCGATACGCAAGATGATCCAAAATTACTTGCAGAACAAGCGAGTCTTAATCGCAACACAAAAAATATTGTAGTTGATGAGCATGTAGAAAATAACTAATTGCTTTTGGTGATTTAATTATTCTCCTCTTTTACTTCCTTTAGTTCATCGTCTTTTAATTTGGCTTCAATTTTCTCTACTTTTAAACTTTGTCTTATAAAAGCAAACAAACTCATGTACACATTTGCCACAAAAACCAACGCAAAAAGAGAAACTAAATAACCACGCCAATCAGTAAAAAGCAATTTATATTCTACAATAAATAAGAATATGGCAGTGATGTAGTGGCTGAAACAATACTCACAGGTGAAGAGATAGAAAAATTTTCTTTGGACCAGGCTTTTACAATCTTGCGATTTTCTGACACAAAATTCTCGCGGCTCCCGAAAAATTTCCTCATGGGTCACCGTCCAAGCAATGCATGCAATAGGAATTGCTAAAATAAAAAGGTAGGTAATTTGAGTAGAAAGATCCATGGTCGTTTTTAAAAAAATTAGATTCAAATATAATACCTTTTCCTTATTTTTTATCTTTCATCTTTAATTTTAGAATTGCCCAAGCTTTTACCTGCCTGGTAATTATTAAAAAATGCTTATTTTTAGGGAAATTTTTAAAAATGAATAGAAAAAATATATTGCTTGCTGCAATTCTTTTTCCGGCGGTCATGGCATATGCGCAGGAATATGGCGGAATGTGGATTCCGACAGAGCTCAACGAAAAAGAAATGAAAAATTTAGGGATGAAAATTTCCGCAAAAGAAATTTTCGATACCACAAAACCAAGTATTAAAGACGCAGTGGTTCAGTTTAATGGCGGCTGCACCGCAGAAATTATTTCTCCTCAAGGTTTGCTACTGACCAATCACCACTGTGGATACGCACAAATTCAAAAATTATCAACCTTAGAAAACGATTATTTAAGTGATGGTTTCTGGGCAAAAAACATGACCGGAGAACTTCCTAATCCTGGCGTTACGGTAGATTTCATTGCAGACATTAAAGAAGTTACCGCCCAAGTTTTGGCTGGAACCCAAGGTCTTGAAGGTAAAGCCTACCAAGATGTCATCAATAAAAATATGGAGGCGGTGAAAGCTACTTTCAAATTAGAAGAATGGCAAAAAATGACGGTTAAACCTGTTTATTACGGGAATAAATATTATGCTTATCTCATCGAGACTTACAAAGATATTCGATTGGTAGGAGCACCGCCGCAAAGTATTGGTAAATTCGGATCGGATACGGATAACTGGGTTTGGCCAAGACATACGGGAGATTTTTCCATGTTTAGAATTTACGCGGACAAAAACAATAAACCTGCAGAATATTCCAAAGACAACATTCCATACAAACCGAAACATTTCTTACCAATTTCTATTAAGGACAAGCAAGAAAATGATTTCACATTTGTTTTTGGATTTCCAGGAAGAACTACAGAATATCTACCTGCCATCGCAGTAGAAAAAATCATGACGGAGATTGATCCAGCTATGATTTCTGTACGAGAAGTAGCTTTAAAAACTTTAGATGAGAAAATGCGTTCCGATGCTGAAACTCGTATTAAATATGCCTCGAAATACGCTTCAGTTGCGAATTATTGGAAAAAGTGGATTGGTGAAGTAGAAGGTTTAAAAAAATCTGACGCTGTAGGAAAAAAGAAAAAATATGAGGCAACATTGATGGCGAAAAACCCAGCTCTGAAGTCTACAATTGAAGAGTTAAATATTTTATATGCTCAGCAAGCGCCTTACGCGTTGAACAAAGCTTACTATTCCGAAACCGTGCGAAATGCTGAAACACTCACACTCGCTAATTTCTACTACAACTACTTACCAGCAATGGAAAGTGGAAAATTAGATGCAAAGGCCACAGAAACTTTCAAAAATCGACTTGCTGGAATCTATAAAGATTACGATCCTGTATTGGACGCGAAAGTTACTGCAAAGCTATTGGCATTGTACGCTAATAAAACTCCCGTGAAATTTTTACCAGCCGACTTTGAACAATACAAAAACGAAAGTCAGAATTTAGTAACGATTGAAAAGCTTTCCAAGAACTCCGTAATTACAGGACGTGGAATGATCAATGGTGCGACAACTTACACAGACATCAACAAAGTTTTTGCAGATCCAAATGCCTTGGTTCAAAATCTTAAAAATGATCCACTCATGAAACTTTTTGCAGCAATGCGAGAGAATTATATGAAAACTACGGACGGTCCGAATAATGAAATTCAAGAGAAGATTGATGTGCTGCAGAAAAAATACATGGCGCAACAGATGGAAACTGACAAGGAACGCAAATTTTTCCCAGATGCTAATTCAACCTTGAGAGTGAGTTATGGGCAAATAAAAGGTTCATCGCCAAGAGATGCAGTTCATTATAATTACCAAACGCACGTGGCAGGAATTATGGAAAAATATGTTCCTGGAGATTATGAATTTGATGTTCCGAAAAAATTAATTCAGCTTTATAATACGAAAGATTATGGAATTTATAAAGATAAAACCGGAGATGTTCCAGTGAACTTTACGGCAACTAACCATACAACTGGTGGTAATTCTGGAAGTCCAGCTTTGGATGCGTACGGAAATCTTATCGGATTAAATTTTGACAGACAATGGGAAGGAACCATGAGTGATATTAATTTTGATCCGCGGTTTAGCCGAAATATTATGGTAGATACCAAATACATTCTTTTTATCATTGATAAATTTGCCGACGCAAAA
The DNA here is from genome assembly GCF_035984805.1 of Chryseobacterium sp. MP_3.2. Classification (NCBI taxonomy): domain Bacteria; kingdom Pseudomonadati; phylum Bacteroidota; class Flavobacteriia; order Flavobacteriales; family Weeksellaceae; genus Chryseobacterium; species Chryseobacterium sp. MP_3.2. The sequence goes on along the minus strand of NZ_JAXCHW010000008.1, from coordinate 9,660 downwards.
TGGCTCATCAATGAAATGAAGATTGTGAAATAAAACTTGCTACATTTTAGTAATTGTAGAAAATCCCAACACTGTTGGGATTTTTTTTGTTGGAATAATAATTAAAAAAAAACTTCAGAAAAAATCTGAAGTTTCCAGGTAGGATCATGGTTTTTAGTTTAAGTTGCGTGTTCTTAGCTTCTACCCCTTATTTGTATTACAAATCTAGGAAGTAAAACTGAAAAGAGGTTCAGTTAAATCACCCCAAAATAGAGGGTAAATCAACCTAAATTTGTTTTAAGTTGAAATAGTTAATCACAATTGCAATTTGCACGTCGATGCCTTTTCATCTCATTATCCCAAAATGGATATATTTTCAAGGCAATAAAAAAATCTCCAGAATGTAATTTTTTTTGTTTAAAAAGCAAGGGCAAAACGTTAGAGCTTCCTAAAATTAAAGGACCAATTTTAAAGTAACCACCAAACTGCAATTTCTGGTATTCATACAAACTTGCAGATGCACCGTAACCAATCACAGGCCTTTGCACAGTATAAGAAACATTTGTGATGTTGCTTCTCTTCAATGAATTTCTAAAAACTGGAGCTCGTTGGATCCAATCAAAATTTACATAATGATTGGGTCTTATATTTTTACTCAAGTTGAAATGCACACTTGTCGGCAGACCAGTAGAAAAGTCATTTCCCTGGAAGGAAGCTTTCGAATCTCCGTAAACTTCTGTGCTCAGCAATTCCAAATATTGCTGTGGACTCGCAAATTTCGTATTGTCTAGATTTGGATTATTCACCACGCGGAGATTATTCCCCTGAAGCAAATGCCTTTGCCCCTGAAAATTAACTTGACCAATATCTAAAATGGAAAAACCCGCTTTTAAATTATAATCATCAGAATCCTCCTCCTTATCAATCATGCTCAATCCCACATCTAAACCGAAACCTTGCCCAATTTTTTTGAATTCATATTTTTCAGTTTCAAAATTGTAATTAGTGGCAAAACTTGTTTCAATGTTAAATCCAGACGCGTCAATGGTTTTCGTTGGAACTCCTGCCACTTCTTCATTCGTTCTGTTGATCTGAAAGGCATCTTTACTGTTAACCATGAAGGCATCATAACCCATTTCATATTTAAAATTAGCACCGACAATCCATTTTTGAGAAGAATTTTCGAAAATCTCTGTGGCGATATTCATTCCGATTTCACCCCAATTCATGAGATTTATTTTCAAAGGTTGCAAGGTATAATTATTGGGTTCGGATAAACTTTGGTTACCGAATTTTAGATAGTTGTCCACTTTTAAAGCAAAAGTTTGGGTACGAAATCTGGTGAATATTCCCAGCTGAAAAACTTTTTTCCGAATTTTTGATTTTAAGGAAAAAGAAGGCCCCAAAACATCGGAGCTGATATGGTAAGAGCCAAAATCATCATTGTAAAAATCTAAAACGCCCGCTGTATTTTCTCCGGTAATTCCATTTTTTAAATCCCTGGAAATAATTTCTTCGTTGCGGAGGCCAAGAAAACTTTGATTAGAAATATAAGCATAGTCATTCTGCAGAAAAACATCCGCGGAAAATAAATTGATATCCCATGGATTGGGATTTAAAAAAGGTTGGGTAGGCGTAAGAATCGCGGAATTAATTCCACTAAACTGATCATTGCTGAATGCTAAATTCTCTTGCGCATCGATCAATACAAAGGAACTTAAAAATAGGAAGAAAGTTTTTTTGAGGCCCAAGAGGATGATTTTAGGTAAAACAAATTTAAAAGGTATTTATTTCACATCAATTATATAAAGACAAAAAAAAATGAAACCGAAGTTTCATTTTAAATAATATTCCTAAAGAATTAGTACCCAAAAATTTCTTCTAGAGAGACTTCTTGAAAGGTTCCCATTTTCTGCATCGCTTCCATATCTAGATTTTCCTTTTTCCCGATAATTGCGGTGTTGTACTTTAAAGGTTTCATTTCTTGGTTGTAAAACTCCGTAAGATCTTTAAGCGTCAGTTTTTCAATTTCTGCGTAAATGTCTTTTCTTAAATCATAATCAATTCCGAGTTTTTGCAGATTTAATCGACTAAAGAAAATATTCGTTCTGTTAATTCGTCCCGCACCAATTTGTTTCAAAGCTGCATTTCTTGCATTTTCAAATTGCGCTGGAACTTGCGGCAGATTGGCCATCAATTCATCCATCGCATTTACTGCCAAAGGTAATTTATTCGCTTGCGTACCGATATAAGTGGTGATGTAATCTGGATGATTGAGTTCACCATTTGCAGAGTAAGAAACGTAGGCAGAATAGGCTAAACTCTTGCTTTCTCTGATTTCCTGAAAAACGATGGAAGATAAACCTCGTCCAAAATATTCATTGAACACATTTATTTTTCCGAAATTTTTCAAATTCACCATTTTGCCTTTCGCAATTTTACTCATTTCAGTTTGCACCATATCATAATTGGTGAAATAAACTTTTCCTTCCATGCCTGGTTCTGGATAGATTTTTTTCTCTGGAACTTTCTGGGTTTCCTTTTCTACAAAGGTTTCTGCATATTTTTTAAAATTCTTAAAATCTTTTCCATAAAAGAAAATCTGATACGGCATGTGCAGAAGATTCTGAATTTTTGCAGTCATCTTTTCAGATTTAATTCCCTTTAAAGTTTCTACAGAAAGCACATCTGTAAAGCGAGAGAACTTTCCATATTTAGCATAATTAGAAAGCGCGGCCATAATTCTGCCTTTGTCTTTTTTACCAACTTCCCTACTTTCTAATATAGTTCTTACATTTTGATCGTAAATTTTTTGATCTGGTTTTGCATTCGCCATCCAATTTTTTAACAGCTCAATTCCTTTCGGCATATTTTCTTCTAAACCGCTGAGGGAAATGATGAGCTGATCATTAGACGTTCGGAAATCATTCGAAATACCCAACTTGAAAAACTCTTTTTTCAGTTCTTCTGCGGAATGTTGTTTGGTTCCCAAATATTGTAAAACTTGAGTCGCCAAACCTAATTCCTTGTCGTGATCACTCCCGAATGGATAAATAAAGTGAGCTTGTGCAATATCGTTGTATTTATTTTTTACAAAACTTGCTTTTTTCCCTTTAATCGTGTCCGTAGTAATAACTTTCCTGTAGTCCACGAATTCAGGTAAAACATCGGTCGATTTTTGGGCAAGAATGCTTTTCAAAAACGGAGATTGAGACTCCTTATTTAATTTAATAGGTGTAATTCCTGGATTTTCTACGCGAACCAATTTATCATTAACTCCCTTTTCTTTTTTGATGACTACATAATTGTCTTTGAAAAATTCATTCGCAAATTTTACTACATCTTCTTTCGTGATTTTTGAATATTCGTTAATCTCGTTGAGTTCCTGTTCCCACGTGATATCATTGATGTAAACACTGTATAAATTGGTAGCCAATCCATCTGCGGTTTCATACGATTTCATGCGTTGGATTTTCATATCATTCACGATGGCGGGAATTAAATAATCTGGAAATTCACCTTTCTTCACCAAATCAATTTGATCCAAAAGCAATTGTTTTGCCTCCTCTAAAGTTTGGTCATTTTTGGGCATAATGACCATGGAAAAATTACCATAATTTTTAAAAGGAGATTCATAAGCCATGGCACGCAGGGCTTTTTGACTTTGGTTAATATTTAAATCAATCAAACCAGAATCACCTGAATTGCTCAAAATATTCGCCACCATATCGGCTAATCTTGCGTTGCCCGTTCCATTTGAGGCTGAGCGCCAAGCTAGCTGTAAACGCGGTGCAGAAGGACTTTTTACCGTTCTCTCAACAATTTTTGTCATTGGATTCTCCACAATTTTTGTCTTCTTCGGTAATTCTTTGTATTGAAAAGTACCGAAATATTGATCTACAGCTTTTATGGTTTTATCAAAATCTAGATCTCCAACCAGAACCATCGCGTAATTATTAGGCACATAATATTCATCAAAATATTTGTGAATTGCGACCATGGAAGGATTTTTTAAATGTTCTGATTTTCCGATGGTGGTTTGTTGACCGTTTGGATGTTTCGGAAAAAGTGCATCCATCAATTCATAGTTGACCAATCTTCCATCATTATCTTGGGCACGATTATATTCTTCGTAAACGGCTTCTAGTTCTGTGTGGAATAATCTCAGCGTTAATTCCGAAAAACGCTCTTTTTCAACCTTTAACCACTTATCCAATTCATTGCTTGGAATAATATTTTTGTAAACTGTTTCGTCTAGCCATGTATGCGCATTAGTTCCAGAGGCTCCAAGAGAAGAAATTGCTTTGTCATATTCATTCGCGATGGCAAACTTGCTGGCTTCCTGGGAAACTTCGTCAATTTTTTTATAGAGCGCTTTTTTCTTTTCTGGATTTTGCTCGGCTTTATGCTGCTCATATAAATTGGAAATTTGATCTAAAAGCGGTTTTTCTTTTGCCCAATCCGAACTTGCAAGTTTCGATGTTCCTTTAAACATCATGTGCTCCAAATAGTGCGCTAAACCCGTATTGTCTGAAGGATCATTATTACTTCCGGTTTTTACCGGAATGTAGGTTTGAATTTTCGGTGCATCAAAATTTTGGGCGAGATAAACTTCCAATCCATTTTTCAAGGTATAAATTCGGACTCCATTCGGGTCATTCTGAACGGTTTCATAGGAATATCCAGTGTTGTCTGTTATTTTTATAGTTTCAAATTTCTGAGCATTTGTCATAGTAAGCGCGGCAGTTAATGTTAAGTAAGTGGCAATTTTTTTCATGAAGAATTAGAATTGATGAGGCTTCAACATATTTTTCGGATCCAGAATTTCATCAAGCTTTTCTTGAGAGAGAATTCCTTTTTCTAAAACTAAATTGTAAACGCTTTTGCCACTTTCTAAGGCTTCTTTTGCAATTTCCGTAGAGTTTTTATACCCGATATAAGGGTTTAAAGCAGTTACAATTCCAATACTGTGTTTCACTTGCGCCAAACACACTTCTTTGTTGGCGGTAATTCCCGTGATGCATCTTTCTGTTAAAGTATCCAAAGCATTCCCCAGGAAATTAATACTTTCCATAATAGAATGGGATAAAACAGGCTCCATCACGTTCAATTGTAATTGACCAGCCTCCGCCGCGAAAGTCACAGTTAAATCATTTCCAATGACTTTGTAGCAAACTTGATTAACTACTTCTGGGATTACAGGATTTACTTTACCGGGCATAATGGAAGATCCAGGTTGCATAGGCGGCAAATTAATTTCGAAGAATCCGGCTCTAGGTCCAGAGGAAAGCAATCTTAAATCATTACAAATTTTAGAAAGTTTTACCGCCAATCTCTTCATGGCAGAAGAATAAATGACGTAGGATCCTGTATCGGGTGTTGCTTCAACCAGATTTGGTGCAGAAACTATAGCGTAACCAGAAATACCGGCTAAATTTTTTGCACAGAGTTTTGCGTAGCCAACTGGCGCATTTAATCCAGTTCCAATGGCAGTAGCTCCCATATTAATTTCTACAAAAAGATTGGCATTTCCATTTAATTTAGAAATATCTTCTTCTAAAGTTGCGGCAAATGCTTCAAATTCCTGACCTAAAGTCATGGGAACGGCATCTTGAAGTTGCGTTCTTCCCATTTTGATAACGTCTTGAAACTCTACTCCTTTCTCCCGAAAAGCGGTAATTGTTTTTTTTAATTTCGCTACCAATTCATTATTCATGTGGAGAAGTGCCATTTTTATCGCCGTAGGATAAGCATCATTTGTGGATTGAGACAAGTTGATATGATCATTAGGCGAACAGAATTGATAGTCTCCTTTTTCCTTACCCAACTTTTCTAAAACAATGTTTGCGATTACTTCGTTGGCATTCATATTCACAGAAGTTCCGGCTCCACCTTGAATCATATCAATCGGAAACTCGCTATGGTATTTTCCATTCAAAAGATCATCACACGCTTCTGCGATTTTTTGAAACAATCCTTCGTCCAATAATCCCAATTCATAATTAGTTTTGGCCGCGGCTTTTTTAACCATTGCCAAAGCTTTGATAAAATAAGGATAGGAAGACAAATACTGTCCAGAAATTTTAAAATTTTCTATGGCGCGCTGGGTTTGAACCCCATAATATGCATTTGCAGGAATTTCTAAGCTTCCTAGCAAATCACTTTCACTTCTAAAATGTTCCATAAGTTTATTTTGATACTATTTAAATTACTTTATTTATAATTGCGGTGTATTTATGCTCTAAAAAAATACGGACGGCCTAAACCGTCCGTATTTAGATGTAAAAATTAAAACCTTAAAGATAATAAGGAATTAAGAGACACGCACCTATTTTTAGGGATATTTTTGATTTAAAGCTTGTAAAATAGCCCAACTTTCTGTATCCATCAAGCCATCAAAATTTTCGGGCCGAAAGTGAAATTGAAACGCCTCCACCGTTTTTTTAGTTGCATCATCATAGCTTCCAGAAGGATTAATATCATAGCCAAGCTTTTTTAGAGCAGTTTGAACTTTAAAAATGTAAGGAGGGGTGGTCATTTGAAAAGCATGATCTTCAAGCATGATTTGATTCAAAAAATTTTCTTTGGTCGCTTCATCATACCACATTCCAATTTGGTGTTGCTGATATAATTTTTTCCACGGGAATTTTGGTCCTGGATCTTGCTTTCTTGTGGGTGCAATATCAGAATGTCCTAAAATATTGTTAGGAGAAATCATGTATCTGTTTGCAATATCTTTTACCAAAGCGGCCACTTTCTGCACTTGCTTATCATCAAACTCAGGGAAAATTCTGTTATTAGAAGCATCTACGGTATATCCAGAATTCACAATCTCTATACCGATTGAAGTATCATTAAGCATTTTATCATTTTTCCATGCACTAATACCGGCGTGATAAGCTCTTTTATTTTCATCTACTAATTGATAAATTTCTCTATCTCCTAAATTATTCACCAAATAATGAGAACTTACAGATTGCTCTGTTAAAACTCTAACCGATTTGTCATCGTCTAAAGCCGTATAATGGAGAATGATGTATTTCTGTCTAAAATTCTGACCTACTGCGGGGAAGAAAGTTTTAACCACTTTGTACCCAGGAGGATTTGCGGATACGATAGATCCATAACTGATGGTATTGTCATTTTTGGTAACATCTGCGATATTTACTCTGTAAAAATCATTGTTGCCTTCTCTCTGTACAACTTTTTTTAATGGAACTTTTGCCAACGGCTTTGGCGGTGTATTTATGTTTGAAACGGGAGTTTTCGCCTTGACTGTGTTTTTTTGAACATTATTCTGGGAACCGCAAGAAGCGACCATAATTCCTAAACCTATGACATATAATGGATTACGCATATTTATTTTGTTGAGTTAAAATGAGTTCCAAAAATACAAAAAAAATTAAGTAAAAACTTTTGGTAAATCATGAAAACTATTTTATATTTGCACTCGCAATTACAGAACAGAAGCTCTTATAAACATTGCAATGGAGAGTTGCCTGAGTGGCCGAAAGGACTTGTTTGCTAAACAAGCGTACGGGAAACTGTACCAAGGGTTCGAATCCCTTACTCTCCGCAATTCTCAGTAAAACATTCTTCGGGGCGTAGCGTAGTCCGGTCATCGCGCCTGGTTTGGGACCAGGAGGTCGCAGGTTCGAATCCTGCCGCCCCGACTTTAAAGAAAACTCTTTCGAGAGTTTTCTTTTTTTTAAAAAATTCATGAATCCCAATAATGAATTTAAAAACCCAGAAATGGGTGCGTAGCTCAGCTGGATAGAGCATCTGCCTTCTAAGCAGACGGTCACAGGTTCGAATCCTGTCGCGCTCACTTAAACTTCACAATTATTTGTGGAGTTTTTTTTATTTAAATATGTCAGCTGGATAGAGCACCCCGATTTTAATTGGGACGGTCACAGAGCTTGTACCAGTTTTTCGGTGTTCGAATCCTGTCGCGCTCACTTAAACTTTACATGTATTTGTGAAGTTTTTTTTATGCCTATCAATGAAAATATTGATTCAAATAAAAACCTTCTAATAGAAATTTTGAGCTCTCCATTCTTTCACTTTGATTAAATTTGTATTTTAATTTATTATTATGTCCCTTCAAATAAAAAATCTCACCAAAAAATTTGGAAACCAAATCGCTTTGGATCAAATTAATTTAGAAATTAACACCAATGAAATTATTGGTCTTTTAGGTCCAAATGGTGCGGGAAAATCTACTTTAATGAAATCAATTGTGGGTGCGCTGAAAATTGATGAAGGTCACATTTTATTTCAGGACATCGATGTTTCGGAAAATGCAATTGAAAGCAAACAAAAGATCGGCTTTCTTCCGGAGAACAATCCGCTCTATAATGAGATGTATGTGAAGGAGTATTTAAATTTTGTGGCAGAGATTCATCAAGTTTCCCGAGATCGAATTGAAGAAGTGATTGACTTAGCTGGGATCACTCCAGAAAAATCCAAGAAAATAAGTCAACTTTCGAAAGGTTATAAGCAACGTGTGGGATTAGCACAAGCAATTTTACATCGCCCAGATCTTTTAATTTTAGACGAACCCACAAACGGCTTGGATCCTAATCAAATCATTGAAATAAGGAATGTGATAAAAGAGATTGGCAAGGAGAAAACGATTATCCTATCTACACATATCATGCAGGAAGTAGAAGCAATCTGCACACGCGTTATTTTACTGCACCAAGGGAAGATCATTCAAGATTCTCCCGTGGACGAATTTAAAGGCAAATACGCCACCTTAGAAGAGGCTTTCACAGGCTACACAAGTTAATTGTGCGGCTAAAAAAATTATAAAAAAAGCCCTGAAAATTTTCAGGGCTTTTCTATTTTTAAGATGTCTAGTCCTGAAATAGCGATACACAAAAAGTATCATTATGAAAGAACAGGAAGTTACGCGTTATGTAAAGCGCACTCAAAAGGATTATTCGATGTCCTTTAAATTACAAATTGTACAAGAGGTGGAAAGAGGTCAACTCTCTGTTAGCGATGCTGCAAAGAAGTATGATATCCAATGCAGAAAGACTGTTGTTAATTGGCTAAAGAAATTTGGTAACTTTGATTGGGACAATCAAACACTTCACAATATGCCAAAATCACCAGAGCAGAGAGTAATGGAACTTGAAGTCCAGGTTAAATTACTAGAAAAGCAGAAGGCTTTGTTGGAACAGCAAGCTTTTGTGGCAGATAAGAAAGCCATTATTTTCGATATGATGATTGATATTGCGGAAAAAGAATATCAAATCGACATACGAAAAAACTCCTCACCCGAACAATCGATCATTTTAGAGAAGAACAAAAACAAACAATAATGTTTGCCTGTAATTTGTTCGGGGTGGATAGACAGGTTTATTATCGGAAACTAAAAAAGAGAAAAGCAAGGCAATCTATTGCTTCTACAGTAGTTTCTATGGTAATAGAAATTAGGAAAGAACACCCAAGAATGGGCACGAGGAAATTATATTTTCTATTAAAGAAAAATTTATTAGACCTAAAAATTGGCAGAGATAAATTGATCAATATTTTAAGAGCAAACCATCTGTTGATTATGCCAAAACGCGCTTATCACATTACTACAAACTCACATCATCGGTTTAGAAAACACCAGAATCAGATTTTAGATCTGGAGATTCAGCGGCCAGAACAAGTCTGGGTGTCCGACAT
>NZ_JAXCHW010000007.1:0-124782 GCF_035984805.1 Chryseobacterium sp. MP_3.2 | reverse complement strand
GGTCAATTTGCTCCGAATCTTGGTGGTCAGTTTACTCCGGAACAGGTGGTCAATTTGCTCCGAAAATTGGTGGTCAATTTGAGCGTTTTTTCCAAGTCCTTCCTGTTCGAATTCTTTGGGGGTATAATGGCTTTTCAAATGAGTATGGCTTTAGACAATCTTTTGTAGATTATCTTGAGAGTAATATCTCAAAAGGCAATGAAAACATTATTGGAGGATTTGGACCCCATAATTTTCCAAATCTTATAATTTGCAATAAATACTCAATAATGAAGCAAAACGGGATGCCAGGAGGTGTGCCGTTAAATAATGAAAATTGGTGGTCATTTTATACTTCGTCAGCCTATAATCCAACACTTTTTTTTCTTGAACTTATATGGACACGTCTTACCTATAGATTTAAAGAGTTATCAATGGATGTATTTGGTGAAGATCTAACAATAGAGCCTGTTAAACCGTTTTTGGATTGCAGAATTAAAGAAAGTGATGGGAAATTAGGCTGGGAATATTTTTACCATGATTACAAATACGAACCTTTAGTAAAGCATTCGGTAGTGGCAGACTGGAACCCCATCGAACTTGATAAAAAACAATTTGTTATTATTAATGAACTATGTAAAAAGAAACAGATTGATTTAACTAATGATGATAAGCTGGAGGAGTTTATTATTTCTGAGAGTACTTACACTTCATTATCTGGTTTTTTGGAAAAATTAAAGGCAACAGGCTTGGTGTATGTTGAAAATAATATATTGAAACTCTTAACTGATGAGTGCCAATGTGTATTTCTTCCAGACGGAAGAGTAGTTGCTGCAGATAACAAAAGTGGAAGGCTATCAAGATGGGCTTTAAGAGAATTTGAAAAGCTGAAAGGTCGGAAATAAAGTGTGTTATTCAACACTTAATTTTATGAGAATACCTTTTTAAAATTATTTGTACAGAGCTGTCTTTTTTTCAACAAAACATCAAATACAATCTCCAACCCCAAAATTAATGAGCTTTATTTGGTTGGAATTAATATACGAAATTTGATTTGAAAGACAATTTAATTGTAAGATAGTACAGGATGTCAAAATTGCATTATTTTTTAAAAGGATTGTGTCAAATAAATCGACTTGATTATCTGCAAATTGCATCTTATGTGTCAAATAAATGAAGTGAATATTTGGAATTAATTAAAAATGAGCTATATTTGCACCAGTAAAAACGACGATCTCTAGATTGTTTAAAAAAGTGACCTATTCGGTGACCTTATAAACAAGAGAACAATATAAAGCTTATGGATAGGGATTTTTTTGAAAAAGTACAAATCCCGTCCGGATCGCAAATCCTTAGATTTTTCTAAGGATTTTTTTTATGCTGAACTAACCGGAATTTTATTCAAAATTTATTTGCAGATATTGAGAAAAATCCTATATTTGCACCAGTAAAAAATGGAACTTATTATAGATGTTTTAATAGGGTTTTACTAAAATTTGATCCGGTAGTTCAGCTGGTTAGAATGCCGCCCTGTCACGGCGGAGGTCGCGGGTTCGAATCCCGTCCGGATCGCAAATCCTTAGATAATCTCTAAGGATTTTTTTTGTGCTGAAGTTTTCTGTTTACATTTTGTACTCTGCAATTTAGAATGTTTATTACAAAGGTTTTTCTACCGATGTGGAAGAACGGGTAGGAGATCATGTAATTGACTTTTTTAATGCAAGTTTTCCATTTTCATTTGAAATCTAATTTTCAAATTAAATTATTTCACCAGATTATGAAGATTAAATCATTCGCACTTCTTTTCATCTGCGTTTTCTTGATTTCTAAAAAACATTTGTTTTTCTCAATAAATTTGCACTTGCAATCATCTAAAAATTTTTTTCTCTGCGCAAAATTCAGTAATATTGTTAGAGGTGTAGCAACCGATTTCTAACATAAAATTACGACTATGAAGCCCAATGTTATTTCAATTGTTCTTGGTGGTGGAAGAGGGTCCAGACTCTTTCCGCTCACTTACTCTCGTTCTAAACCCGCCGTTCCAATTGCTGGTAAATACAGATTGGTCGACATCCCAATCTCTAACTGTTTAAACTCTGGCTACAATAAAATTTTGGTTCTTACGCAGTTTAATTCGGCTTCCCTCAATTCTCATATTAAAAACTCTTACCATTTTGATATTTTCAGTAAAGGTTTTGTTGATATTTTAGCAGCAGAGCAGAATGTTGAAAATGAAGAATGGTATCAAGGAACAGCAGATGCAGTAAGACAATCCATGAAACATTTGGACAAATATGATTATGATTACATTCTTATCTTATCTGGTGACCAATTGTATCAAATGGATTTTCGGGAGTTAATTGATTTTCATTGTATGAATGAGGGAGATATTACGATTGCAACCATCCCAGTTAATGCTAAAGATGCTCCCGGTTTTGGAATTTTAAAATCCGACACCCAAGGAAATATTACTTCTTTTATAGAAAAGCCCTCTCACGATATTTTGCATGAATGGAAATCTGAAGTTTCCGAAAAGAGCAAAAGTGAAGGAAAGGAGTATTTAGCTTCTATGGGAATTTATGTCTTCAGCAAAGATATGTTGAAGAAAATGTTCGAAGAAGATCCAGGTGATGATTTTGGGGGAGAATTGATCCCTAATGGAATTGGTACTTATAAAACATTAAGTTTCCAATATGATGGTTATTGGACAGACATTGGGACTATAGATTCATTTTTTGATGCAAATTTGGACTTAACCCGAGATTTCCCTAAGTTCAATTTATTTAGCAAAGCACCAATTTATACGCGCGCCAGAATGTTGCCGCCCTCGAAGATTTTAGGGTCTTATGTGAGCAAAGCAATCTTTGGAGATGGCTGTATAGTAATGGCCGATAAAATTGAAAATTCAATTGTAGGAAATAGAAGTAGAGTGGATAGAGGAAGCACCATAATGTCTAGCTACATGATGGGTGCAGATTTCTATCAGCAAACTACAGAAATTGTAAAAAATGATGAACAAGGAATTCCTAATTTGGGAGTCGGGAAATACTGCTACATTGAAAATGCAATTTTAGACAAGAATTGCCGAATTGGAGATAACGTACGAATTATTGGTGGTAAGCATTTGGCAGATGGTGATTATGATGATTATTCTATAAAAGATGGAATTGTAGTGGTAAAGAAAAATGCAGTCATCAATCCAGGTACCATTATTCCTTAACAAAATTAACCTCAATATTTAACGCGGTTACACAGTATCCGCGTTTTTTTGTCGCAAAATTTGTATTTTTGCCCCATGCGTTGGTTAAAGTTTAGCATTATAGGTGCACTCCTCATTTTGATTATTTATGCCCTATCCATGAGTTTCGTGGCAGAGAATAAAAGTTTCACGGTTAAAAAAGAAATCAATTATCCCGTAGAAAAGGTTTTTCCGCAATTCAGTAATCTGCAAAACTTTACACGCTGGATTTCTTTTTTCTCTGAGAATCCCAATCTTAGTTTTGATTTTTTCACTCCCTATGAAGGGCAAGGAAGTTCTATGGCGTATCACGATAAACATGAAGATGAATTTTTTGGTGATCTTTTTATCCGATATGAAAATCCTAACAAGACTTTACGCTATCAACTTTTTGAAGGGAAAAAGAATAATCCCTACGCCATTGATATTAAATTTATACCCAATAAAAATAAAACCACAATCGTCTGGTACATTCAAACGCCGAAACAACCTTTGCTTAAGCGAAGTCTCAACCTTTTTTCCGAGGATGAAATTGTAGTTAATTTGGATAGAAGCATGAAAAACCTTTTCAGTGTTTTAAGTAATAAGGTAGATAGAGATAAACAGCGAGAAGGGCTTAAGTTTGACAGTATTATGGTAGAAAAGCAGGAATCGCAATTGCTCCTCGGCATTAATGTAAATTCTAAAAATCTTAAAAACCAATGGTTTGATAATATTGTTTTGAACCATAACAAGGGTTTTAACTACATTACAAAAGATTTAGCGAAAAGAGATGATGAATATGGAGAACCCGTCTTAATCACAAATGCTGCTAATTTTAAAGATAAAGAAATATCCTATTACTATGGATTTCCCTTGTCCAAAAAAGTTCTCATATCAGATAACAATTTTAGTTTCAGAACCATCAATTCTAGCCAAAATTATATCATGTATTACCGCGGTTCCTTTGAGGGAAGAATAAAGGCAATTCAACAACTAATGGCGAAGGCGAAAGAAGACAATCTGCGTTCTGGCGATTTACAAATGACATTTATAGAAGAACCCGTGGATGGACAAAATGTGGTTTTAAAATTATCCCTACCTGTATTTCTCTAATAATCAAACAGGGTTTTTTTGACCATTTTTAAAGGGCAAGCTCACTTTTTTTTGCTAAATTTGTACTTTAAATCTAAATCAAGAGTTAATCTGTAAATAATGGACAAATTTTCATTCCTGAACGCTGCTCATTCGCAGTTAATAGAAGACTTATACCAACAATATTTAAAATTTCCCGATTCTTTAGAGCCTTCCTGGAAAGCATTTTTCCAGGGATTTGATTTTGCTCTCGAGAATTACAAAGAAGAAGCCATTGAAAATAATGCGACTTCCACTGCACCTGCGGTTCAATTTGCAGAACACTCTTTGGCAAACGGCCAATTATCTGAAGATATTCAGAAAGAATTTAAGGTTCTTAATCTAATTGAAGGATACAGACAAAGAGGCCACTTATTTACCAATACCAATCCAGTAAGAGAGAGGCGCCACTATGAACCGTCTTTGGATATTGAAAATTTTGGACTTACAGCAGCTGATTTGAGCAAAAAATTTAATTCTGCGGTAGAAACAGGATTGCCAGAAGCAGCTACGCTTCAAGAGATCGTTAAAAGATTAGAGAATATTTACTGTGAATCTATTGGGGTAGAATACATGCACATTAATAATATTGCAGAAAAGCAGTTTATTAGATCCTGGATTCACGTTAATGAAAACCATGCAAAGCTTTCTGCCGAAGAGAAAACGGAAATATTAGAAAAATTAAATCAAGCCGTAGCTTTTGAAAGTTATCTGCATACCAAATTTGTGGGTCAAAAAAGATTTTCTCTAGAAGGTGGGGAATCTCTAATTCCAGCCTTGGATCAGTTAATTACGCGCTCTTCTCAATTAGGAGTAGATGAAGTGGTATTAGGGATGGCACACCGCGGAAGATTAAGTGTTTTAACCAACATTTTCGGTAAATCTTACAAACAAATCTTTTCGGAGTTTGAAGGGAAAGAATTTGAAGAAGACGTATTTTCCGGGGATGTAAAATACCATCTGGGCTCTTCTAAAAAGATTAAAACCGCATCTGGGGAAGAAGTTTCGATTAACCTAACTCCAAATCCATCACATTTAGAAACGGTTGGAGCTTTGGTTGAAGGAATTTGCCGCGCAAAGGTGGATAACAAATATAAAGATTACAAAAAAGTTCTACCCATCATAATTCATGGAGACGGTGCTATTGCGGGGCAGGGAATCGTTTATGAGATTGCTCAGATGATGACTTTGGATGGCTATAAAACGGGTGGAACGGTTCACATTGTCGTAAATAATCAGGTTTCATTTACCACCAATTATTTAGATGCACGTTCTTCTATATACTGTACAGATATTGCGAAAGTAACTGAATCACCTGTAATGCATGTGAATGCAGATGATGTAGAATCTGTGGTGCATGCCATCAGATTTGCAGCAGACTTCCGTGCAGAATTTGGAAAAGATGTTTATATCGATTTATTGGGTTATCGTAAATATGGACATAATGAAGGTGATGAGCCTCGTTTTACGCAGCCTAATTTATATAAATTAATTTCTAAACATCAGAACCCTAGAGAGATCTACAAGGAAGTTTTGATCAAAGAAAATATAGTATCCGATGAAATTTTGAAAAAAATGGAAGCGGATTTTAAAAATCTTTTAGATGATAATTATGATGCTTCTAAGGAGATTGAAAGAAACACCCTAGACATTTTTATGTCTGATGATTGGGAAAAGTTACCTTTAAGTGGTCATGATGCAATGCTTGCTCCGGTTGACACTACTTTTGACTTAGAAAAATTGAAGAAGTTGGCGATTCAAATGTCAACTTTACCAAAAGATAAAAAATTCATTAATAAAATCACCAGACTTTTCGATACGCGTTTAAAGCAAATCGATGCAAATAGACTCGATTGGGCTTTAGGAGAATGGTTGGCTTATGCCACTTTATTGGTTGATGGCAATAACATCCGTATTTCTGGGGAAGATGTGGAACGTGGGACATTCTCTCACCGCCATGCTGTGATAAAAACTGAAGACACTGAAGAAGAAGTGGTTCCTTTAAAAGACATTTCCGAAAGCAGATTTGATATTTACAACTCTCACCTTTCAGAATATGGCGTTTTAGGTTTTGATTATGGTTATGCGATGGCCTCCCCAAATACTTTAACAATTTGGGAAGCACAGTTTGGAGATTTCTTAAATGGTGCGCAAATCATTATCGATCAATATTTAGTAGCTTCAGAAGAAAAGTGGAAAATCCAAAGTGGTTTGGTTCTTCTACTTCCTCATGGTTTTGAGGGTCAGGGAGCAGAACATTCCTCCGCACGTTTGGAGCGATTTTTAACGCTGTGCGCCAATGAAAATATGACTGTGGCAAATGCGACTACTCCGGCGAATTATTTTCACTTGTTAAGACGACAATTGAAATGGAATTTCCGTAAACCATTAGTCGTGATGACACCTAAATCATTATTGCGTCACTCGAAAGTGATTTCACCTTTAGAAGATTTTGCTATAGGAAAATTCCAGCCAATAATAGATGATGCACAAGCAGACCCGGCAAGAATTGAAAAATTAGTTTTTTGTTCCGGTAAAATCTATTATGAACTTTTAGCGAAAAAAGAAGAAATGAACTGTGAAAATATTGCTTTGGTTAGAATGGAACAATTGTATCCCTTGCAGCATGATCAAATAGAAGAAATTTTTGCAAAATACAGCAACCGAAAAGAACTCCTTTGGGTGCAAGAAGAGCCTGAAAATATGGGTGCTTGGACGTACATTTTAAGAAATTTCCGTGATACGGGGATTCAAGTTATTTCTCCAGTGCCAAGTGGTTCACCTGCACCAGGAAGTCACAAAATGTTCGAGAAAAATCAAAATGCTGTCATCAATAAAGTTTTTGGTAGAGATGATGCACCTGAAAAAAGACCAGTCACTGCTTAATTAGTAGTTTTAATCAGAATCAATTACAAATAATAAAAAATAATACGATGTCTATATTAGAAATGAAAGTCCCATCACCGGGTGAGTCCATCACAGAAGTTGAAATCGCATCTTGGTTGGTAAAAGATGGTGATTATGTGGAAAAAGATCAGCCCGTTGCCGAAGTAGATTCAGATAAAGCAACTTTAGAACTTCCTGCAGAACAAAGTGGAATTATCACGCTGAAAGCGGAAGAAGGTGAAGTGGTGCAAGTTGGTCAAGTAGTTTGTCTTATCGATATGGAGGGTGCGAAACCTGAAGGCGCTGCTGCTCCCAAAACGGAAAATGCAGAAGCTCCAAAAGCTGAAGAAAAAATCGTAGAAAAACCAGCATTAGTTCAAGAAGCGAAGAAAGAAGAAAAAGCTGCATCTACAAATTATGCCACTGGAACTCCTTCTCCCGCTGCGAAAAAAATATTAGAGGAAAAAGGAATTGAATCTTCTCAAGTTTCTGGTTCTGGTAGAGACGGTAGAATTACAAAGGACGATGCGGAAACTGCATCTGTACCTGCGATGGGAGATGCATCTTCTACCAATGGTTCCAGAGGTTCCAATACCACAAAACTATCTGTACTTAGAAGAAAAATCGCGGCAAGATTGGTTTCAGTTAAAAATGAAACCGCAATGTTAACTACTTTCAATGAAGTAGACATGTCAGAAATCTTCAGATTGCGAAAACAATACAAAGAGGAATTCGCGCAGAAACATGGTGTTGGTTTAGGATTTATGTCTTTCTTCACCAAAGCGGTTACAAGAGCTTTAAAATTATATCCAGATGTAAATGCATCAATTGATGGAGATTATAAAATTACTTATGACTTCTGTGATATTTCTATTGCCGTTTCTGGACCAAAAGGTTTGATGGTTCCTGTGTTGAGAAATGCAGAAGACATGACTTTTAGAAGTGTGGAATCGAATATCAAATCACTTGCGGAAAAAGTAAGAGATGGTAAAATTACCATTGACGAAATGACGGGTGGAACTTTCACTCTAACAAACGGTGGAACTTTTGGCTCCATGCTTTCTACTCCAATTATTAACCCACCGCAATCTGCTATCCTAGGGATGCATAATATTATCCAGAGACCTGTTGCAGTTGATGGCCAGGTAGTTATTCGCCCGATGATGTATTTGGCAGTTTCTTATGATCACAGAATTATTGATGGTAAAGAATCCGTAGGTTTCTTGGTGGCCATTAAAGAAGCAATTGATAATCCAGTAGAACATTTGATGAACGGGGACGAAAGAAAAGCTTTAGAACTTTAACGATAGATTATATATATCGACATATTGAAAAACCCGTCAAAAAAAGGCGGGATTTTTGTATAAGGTCTTAAAATATGTGTTATGTTTTCTACCACTACTTTCGATATTAAAGTGACCGTGACGCCAGAGTATGATGTGAAAAATAGTTTTCCCTCAGACAATCGCCACGTTTTCCGCTATAACATCACTATTGAAAATTTAGGCGAATTTTCTATCAAACTTCTCCGAAGAAAATGGTTGATTTATGATGTCGGATTTGGTTTTACGGAAGTGAGCGGCGATGGTGTGATTGGTTTAACCCCAGAAATTCATCCGGGAGAAACTTTTAAATACTTTTCTAATGTCGTTCTGCGATCTGGTGTCGGAAACATGACGGGAACCTATTACTGTTCACAACTTTTGACCAATACAAATATGGAAATAGAAATTCCAAAATTCAATTTGGTCTCCGAAGTTTTAAGCAACTAAAATATAAATTGACTCTTGCAGTCAATTTTTTTTTGATTTAAAGTACTTTTAGATTTTTCTTCATTAATTCATTTACTTCCTCAGTTCTCGTGAGCATTAAACGCTCGCACGCCAGCAAAGCTATTCTCGCGCAAACTTCTGCGTCATCTCCCGCGCGGTGATGCTTAAAGGAAATACTGTGATGCTCCGCCAAACTTTTCAAACCATATTTTGGTAAATTTTTCCAAGACTTTTTGGCCAAAGAAATGCTGCACAAGTAATTTAATTTCGGTTTAAAAAAGCCATAATAATCAAGACAACTTCGTAGTACACCTGCATCAAATCCCGCATTGTGCGCTACCATTAAATTGCCATACATTAATTCTTCGGCTTCATGCCAAATCTCCTCAAAAGTGGGGGAATCTTGAACATCTTTGGGATAAATTCCATGCACATCAATATTTCTAGGATGAAAGTAGGGAAAACTTGGCGGCTTAATGAGCCAAGTCTGAGTTTTTACAATGACGCCATTTTCTACCACACAAATTCCCATTTCGCACGCAGAATTTCTTTCGTGTGTAGCGGTTTCAAAATCAATGGCACAAAAATCAATCATGGAAAATTATATTTGTAGAAGGGGAAGGTTTAAAATATAAAGACGTGCAAAAATAAATAAAATATAGGTCTTTCTTAAGATTCAAATCTTTATTATTTCAAAAACTTATTGATTCAGAATACTATTAAGTTCGCGCCGAAAAAGATCAAATTTTGCCAAGTCATCATGCTTCCCGCCAGTAATTTCTATGAATTTTTTTTCGATGCCTGGTTTTGCTTCTTCGTATAAAGAGAAGAGTTTTTTTCCAGATTTTAAAGGAACCACGAAGTCTTTGGAACCATGAAAATGATACAGCGGAACATTAACATCCAATATAATTTCGTTTGACAGAAAGTGATAGGTCATTTTGGGAGACACTTTGTCGGTGACTTTTACGGGAAGCCAGCGATTGATCATATCTTGCAGATTATAAAATGCAGCTTCTAAAACAACAAATTTTGGCTGGTTTTCTGTGGCAACTTTCAGGGCGAAAGCTCCACCCAAGCTGCGTCCATAAACAATCACATTTTGTGCTCCATAATGGTCTGAAGCAAATTGAAAAGCAAACAGGGCATCAGAATAAAGATAATGTTCATTTCTGGGTCCTGTACTTTTTCCGTAACCACGGTAATCCATCACCAAAATATCATACCCGAAAAGGCACAGCTCACTTGCAATTTTACCCCAGCGGTGCAAATTATCGGCATTGCCATGAAAGTAGAGAATGACTCCTCTTGGATTTTCAACCTGGAAATGCAGCACATTAATTTCCCCCCCAAATGGAGTCTCCCACAAATATTCTTCAAAATTTTGCTTAAAGTCAAAAGCGTGGTGATGGGGTAAAACCGAGGGCAAAAACACCACTTTCTCTTGTAGATATTGAAGGATTTTACCCATGCATTTTTTTTAGGAAGAAATTCTGGTAATTAAAATCTTATCCACGCGCTGTTTGTCCTTATCAATGATTTCTAATTCCAAATCTTCAATGTTAACTTTGTCTCCTATTTCCGTAGAGCCATTGTGCTCATTCAAGAAAAAGCCAACCAGCGTGGTATAATTGTCTTTATTATCAAACTCATATTCCAAATCGAAATACTTAATAAATTCCACGATGGGGAATTGTGCGTCTGCAAGCCAAGAATTTTCACTTCGTTGAATAATTCGATAATCAAAATTTTCATTCATTGCCGTATCACCAACTAAGGCATCTAAAACATCGTGCATGGTCACCATTCCCACTGTATTGCCGTACTCGTCAATTACAATTCCGTAGTGATTCTGCTTTTGTTTAAAAACTTCTAAAACTTTGTAGGCGTAATAATTTTCATTCAAATAAAGGGGTTGCCTCAAGTATTTTTTTAAATCAAAGTTTTCTGGATCATCAATAGGGAAAAGATCTTTCATCACTACAATCCCGATGATATCATCTAATCCATTTCCATTGACTACTGGATAAGAATTGTGTTTTTCTTCTTTAATTTTTGCCAATGTTACTTCTAAACTGTCTTGACTATTCAAGAAAGTCATGGCGGTTCGATGCGTTAAGAGTGTATTAATTTTACGGTCACCCAATTCGAAAACGCGCTCTACAATATTGTGTTCAATGTAATCAATCTGACCTTCTTGCGCACTTTCTCTCACAATCGATTTAATTTCTTCTTCTGTTACAATGCTGTCTGAGGTGCTTTTGATACCAAAAAGCTTTAGTATTAAGTTATTTGAGGTAGTTAGCAGCCATACAAAGGGGGAGGTTATTTTGGATAAAACATCCATCGGCTTTGAAAGCATTGTTATGATCCGTTCTGGATAAGTCATGGCAATTCTTTTCGGTAAGAGTTCCCCCAAAAGGATGGATAAGAAAGTAATGAAAATTACAATTCCTATGGTTGCCAATGTTTTGGAGTAGGGCTGAATAACAGGAAATTGATCCAGAAAACTTCGAAAATCATTTGTGAGATTTTCACCAGAATAAACCCCTAATAAAATACCGATTAGCGTAATTCCTATTTGTACGGTAGAGAGAAATTTGGTAGGATTTTCTGAGAGTTCTATGGCTTTTTTTGCACCAGCGCTGCCTTTTTTTGACGCATTTTCTAGCTTAAATTTCCGCGAGGAAACCAGAGACATTTCAGACATGGCAAATACGCCATTCAATAAGACCAGTAAAATGATGATCAATAATTCCATTAAATTTTAAATTTTTGTAAAGATAATTTTTTTGGGCGTATTGCGAAGTGCTTTACTTGCGATGATTTTGCCCCATGCTGGTTTTTCCGTGATCGATAAAAACTTTTCTTTCCTCAAAAATCTCTTCCATCACGCGATGATATTCTTCAAACTGATGAATATCGATATGGCCCGCCCGCAAAATGACGTAGAGTCGCGTTAATTTGGGATTAATTTCCGATAAATCTACGGCCGTATTAAGAGGAACCAATCGATCATCACTACCATGAATAATTTTGATGGGGCATCTTACATTTTTCAGATAATGGAAGGTGGGAATATTATACCGCAGAAATGGTTTCGCCGGCATAAAAGGAAGATAACGATGAATGGTGCGAAGAAGAGAATAGAGTGGCGACGTAAGAATAAGAAGTCGTGGATTATTTTTCGCCGCCAATCTCGCGGCAAATCCAGATCCCAAAGATCTGCCGTAAACAGTGATTTTATCTTCTGTATATTTTTCCTTAACCAAGTCATAAATGTATTGAGTATCGCGTTTCATGGCTTCAACAGTTCGTTTTCCCGTACTTTTTCCGAAGCCCCGATAATCCATCATGATGACTTCATAATTGAGTCGTGTAAAATCAATCGCAAATTTCCCCCAACCTTTGATGCTTTTCGTATTTCCTTTTAAATAAATTACGACACCTTTTGGGTCATCAACTTGAAAATGGAGGTAATTGATTTGTGCGCCAGCTTCTGGTTCTACGGTTTTCTCTTCCGCTTTTAAATTATCGTACGCAAATTTAAAGTCGGGAGGTAATTTTTCTGGCTGAAAAAAAAATCGATGTTGAAAAAAATAAATCAAAATCCCCAGAACCAAAATTAGGGCGATGATGATTCCCAATATTAAGTAAAAATCTATTTTCATACGTTAGCATAAATGTAGATATTTTAATTTGAAGTTTAATAAGAAGAAGACAGACTGCTTGACTTAGGATAAAAAATGTTTAAAAACCAACCATTTTTCCTGGTAGTAATTTTTGATTTGATGTTTCCCTCGCCTTTTCCAAGTTCCGCAAAATTGTGCATATACGGAAAAGTGTGCTCTGATTAAAGCCCACAAATGTGAAAGTCCATTTTTATATGCAAAATAAAATCCTGCAAAAACGTCCAGAATTAATCGTATGGGGAATATCCAAATTAAAGTAGCGAGTGGGAGATTCTTCACCAGCATGGAAAGATTATTTCTGATATTCAAAAAAGTTTTTTGCGGATTTTGCTGGCTTAATGTTCCGCCACCAACGTGATACACTGCGGATTTTCCCGTGTAGAATATTTTTCGTCCTTTATTTTTCAGACGCCAACATAAATCGATTTCTTCTTGGTGCGCAAAAAACCTTTCGTCAAATCCTTTCTGCGCCCAAAAATCCTTGGATCGTATGAAAAGACAACATCCAGAGGCCCAAAAAATTTCTGTTGTATCATCAAATTGACCTTCGTCTTTTTCTATTTTATCAAAAACCCTTCCTCTACAATAGGGAAACCCTAGATTGTCAATTAATCCTCCTCCGGCTCCGGCAAACTCAAAATATGCTCTTTGGTTATAATCCAATATTTTTGGCTGTATGGCGGCGATTTCAGAATCCTTTGAAAATATGGATAGAATAGGATGAATCCAGTTTGGCGTTACTTCGACATCCGAATTTAAAAGGCAGTAAATTTCTTCGGGAACACTCTTTAAACCTTCATTGTAGCCGCCTGCGAATCCAAAATTCTCTTTGTTGATAATGTTTTTTACATTGGGAAAATTAGTTTGTAAAAAAGAAACTGAATCGTCTGTGGAGGCATTGTCTATCACATATATGGTAGCACCTTCAGAATGCTTCAACACACTCGGAAGAAATTGTTCTAACCAATTTTTGCCATTCCAGTTTAAGATAACAATTGCTAAAGACTTCAAATTTTTAGATATTAGTAAGATTGTAAGGTATTAAACCATTTTTTTAATTCCGTGCGCATATTTCCATTTTCTATGAGACCATAAATAGTTATCTGGCCTTTTATTAATGGTATTTTCCAGTAGTTGATGGAATTTTTTAAGGACTTCATTTTCTACAAACTTTTCCCCATCAGGCGTAATTTTATGGTAATTGATTTGGTAGTAACCTCTCTTAACTTTCTTCATTTCGCAATAGATAAAAGTTAAGTTCATTCTGGTTGCCAACTTATCGTAACCTGTAAAAACTGGCGTTTTCTGATGTAAGAATTCTAAACCAGTATCTACAAAACTGATATGCGGCGTTTGATCAGCCACAAACATATAGATCGTATTACCATCATTTTTATTCCGAAAAATATGTCGCATCACTTCTCCCGCTTCTAAAGCTTTATTTCCAAAGCTATTTCTAATCTTCTTAATTTGATCTTCCCAAAATTTACTTTGGACCTTTCTATATACAGGATGAGAATGTTCTTGGGGAACAACACTGGCCAAAGCATTGAACCATTCCCAGTTAAAAACATGACCCGCCAATAAGATAATATTTTCTCCCTCTTTTTTAGCCTCATGAAATAAATCTTGATTTAAATGCTGAACTCTAACTCGGACTTCATTTTGGCTAATCGTAAAGGAGCGAATGGTTTCTACAATATAATCCGAAAAATTGTGGAAAAATTTTTTTCTAATCTGCTCCAGTTCGCTTTTGTCTTTATTCGGAAAGGATTTTTGAAGGTTCTCTAAAACAATTGACTTGCGATAACCCACAAAGTAATAGTTAAAAAAGAAAATAAGATCCGAAAATAGATACAGTATTCTCAACGGTAATTTAGAAATTAGAAATAAAATTTTAAGGAGGATATTCATCATGCAGCCTGCAAATTTAAGAATAATTAGCACTTAGGTTTAATATTTGTAGCAGGAAAATCTAAATTTATAGAAACAAAAATAATTTCATGAACAAATCGAAATTGAAAATAGGGTTTTTAGCCACAGCATTAGTATTTAGCACTGCATGTTCCCAAAAAAATGAAGAAGTGCAAATAACGGATAGTGATACCACAGTGGTTGCAAAGGATAGTGCCGAAATTCTAGCAGAAAAGAAAAAATTGGCCGCAGCTGAACTGGGAAAACTACCAAAACCTTATAATGACAAGGAAGATGCGGAAGCTAAAATTAAAGAATTAGTAGCACAGGCAAAAGCAGAAAATAAAAATATCATGATTCAAGCTGGTGGAAACTGGTGCATCTGGTGTTTAAGATTTAATGATTATGTTCAAAAAACTCCAGAGTTAAAACAAATTGTAGATCGAAATTATATTTATTACCATCTTAATTATTCGCCAGAAAATAAAAACGAAAAAGTTTTTGCAGCCTATGATAATCCAGGAAAAAAGTTTGGATACCCCGTTTTCATCGTTTTAGATCAGAATGGTAAAATGATTCATACCCAAGATAGCGCAGTTTTGGAGGAAGGAAAAGGATACAGCTTGCAAAAAGTTAAAGACTTTTTTAATAAGTGGACGCCAAAAGCATAAACAAAAAAAACCGAGAAATTTCTCGGTTTTTTTATTAGAGTAATTTTTTAATCCAATTGAGTTTATCTTCAGTATAAGGTGGATATTTTAAATCGGGTTCGCCCCAAGTTGCGCGGTCTAAAACGCTTTTTTGGTGAGAAAAAGTTTGGAATCCATATTTACCGTGATAACTTCCAATTCCAGAATTACCCACACCGCCAAAAGGTAAGTTATCATTGCTTAAATGCATTACCACATCATTGATACAACCACCACCGAAAGAAATCTTATTTACAAAATTTTCGATTTCATCAGAATCCTTGGTAAATAAATACGCGGAAAGTGGTTTTTCTTGCTCTGCAATCATTCGTAACGCTTCATTAAAGTTGTTAAAAGTCAGCACGGGAAGAATAGGACCGAAAATTTCTTCCTTCATTACAGCATCATCCCAGGTAACATTATGAAGAATAGTTGGTTCAATGAATCTTTTAGCAGCATCAGAATTCCCACCCACGAAAATTTTATCCTGATCAATCATTTTTACCAATCGTTCAAAATTTCTAATGTTGATAATTTGGGTGTATTGAGGCGACTCCGCCGTGTATTCAAATTTCTGAATATAAGATTTTAGGGTGTCCAAGAAGCTGTCTTTCACTTTTTCATCCACTAAAATATAATCTGGCGCTACACACGTTTGCCCAGCATTAATAAATTTGCCCCAAACAATTCTTTTTGCAGCGACGTCAAAATCTGCTGTTGACGAAACAATTGCTGGACTTTTCCCGCCTAATTCTAAGGTAACTGGCGTTAAGTTTTTCGCCGCCGCTTCGTACACAATCTTTCCAACTTTGGTACTTCCAGTAAAAAATATTTTATCAAATTTAAGCTTTAGAAGTTCGGTTGTTTCCTCTACGCCGCCTTCTATTAAGGATACATATTCTGGTGGAAAAACATCAGTTATAATCTTTGACATTGCTTTTGCCGTATTTTCTGATACTTCACTTGGTTTTAAGATACAGGTATTTCCAGCTGCAATTGCCGTCACCATCGGTGAGAGTGAAAGTTGGTAAGGGTAATTCCAAGCACCAATCACCAAAGTACATCCCAAAGGGTCACTGTAAATTTTACTAGAACCAAATTGATTTGCTAAGTTGGTCGAAACTTTTTTTGGCTTTGAAAGGGAATTTATATTTTTTAAATAGTAGTCAATATCCTTTAAAACAAAGGAAATCTCTGTGGTATAGGTGTCAAATTTTGATTTTCCGAAATCCTCGAAGATTGCTCTGTAAAGTTCTTGTTCATTATTGACCAAGGCATCCCGTAGTTTTTTCAGATACATTTTTCTGAATTTGACATTCTTCGTCTTTTGCGAATTGAAAAATTCTCTTTGCTTTTCTAATATATTTTGAAAATCCATTATTTATTTTTTGAAGTGTATTTTGTTTAAAAGATTTAAAAATCTTTTAATTATTTATTATAAATCCTGCTGCTCTTTCCCCAATCATAATACATGCCGCATTGGTATTTCCAGAAATAATATCGGGCATGATGGAAGCATCCGCAATTCTCAGATTTTCAATTCCGTGAACTTGCAACTTATTGTTAACCACAGAATTTTCATCATTTCCCATTCTGCAGGTTCCAACTGGATGATAAAGCGTTTCCAAGG
This sequence comes from Chryseobacterium sp. MP_3.2, assembly GCF_035984805.1. Taxonomy (NCBI): domain Bacteria; kingdom Pseudomonadati; phylum Bacteroidota; class Flavobacteriia; order Flavobacteriales; family Weeksellaceae; genus Chryseobacterium; species Chryseobacterium sp. MP_3.2. Next base: position 107,869 of record NZ_JAXCHW010000007.1, on the reverse strand, counting down.
TTTTTTTAAGATGCTCAATTAAAACTTCATCAGATGAATTCCTTTTGGGCCAATCCATTTTCTCCAGCCGGACATCATCAAAACTAGACGAATCCATTATATCCATTGCTTTCTTTAAGCCAATTAATAAACGGTTCACATCGTTTTCATGAGATAAGAAATTAGGTTGAATAAGAGGCGCAATTCGGCTGTCCTTAGATTGCAAAAGAATAGAACCCGTACTTTCTGGATGAAGTAAAATTGCTAAAATCGTGTATCCATTGGTTGTTGGGAGGGAAAAAGGATTGTATAGATCTGCTTTATAATCCTTTCCCATGTGCAAAGGCGAGAAGTGAAATTGTAAATCAGGAACTTTTTGATCTTCTGAAGATTTAAAAAAAGACGTGGTTTCTATGATCGAATGATTGAGCAAAGATTCTTTCTTTCGTAAATATTGAAATAAGTTGTTGACGAAACCAGTTTTCTTAATGACATTATTTAGTCCGTTCACCTTACTAAAATCGCTTGTTCCTGTCCAAACGTGGTCTTTCAGATTTTCCCCAACTGCGGGTAAATCTTTAATTACATCGATGTCAAACTTTTTAAGTTCCTCTTTTGGACCAATTCCTGAAATTTTTAAAAGTTGTGGAGATTGAATGGCACCCGCACAAAGAATGACTTCCTTATTGCAAAATATTTTTTCCGTTGAATTTTTGCCAGTGTAAATTTCGACACCAATCGCTTTCCCATTTTCTATCAATATTTTTTTGACCGAAGTCTTTGTTTTGAGGGTTAGATTTGTTCGATCAGATATGGGTTTTAGAAATGCTTCGTATGTACTTTGACGAATATTTTGATCAATCGTGAATTGCAAAAATGAAGAACCTTCCTGCTTTTCGCCATTATAATCTTCATTAAAATTTAAGCCATTTTCATTACAGGCTTCGATAAAGTTATAGGTCGACTTACTGTATTCTTTTCTTAATGAAACTTTTAATTCGCCATCCTTCCCGTGAAACTTATCATTAAAGGAAAAGTTATTTTCAGATTTTTTGAAATAGGGAAGAACTGATTCGTAATTCCAACCCTCATTTCCCATTTCTTGCCAATCATCATAATCTTTTGCATTTCCGCGCACATATGCCATTGCATTTGTTGCACTTGAACCGCCTAAGGATTTCCCTCTTGGAATATATATATTTCGATTATTGACAAATTTTTGAGGCTCTGTCGAAAATGCCCAATCCATTTTGCCGCGATTCAATAAACTGTACCAACCCGGAATTTTTGATAGAAAACTTGGTTTTCCACCTGCTTCTAATAATAAAACAGAATTTTCTTGATTTTTACTCAGGCGATTTGCTAAAACACTTCCAGAAGAACCCGCCCCAATAATGATAAAGTCTACATTCATTTTCTTACAGTCTATTTCTTAAATCTACTCATTTAATTCATCATATAATTAAAAACACGTAATTTTTAATAATGTGCTAAATAATATAATAACAAAAAAATTTATTTAAGATTGATTAACTTTCATTTCTCCTCTTAAACTATTACTTTTGTGTCCTTAAAGATTTACAATGAATTCTTACAAAAACCCGCTTGAAGAACGTTATTCGAGTGAAGAAATGCTCTATAATTTCTCACCCAATAACAAGTTCCGAAACTGGCGAAAACTGTGGATTGCACTCGCTGAAATTGAAAAAGATTTAGGACTTGATATTTCTGAGGAACAGATTTCCCAACTGAAAGACAATGCCGAAGACATTGACTATGAGAAAGCTGCAGAATATGAAAAGAAATTCCGTCATGATGTTATGGCGCATGTGCATACTTATGGCGACGCAGCTCCTTTGGCGAAAGGAATTATTCATTTAGGCGCAACTTCCGCATTTGTAGGAGACAATACGGATCTTATTCAAATGCGTGATGGACTATTGCACCTAAAAAAGCAGTTGGTTAATGTCATCCAAAAACTGAGTTCATTTGCTCTTGAATATAAAGATTTACCCACTCTAGGATTTACCCATTATCAACCTGCACAATTAACGACGGTCGGTAAAAGAGCCACGCTTTGGTTACAATCATTAATTTTAGATTTAGAAGAATTGGAATTCTTTCTAGAGACTTTAAGATTTAGAGGAGTTAAAGGAACTACGGGAACTGCAGCCAGCTTTTTAGAATTATTTGACGGGGATTATGATAAAGTAAAAACCTTAGATAAAGAACTTTCTAATAGATTTGGATTTGAAAAAGTTTTTGGCGTTTCCGGACAAACATACGATCGAAAAATCGACGCGAAAGTGGTTTCCTTGCTTTCCAATATTGCACAATCTGCCCATAAATTCACAAATGATTTAAGGCTCCTCCAGAATTTAAAAGAGCTAGAAGAACCTTTTGAAAAAAGTCAAATTGGCTCTTCGGCGATGGCTTATAAAAGAAATCCGATGCGATCTGAAAGAATTGGAGCCTTGGCAAAATTTGTAATGTCTTTGGCAACAAGTTCAGCCATGGTTGCTTCTACACAATGGTTTGAGCGAACTCTAGATGATTCTGCCAACAAAAGATTAACCATTCCACAAGCATTTTTAGCCGTGGATGCGATTCTCTTGATCTGGAATAATATTATGGACGGAATTGTGGTTTACGAAAATAGAATCCGCAAACATATCATGGAAGAACTTCCTTTTATGGCCACAGAATATATCATCATGGAAGAAGTAAAAGCCGGCGGAGACCGACAGGAAATTCATGAAACAATTCGTGTTCATTCCATGGAAGCTTCAAAAAAAGTGAAAATGGAAGGCAAGGAAAATGACCTGATCGAGCGAATTATGAAGGATGATTCTTTAAAAATGGACAAATCTAAAATTGCAGAAGTTTTGGATCCCAAAAATTTCATTGGTTTTGCACCAATTCAAACTGAAGAATTTATCGAAAATGAAGTGAAGCCTATTCTTGATAAATATTCCGAACTAATTGGGCTAAAAGCCGACCTTAAAGTTTAAATTTTAATGCAGCCTTTTTGGCTGCATTTTTTACTTTGTTAAAGTTCTAAATTTTTGACAAAGTTTATCAATAAAATTGAAAATGAAAAAACGAATTTTCGTAGAAAAAAAAGGAATTTTCGATGTAGAAAGTCCTAAAATATTTGATGAGTTAAAAAATACGATTCCACATTTGCAAAATGTGAAAATGTATAACGTTTACGATGTGTTTGAGGTAAACGAAGACGAATTGAATAAAGTGATCTTCAATACTTTTGTGGATCCAGTGACAGACATTCTCCACGCCGAAAATCCTGCGAGAAATTTGCATTTTTCAACAGAATTTTTACCAGGTCAATATGATCAGAGAGCAGATTCTGCACAGCAATGCATCGCTTTATTGACGGGAAATGAATCATCTATTGTCCGTAGTGGAAAATTGTACGAATTTTTTGGTGCGACGGAAGAGGATTTAGAAACCATCAAAAATATCCTCATCAATAAAGTTGAAGCGCAGGAGAAAAACTTGGCAAAATTGGAAATTCCAAAGCAAGAAATTCCAGACCAAGTGTTAACATTCCAAGGTTTTAATGAGTTTTCGAAGGAAGAACTTGAGGGATTTTATACCAACCACGGATTTTCTTTTGGTTTAGATGATTTAGATTTTATCCAAAATTACTTTAAAACCGAGAATAGAAATCCAACCGAGACAGAACTCAAAGTTTTGGATACGTATTGGAGCGATCACTGCCGACATACCACTTTTGAAACGGAATTGACTGATATTCAATTTAATGATTCTTTTAAATCTACTTTAGAATCGATATTTAATGATTATTTAGAAAAACGAAAATTCTTAGGGCGAGAAGCCAAGCCAATTTCCTTGATGGATTTGGCGACTGTTTGTGCACGATATTTTCACAAAACCGGAAAGCTGGATAATTTGGTTGTTTCTGACGAGATTAATGCCTGTACAATTGAAATTGAAGCCGAATTTGATGGTAAAAAAGAACCATGGTATTTATTATTTAAAAACGAAACCCATAATCATCCCACAGAAATAGAACCTTTTGGTGGCGCTTCAACCTGTTTAGGTGGCGCCATTCGCGATCCTTTATCAGGCAGAGCTTTTGTGTATCAAGCCATGAGATTAACTGGTGCAGCAGATGTGTTGGAGCCAATTTCACAAACGTTACCCGGAAAGCTTCCGCAAAGAACAATTACGAAACAAGCTGCAAACGGATATTCCTCTTATGGAAATCAAATCGGGTTAGCTACAACATCTGTGCACGAAATTTATCACGAAGGTTACAAAGCGAAACGCATGGAAGTGGGCTTCGTTGTAGGTGCAGTGAAAAAAGATTGGGTCCGACGGGAAAAGCCAGAAACTGGCGACTTGGTTATTTTATTAGGTGGAGCTACAGGTAGAGATGGTGTTGGTGGGGCAACCGGAAGTTCCAAAGAGCAGGACGAGACTTCTATTCATGAGCTTTCTACGGAAGTTCAAAAAGGTAATGCCGTAGAAGAAAGAAAAATTCAGCGATTATTCCGAAATAAAGAAGTGACAACTTTAATTAAGAAATCAAATGATTTCGGTGCGGGCGGAGTTTCAGTAGCCATCGGAGAAATTGCAGATTCCTTAGAAATTAATTTGGATCATCTTCCGCTTAAATATGAAGGTTTGAACGGAACAGAACTCGCAATATCGGAATCACAAGAAAGAATGGCAGTAGTCATTGAAGCAAAAGACAAAGATCAATTTATAAAATATTGTCAAAAGGAGAACATAGAAGCGGTAGAGGTTGCAAAAGTAACGGATTCGGGCCGCATGAAGATGTTTTGGCAGGGAAAAACGATTGTCGATTTAAGTCGAGAATTTTTAGATTCTAATGGGTGTGCTAAAAAACAGCACGCCTCAATTTCCCACTTGCAACCTGTTGAAAATAAGGAGATAACCTTTAACGAAGAAAATTTCTTAACACTGTTGGCGGATAAAAATATAGCCTCTCAAAAAGGTCTTATAGAAATGTTTGATTCCTCCGTGGGTGGAACAACCGTAGCAATGCCTTTTGGTGGCAGGTATCAAATGACAGAAATGGAAGGAAGCGTTCAAACGTTGCCTGTATTGCACGCGAAGAACGTAGAAACTGTATCACTCGCAAGTTGGGGATTTGATGCAGATGTGTCGTCCCAAAATTCTTTGGTGGGTGCTGCAAATGCGGTGGTAGAAAGTGTCGCCAAAATTGTGGCGATGGGCGGTGATTATAAAAATATCCGTTTAAGTTTTCAGGAGTATTTTGAAAAATTGGGTAAAGACGCTGAGAAATGGGGTAAACCTTTAGCCGCACTTTTGGGAGCGTATGATGCTCAAATGAATTTTGAATTGGCTGCCATTGGTGGAAAAGATTCCATGAGCGGTAGTTTTAATGACATTCATGTTCCACCAACGTTAATTTCTTTTGCTTGTGCGAACGGCGAGAAGAAAAATATCATCTCTCCTGAATTGAAAAAGATAGGGAATAAATTGTATTTATTTAATCATACTCCGCAAGAAAATGGAATGCCGGATTACAAAAATTTAAAAGAAATTTTTGAGTTTGTACATCAAAAAATTTCCACTAGAAAGATTGTTTCGGTGAAGACAATTAAGGATGGAGGTATTGCAGTGGCCTTGGCGAAAATGACTTTCGGTAATCATTTTGGCGCGGATATTAAGGTCTCGGAAAACCTATTGTTGAAAAAGGGTTGTGGCAGTTTCCTCATAGAAAGTACAGAGGAAATCAATCATTCTTTACTTCAAGTAATTGGAGAGGTTGTAAATTTTGAAGCTTTGAAAATCAATGGTTTAGATTTTAAAATCAAAAATTTACTTGATGTTTATACGGGAACATTTGAAGATTTATTTTCTACTATAGAAAAGCACAATATTGTCCTTAATATCGATGAGAATTTAAATGCTATTAAGCCAAGTCAGATTCTAATGAGAACTCATAAAATAGCACAGCCGAAAGTTTTTCTCCCAATTTTTCCTGGAACTAATTGTGAATATGAGACACAAAATGCCTTTCGAAAAGAAGGAGCGAAAATTTCAAGTTTGCCTTTGATTAATTTAAATCATCATCTTCTTAATGAAAGTTTAGACGCTTGGATTTCCGAAATTAATGACTCCCAAATTTTAGCTTTATCTGGTGGTTTTTCTGCGGGTGATGAACCTGATGGTTCTGCTAAATTTATTGTGAACGTTTTAAAGAATGAGCGGATTAGAGAAGCTGTTCAAAATTTGTTGGACCGAGATGGGATGATTTTGGGGATTTGTAATGGTTTTCAGGCCCTGGTAAAATCTGGGCTTTTGCCGTATGGTAAAATTCGGGACTTGGATGCAGATTCCCCAACATTGGCTCATAATGCAATTGGACGGCATATTTCTCAGATGGTAGATGTAAAAGTGATTAATGATGATTCGCCTTGGTTGAAAGGGATGAAGGGGAAAGTTTATACCATCCCAATTTCCCATGGAGAAGGTAGATTCATGGCGTCTGAAGAGGTAATTAAGCAGTTGTATATAAAAGGTCAGATTGCAACGCAGTATATTGATCAGGAAGCTAACGTTGCACATGGAATGCCTTTTAATCCAAATAATTCCCTTTTTGGTATCGAAGGAATTACGAGTGAGAGTGGTAAAATTTTCGGTAGAATGGGCCATCCTGAACGATTTTCTGAAGGATTAATGAAAAATATTCCAACTGCCAATTATCATAATATTTTTAGAAACGGAGTAGAATATTTCATGTAACAGGTGATATAAGGCTAATTGATAATATTGACCATTTATAATCTTTTGACCTTATTTTTTATTCTATTTATTAGCTATTAAGCTTATAATATGTCATTATAATCTTTTTACCTAATATATGCCACTTATTAGGAATAATACTTATATTTGTAGAATGATAGCCATAATTACTGGAGATATTATCAATTCCCAAAATACCGATACGGAATTATGGTTGCCAAAATTGAAAAATATTTTAGGCACATGGTCAGAAACGCCAGCGAATTGGGAAGTCTACAGAGGAGACGAATTTCAGATGAAATGCAATGTTAAAGAGGTCTTCAATAGATCGTTAGTCATCAAATCACTCATTAAAACTTTTGAAAATTTAGATGTAAGATTAGCCATTGGGATTGGAAATGAAGTTTTTTCCTCCGAAAAAATTACAGAATCGAATGGTTCGGCTTACGTCAATTCCGGTCGGCTTTTGACAGATATTAAAGCAGAAGGCAAAACATTGTCAATCAAAACAGAAAATGAAAAAATCAACAGGGATTTAAACATGCTCTTTAAATGGTCTTCTATCGATTTCGATAATTGGACGGTTGCCACGGCACAGATTATTCATGAGTTGCTCACCAATAAAGAACTCACCCAAGATGCACTTGCAAAAGAACTCAGTATCACGCAATCCTCTGTGAGTCAACGCGTAAAGCGAGCAAACTATGATCTTATATTAGAAACAGATTTATACTTTAGAAAAAAAATCGCCGAATTATAAATGATTTTTATTCCACTCATATTAGCGCATTTATTAGGAGATTTTCTTCTCCAGCCAAATTCTTGGGTTGCTGATAAAGAGAAAAAAAAAACCAGCAGCTTTTATCTGTACCTTCATATCCTCGTCCATTTTATTCTAGCACTCCTATTTCTGGGTGATCTTACTTTATGGTGGATTGCAGCAATAGTGGCAATTACCCATTTTATAATTGATGCCGTAAAACTCCATTTGCAAAAACCTAAATCCCAAAGAACTTGGCTTTTTGTAGATCAATCTCTGCATTTTTTAGTCATCGTTCTATTATCGGTCTTTTACTTTCCGTATCTTAGATGGGAAGATATCTTGAATCCAGAAAATCTGAAAATCGTAACCGCGCTAGTATTTCTTACGGTGCCATCTTCTATTTTTATAAAAACAATAATTTCCATTTGGACGCCAGTTAGTGTAGATCACAGTAAATTACAAACAGAATCGCTAGTTAATGCAGGAAAGTATATCGGAATTCTGGAGCGTTTGCTTGTTTTCGTCTTTATCTTGGTCAATCATTGGGAAGGTGTAGGCTTTATGATCGCCGCAAAATCAGTTTTCAGATTCAGTGATTTAGCAGAAGCAAAACAAAGAAAACTCACAGAATACGTCTTAATAGGAACACTACTGAGTTTCGGAATTGCAATTCTCACGGGAATTTTAATTAAAATCTAATAAAAATTTAATACTAAGTACAATGACAAAAGGAGCAATGCTATATGAAGGAAAAGCAAAACAAGTTTTTGAAACGGATGTGCCGAATGAGGTGATCGTGCGTTTTAAAGATGATGCAACTGCGTTTAACGCTCAGAAAAAGGGAAGTGTAGACTTAAAAGGTGAAATGAATAATGCAATCACAACCCTAATTTTTGACTATCTGAATGATAAAGGAATTCCAACCCATTTCATTAAAAAAATTGATGAAAGAGAGCAGTTGGTAAAAAAAGTAAAGATTATCCCTTTAGAAATGGTGGTGAGAAACTATTCTGCAGGAAGCATGGCTCAAAGATTAGGCGTGGAAGAAGGCATAAAATCTCCCAACACAATTTTTGATCTTTGTTATAAAAGAGATGATTTGGGAGATCCCTTAATCAACGATCATCATGCGGTATTTCTTGGAGCTGCAACCTATGAGGAATTGGATGAAATGTATGAATTGACCTCAGATATCAATGATATTTTAATTGACTTATTTAATCAGATGAATATAATCTTGGTCGATTTTAAAATTGAAATGGGAAAAGATTCCACGGGAAAAATTATTTTGGCTGATGAAATTTCACCAGACACGTGCCGACTTTGGGACAAGGATACCATGAAAAAATTAGACAAAGATAGATTTCGCCGCGATTTAGGCGAAGTTACCGAAGCTTACGTTGAAATCTATGACCGTTTGAAAAAAGTATTGAATAAATAATATTCTGATTAAGTAAAAAATGAAAGATTTACAACAATACAAAGAAGATTATTTACAGCAATTCACAGAGCGACCTTACGGCCGAAATCTGTTAAAAATCGAAGACCCCTTTGATGCTCCGAGTGAAGAATGTGGGATTTTCGGCCTCTATTCTAACCATGATGTTGATACCTTTTCTCTCTCTCAGTTTGGATTATTTGCCCTACAACACCGAGGTCAGGAAGCTTGTGGGATTTCTGTAATGAAAGACGGAAAAATCACGAATATTAAAGATGAAGGGCTTGTTTTAGATGTATTTAAAGATATCCGTAATCCCGAAAGCTTTATGGGAAATTCTGCGATCGGTCATACCAGATATACCACTGCAGGCGACAAGAAAAAATATAATTTTCAACCCTTCTTCGCAAAGAATGAATATGATCAAATAATCCTTTCTATTGCACATAATGGTAATTTAACCAATGCGCACGAACTTAAAAAAGAGTTAGAAGCAGAAGGAGTGGTATTTAAAGCAACATCTGATTCTGAAGTTATTTTAAGGTTAATTCAGAAAAATCTTGATCTGGGATTAAGAGGCGCTATAAAAGCCACCATGGAAAAAATTAAAGGTGCCTATTCTGTAGTTGGAATGACACGGAATAAGTTTTTTGCATTCCGGGATTTTCACGGGATTCGCCCTCTAGTTTTGGGAGCGATTGACGAAAAAACATTCGTTGCAGCTTCTGAATCCGTCGCTTTAGATGCGGTGGGTGCTCAATATGTGCGGGATATTTTACCAGGAGAAATTGTGTACACCAGCGAAAATGAAACCGGTTTAAAGAGTTTCCTCGTAAAAGAAAATTGCGAAAAACGGATCTGTGCTTTTGAATACATTTACTTCGCGCGTCCGGATTCAATTTTAGAAAATATAAATGTTCATGAGATCCGGGAAAAATCTGGGATGAAAATTTGGGAACAAGCACCCGTAGAAGCGGATATTGTAATCGGTGTACCAGATTCTGGTGTTCCGGCCGCAATTGGTTTTTCCATTGCATCAGGTATTCCATTTCGTCCGGTTTTGATTAAAAACAGATATATTGGCAGAAGTTTCATCGTTCCTTCTCAGGAAATGCGGGAAAGAATTGTCAATTTAAAACTCAATCCAATTGTTTCTGAAATTAAAGGCAAGAGAGTAGTCATCATTGATGATTCTATTGTGCGTGGAACAACTTCAAAAAGGCTGGTCAAAATTTTAAAAGATGCCGGCGTAAAAGAAATTCACTTCCGCAGTGTATCTCCACCGATTATAGCACCTTGTTATTTAGGAATTGATACGCCCACTAAAAAAGATTTGATTTCTGCCAATATGAATGCTGAAGAATTGCGACAGTATTTAGGAGTAGATTCTTTGGAATTTTTGAGTATGGATAATTTAAAGCTCATATTAGGCAGTTCTAATCATTGCTTTGGATGCTTCACAGAAAAATATCCTGTTCCCGCAGGACCAGATCCTGATTATACAGATGAATAAACAAAAAAAAGGTTGAGAATAAATTCTCAACCTTTTCTAATTGTTTAATATTCCTTAGAATTTGTAAGCCAAACCTACTTGGAACACGTTGTTTTTTACTGAATCACCACTATTTTGGCCATCTTTAAAAATGTCTGTTAAACCTGCTACATATCTTGCAGTTACACCAATTTGCGGTGTGAAGTAATATCCAGCTCCTAATCCTAGACCGACATTAAATCCGTTTAGATTATCTTTATAGTTATCAGATTCAGCCAAAGTATCATTTGCACTTTCATTAGTATATTTGTTTTTAGCAGAAACTAAAAGTCCAAGTTCTGGTCCTGCTTCTAAATAAAATGCTGGTGTTGCATTATATTGGAACATTACAGGTAAAGCAATATAATCTAAGTGTCTAGATCTTGCATAAGTAGTACCTGCAATTGTCTGATTATACTTTTCTCCCATTTGAGAGTATAATAATTCCGGTTGAATACTGAAATTTGTTGCAATTGGAGCATTCATGAACACGCCTGCATTAAATCCGATTTTAGATCCTTGATCGCTCAAACCTTCTTCTGTAGAAAGTGATGAAACGTTCATACCTGCTTTAACTCCAAATTGTTGTGCAAATGCTAATGAACTCATAGCTACTGCTGCACCTAAAATTAACTTTTTCATAATTCTTAAATTTTCGTTTTTGATTAATTTTTTTGCAGATTTAATAAGTCGGAGTAAATTTTAGCTTAAAAAATAATTTTCTTCTCGCATAAATTTTCAAAACGCTTACTAATCCACGGTTTTAAATTTTGTTTTACGAGGGGGATGTTTCAAACGCTATGCCAAAACTTAATAAACCTGATAAATATTAAACAGCGGTTTAATTTATTATAGGTGTATCTAATTGATTAATAGCATATTAAAGTAACTTAGGATATTGTAATATTTAAGTAGAAATAGATTTAAAAAACGGAGATTCAACTCATTAGCAATTTTTACCCTAAATCCTGATAATAATGTAATGCAGAGCCTACAAGTTCTTCTTCTACCTTGCAATCATAAAGGCAAGATCCAATTGAATTAAGCAGCGAAAAATGAATAGCACCTTTTTCATTTTTCTTGTCATTACGGACTATAGAAAGAATTTCTTCTGTTGAAAATTCTGCGATTGAAACGTAAGGATAGAATTTCCTAATGTTTTTAATAATCATTTCTGTCTCCTCTACACTGATTAAATTTTGCTTTTGTGACAAAAATGTCTCACAAATCATTCCGATAGCTACAGCTTCACCATGCGGAATAGCTTTTCCTTTCTGTAAAAAAAGGCTTTCTGCGCCATGTCCGATGGTATGTCCGAAATTTAAAATTTTGCGGACATTTTGTTCAGTAAAATCTTCGTTCACCACTTTTTCCTTTATTTTCATCGATGTTTCTATGAGTGGAAAAATTGATTCTGCAGTGAGATGTTCTATACTGATTAGTTGCGTCCAATGGTTTACGTCGGCAATCAATCCGTGTTTCAGCATCTCCGCAAAACCACTTCTTAGCTCAGTAAAGGGTAATGTATTTAAGAATTTGGTATAAATAAAAATCATTTCCGGTTCTGCAAAAGTTCCGATTACATTTTTTAAAAACTGATGATCAATACCTGTTTTACCTCCAATTGATGCATCGCACATTCCCAAAAGTGTTGTGGGAATATTGATAAACCGAACTCCTCTTTTATAAGTTGACGCTACAAATCCGCCCATATCTGTCACCACTCCGCCTCCTAAATTGAGGACCAATGCTTTTCTATCCGCATTAAATTCTGCAAGAATCTCCCAAAGTTGAGTGGCTGTTTCAATAGTTTTTAAATCTTCACCCGCCTCAATTTCGATGATTTCAAATTCTAGATTGGTTTCTAAATTTCCCAAAAGAATCGGAAGGCAGTATTCATGAGTGTTCTCATCAACTAAAATAAATAGTTTTGAGGGTTTTTCTTCCTTTAAATAAATATTGAGCTGGGAGAAATCATCGTCGAGTATTGAAATCATTATCTAAAATTTTTCGCAAAATTAAACTATAAATTCTTTTTATCAATTCACGGAGTATTGTTAAATTTGCTTTCAATAAAAAGTATCAATGAGCATTTTTAATAATACCCAAATCGCCTTTGCAGATAAAAGTGATTCTCAACTGAGAAAAGCTTTCTGGATGTTTAAATTAATTGAACAACCTACATTAACCAAAATTGGAACGGGAATCCTTAATTTTTCAATCCATAATAATGTGCCTTTTGCAGATAATATTGTGAAAGCAACCTTATTCGAGCAATTTTGTGGTGGCGAAACCAGGGAAGAAAGCCTGAAAGCGGTTAATCAAATGTGGAAAAGAGGGGTAGGAAGTATTTTCGATTATTCCATTGAGGGCAAAGAGGAAGAAGAAACGTTTGATGCGGTGTGCAAAGAAATTAAAGACATTATCAAGTTTTCGGTGGGTAATCCCGCAATTCCTTTTATTGTTTTTAAACCTACCGCTTTCGGCAGAATAGGAATGTATGAAGAGATTGGAAAAAATGCGGAACTAACCTCCAGCCAAAAGTCGGAATGGGAAAGAATTGTGAAGAGATTTGATGAAGTGTGCAGATTGTGTTTTGAACATGATAAAAAAGTCATGATAGATGCGGAAGAAACTTGGATGCAAGATGCTGCAGATCATTTGGTAGAAGAGATGATGGAAAAATACAATAAAGAAAAAGCCATCGTGTGGAATACTATTCAATTATACAGAACTGGTCGATTAGAATATATGGAAGCACACATCCAGCGCGCCAACGAAAAAGGATATTTCATTGGTTACAAAATTGTGCGTGGCGCATACATGGAAAAGGAAAGAGAACGTGCAGCAGAAATGAATTATCCAGATCCGATCCAACCAACAAAAGACGCAACCGATAAAAATTATAATGACTCCGTTGACTTTTTGTTAGAAAATTTGGATAGCGTCTCCTTTTTTGTGGGGACACATAATGAAAAATCCACAGAATTAGTGATGGATAAAATGCAGGAAAGAAGTATTGCGCATGATGATAACCGAATTTATTTTGGGCAATTATATGGAATGAGCGATAATATAACTTATTATTTGGCAGATAAAAATTACAATGTGGGAAAATATCTTCCTTATGGTCCGGTGAAAGATGTGGTGCCTTATCTTACGAGACGAGCACAGGAAAACACCTCCGTTAAAGGACAAACAGGCCGAGAATTAGGATTGATTCAAAAAGAATTAGACAGAAGAAAAGGCAAGTAAATTTTAAACAAGGTCATTGTTTTTAATTTTCAATGATTGGATTTATTAATAGGAACGGGCTTTAGCCCGTTTTTTCTTTCCAAAAAATGCAATTGGCTTTAGCCGAAAATTATTTCTAAATTTGTAAAACCATTGATGAAAACTTCAAATCATCACTTCACTAAATCATCGAATCACCAAATTGAATTTCGCCCAAATTATTTTACCGCTCAATCTAAAAGGAACTTTCACCTACAAAGTTCCGCCAGAATTGCAGGAAAATATTGAACCAGGAATGCGCGTTTTGGTTCCATTTCGGGGTAAAAAAATCTATACAGGAATTGTTTTTGAACTTCATAATGAAGAGCCAGAAGGTTTTGTCCCACGCGAACTTATAAGCACTTTGGATGAATTTCCGATCTTGCCGGTGGAGCAAATTAATTTTTGGAATTGGCTTTCATACTACTATCTCTGCAATTTAGGGGAGATTTACCGCTTTGCATTTCCTTCTTCTTTAAAACTTGAAAGTGAAACATATTTAAAGTTAAAACCGAACATTACTGTCAATTTTGAAAATTTAGATGTTAATGAAATGTACCTCATCCAAGCTTTGGAAGTTCGGCAACTCATTAATATCACTGAAATTGAAGCCTTTATCCCGAAGAAAGAAATCGTGAAAACCATCAATTCGCTTATTGATCTTCAATACATTGAGGTGGATGAAAAAATCTCGGAGAAATACAAAGCGAAAGAAGTTGCCTATCTTCAAATTCCCAATTTAGAGCGTATCATCAATGATATTCCGAAAATCCTACTCACCTTAAAAAGGGCGCCCAAACAGCAAGAATTATTTCTGCATATTTTAGATAAGCAAACAGAATTTCCGGATCAGCCGATTAAAAAATCCGATGTTTTTTTTGAGGAAAAATTTGCCAATTCCCAATTAAAATCTTTGATCGAAAAAAAGTGGATGCAGGAATATTTTCTGCAAAAAGACCGCTTAGAAACGTATCAAGGAGAAATTGAAGATCTGGAAGAATTGACTGAAGCGCAAAAAGTCGCGAAAAATGAAATTGATGTAGCTTTTAAACAAAGAAAAAATGTGCTCTTGCACGGCGTAACTTCTTCCGGTAAAACGCATATTTATTTGGAGAAAATTGAGGAAACCATCACAGAAGGGAAAAATGTTTTATTTCTTCTCCCCGAGATATCCATCACCAAACAAATTGTGCAGCGTTTAGAAAAAAAATACGGAAAGCAATTGGGCTTTTACCATCAAAAATTAACAGATTTTGAAAGGGTAGAAGTCTGGCGAAAAATAAGAAACAATGACATTAAGATATTGATTGGAACTAGGAATGCACTCTTTTTGCCATTTCAAAATATCGGATTAATCGTTGTCGATGAAGAACATGATTCTGCCTATAAACCACGTGAAGTTTCACCTTTTTTTAATGCTAGAGATGCCGCGCAAATTTTCGCAAAATATTACGGAGCTCCCGTTATCTTAGGTTCCGCCACGCCTTCCGTGGAAACATATTACCATGCAAAAACAGATAAAATCAAATATGTTTTCTTGGGTGAACGCTTCGGAAATATTAAACTACCAGACTTTGAATTGATTAATTTCAAAGAAGCTCAAAATGCGAAAAAAGTGGTAGGTAATTTCTCCCATTATCTTACGGAGGAAATTCAAAAAGAATTAGACTTGAAAAAGCAAACCATGGTTTTGCACAATCGCCGTGGTTATGCCAATGTAGTGGAATGTGAAAGTTGTGGTTACGTCAATTACTGCTCAAACTGCGATGTAGTGATGACGTATCACAAGTACAATAATGAGATGAAATGCCATTATTGTGGACAAAAAGCTTCCAAACCGACGGCTTGTCCAAAATGCCATTCGGACAATTTAAATGTGCGTGGAGTAGGTGTTGAGCAAATTCATGAAGAAATTTCCCGAATTTTCCCCGAGGCTGAAATAGACCGAATGGATGTGGACTCTATGCGAAAAAAGTTCGCCTATGAAAAATTATATGAAAAAATAGAGGACGGCGAAACTGAAATTTTAGTCGGTACCCAAATGATTTCCAAGGGACTGGATTTTGATAATATTGAATTAATCGCCATTCCACGCGCAGATTCTTTGCTTTATGTGCAAGATTTTCGGGCAGAAGAAAGAGCCTTTCAACTCATCACGCAAGTTTCGGGGCGAGCTGGTAGAAAATCTGGGACTGGCAAAGTTTTAATTCAGACATACAATCCGGAGCATGAAGTCTTTCAACTGCTCAAGGAAAATAATGTTTCGCAGATTTACGAACATTTTTTGCGAGAGCGAAAGAAATTTCACTATCCACCTTATGTGAAACTGTTATCCATTGAATTAAAGCATCGGAAAGAGGATAAATGCAATCGGGCTTCGCAATTTTTGGGATCCATTCTTCGGAAATATTTGCCAGAAGAATGCGTTTTAGGTCCAGAAAAATCACCTATTGGAAAGTTAAACTTACTCTACCAATATCAGATTCTTTTAAAATTTCCGAAGGGAAAAAAATATGCAGAATTTAAAAAGTTGATTGCGAAAAGTTTTGAGGAATTCGAAGAAATAACGGCTTATCAAAGTGTTAAAAAGATGATTTTTGTTGATTTTTAACGTTTTTTAACACAATTTACAGTGATTTATAATTCTTAAAGCATTCTACTTCAGCAATAATCTCTATTTTTGACCGTTCGGAATGAGTGCTTAATCTCTAAGTACTCCCTTTAAAGAATGAATAGTCAAATAAATAATATTAAATGATTAAACTGAAAAATATTTTCCTTTCCGGTGCGGTCGCAATTTCCGCTTTTGCATTTGGACAGGGTACTTTTACTAAGAACAGTCTTCCTCAGTCTTACGAGACTCAAAATACATATTCTAATTCCGCCCCAGAAAAATTAATGAGCGCCAAAGAGTTGGTTGATATTAATTTAAATTCAATGTTAAGTGATGTGGTGCTAAAAAATGCACAATGGGGTTTTGTAATTTTTGATCCAAAGACCAAAAAGGTAATTAGTTCTTACAATGAAAACACCTCTTTAGTTCCTGCATCCACCACGAAATTATTGACAACAGAAACAGCTTTAAATTTATTAGGAGAAAAATTCCGCTGGATAACGCAGCTGGAGTATTCTGGTGAAATTGATGCTGCAGGTAATTTAGATGGTAATTTATATATTGTAGGGAGTGGCGATCCTTCTTTAGGAACCAGCAAAGCCGGAGCTTCTTCTTACCGCGATTTGATTACAGACTTCTTAGTAGCCATTGGTGATAAGGGAATTAAGAAGGTTAATGGAGATATCATTATCCAAACTGCCATTTTTAAAGCCAATAAAACGCAAAATTTACCTGCGAATATTGTTTGGTTAGAAAGCGGAAAATATTATTTGCCAGTTGGGAGCACTTTGGATATTAGTCCAGAGAATGAAAAACTTATTGCAAAAAAATCCAATCCATTCTCCGAAAATAAAAATTATTATTACATCTCTCCTTACATAAAGCAAATGGTTTATGCTGATCAGTTTACAGGTCTTGCACTAACGACTAAGTTGCCAGATGCACCTGCTTATTTAGCCAATAATTTGCGCGCAAGCATGGTGAAAAGTGGTCTTCTAATTACAGGAAAAGTGATAACCAGAACGATGGATCCAACTCCAGAAAAAAGAGAATTTATAACTGCTTATGAATCTCCAACGCTTTCTGATATTGTATATTACACGAATCAGAGAAGTGATAATGCTTTAGCAGAAGCGACCTTGAAAATGGTGGGTTTCCAAAAAAACGGTGATCAAACTTTAGAATCTGGGAGAAACGTGGTGGTTGAACATTTAAAATCTGTAGGTTTTGAAACAAATGGTCTGAGTTATATTGATGGAAGCGGACTTTCTAGAAATAATAAAGTAACGCCGATTTCTCAAGTAAAATATTTGACAGACTTGATGGATGAAAAATATTTTAAAACCTATTTTGATTCTTTACCCATAGCGGGACAAACAGGAACCTTGAAGAAAACATTTTATGGGGAAGGAAATGGACAAATCTTCGCGAAAACGGGAACTTTAAATAAGGTAAAAACATTAGCCGGTTATCTGAAAACCAATTCTGGAAAGACCCTTGTGTTTTCCCTTTTGATCAATAATTACGCAGGATCTGTAGATCAGGTAAAAAGTAGAATGGAGCAAATTTTACAGCCAGCTCTAAGTCTGTAACTTGCGAAATAAATATATATTAACCTTTCAATTGTTTTTGAAAGGTTTTTTTTAACTTTAACATCAAATATTTAGAAAATGAAAAAAATTTATGGACTTGTCCTCCTTTTGATATTTATGCAAATTAATGCACAGATTAATGAGGAAGCAGAACGCAAAAGTATGATCAAGAGCGAACTTCAGCGCTATGCGAAAATGATCAGTTATAATGTGAATCCAAACACCCTCAACTACGATTTAAAATACCAGCGTTTGGATTTGGAATTGGATCCTGCTCAGCAATTTGTAAGTGGAACAGTAACCAGTCATTTCGTACCCAACCAAAGCATATCCAGCATTTATTTTGATCTGTCTAATGTTCTCTCTGTTTCCGAAGTGAAATTTCATGGGAATAATTTAACTTTCACGCAATTGGGAACGAAAGAAATTAAAATTGATTTCCCTACAAATCTTCCGGCGGCAACTTTGGATTCTTTGTCCATTAAATATTCCGGTGCACCGGATACATCGGGTAGTGCAGGAGACGCATTTACCGTTTCTACACAGAGCGGAACTCCCGTTTTATATACTTTATCTGAACCTTACGGCGCTCAGGAATGGTTTCCGACCAAACAAAGTTTGAATGATAAAATTGAGAAAGTAGATATTAAAATTACCACACCGCCTCAATACAATGTTGCTTCAAACGGGAAATTATTCTCCGAAACTATTTTAGGAAATGGAAAAAAATTGAGTTTTTGGCAAACGAATTACCCTATTCCAGCTTACTTAATAGCGCTTGGAATTACCAATTACACTAAGTTTAATGATACCATGGGAAATCCACCATTTCCTTTTGTCAATTATCTTTATCCCTCTTTGACGAGCAATGCCACCGTAATGGGGAACATTGAATGGACAAAAACGGTGATGAACACTTTCGAGCAATATTTCGGGCCGTATCCTTACCGAAATGAAAAATATGGACACATGCAATTTGGATGGGGCGGTGGAATGGAACACGCAACCATGTCTTCTATGGGATCCTGGAGCAGATCGATCATTGCTCACGAATTGGCGCACCAATGGTTTGGCGATAAATTAACAACAGGAGCCTGGAATGACATTTGGCTCAATGAAGGTTTTGCAACTTTTGGCGCCAATCTCGCAAATGAAAAATTATTAATGACTGCAGCGCAGTTTCAAACTTTCTTAGGGAACGAGTTGAGTACTATTACGAGTAGTCCAGATGGAAGCGTTTACGTTGCAGATTCAAACTTATCTAATGTTGGGATTATTTTTAGTGGAAGATTATCTTATTCAAAAGGCGCTTATGTTTTAAGAATGATGAAATGGATTTTGGGAGATGATGTATTTTATGCTGCTTTGAGAGATTATGCTTCCAGACCAAATCTTGCTTATAATTATGTGAGAACTTCAGATTTGAAAAATTCCTTATTACAATCGACCGGAAAAGATTTTACAGAGTTTTTTAATGACTGGATCTATGGACAAGGTTACCCAACCTACCAAATCCGTTGGAACCAAACTTCAAGTGATGTTATTAGATTTAAGGTAACGCAAACGCAAAGTAACTCCTCTGTAAGTTTTTATGAAATGCCTTTGCCTATCAAGGTAACAGGAACAGGCGGTCAAGTTGCCTATTTGGTTTTAGACAACACCGCAAACAGCCAAGGTTTTGCAAAAGCTGTAACCTTTCCCGTCGCTTCAGTGCAGTTTAATTATGAAAACCAAATAATTCAGCGAAACTCTACTGTGACAAAAGATACCTCGATTCTTGCTGTAGATCAAGCAGAAAAAAGTGCCATTAAAATTTATCCAAATCCCGTGAAAGATCAACTGTCAATAAGTGGAATTGCAAAAGAACAAGCCTACGAAATTCACAGTATGGATGGAAAACTATTGGAGAAAGGAAATTACACTTCCGGTAAAACGATTAATACAGGCAAGATTCCAAAAGGAGTTTATCTCTTAAAAATCGAAAATCAAAATCTTAAATTTATTAAAGAATAAAACGAAAAGCCCCCAGAAATGAGGGCTTTTTTCTTAAATTAGCATTTCTAAAAATTTCAATTATGATCTCAAAAAAATATCTGGAAACATTACAGGGAGAACTTCAAAATATCAAAGCGGAAGGTCTTTTTAAAACCGAAAGAATTATAACTTCTCAGCAAGCTGCGGAAATTGAAGCCAATGGTAAAAAAGTGCTGAATTTTTGTGCGAATAATTATTTAGGACTTTCCAATAATAAAGAAGTCATGAAAGCTTCTCAGGATATGACGGAAAGTCACGGTTATGGACTATCATCGGTTCGATTTATTTGTGGAACTCAGGATATTCATAAAGAATTGGAAAGCAAGATCTCAAAATTCTTAGGATTAGAAGATACCATTCTTTATGCTGCGTGTTTCGATGCGAATGGTGGAGTTTTCGAGCCTTTATTTACAGAGGAAGATGCCATTATTTCTGATTCTTTAAATCATGCTTCTATTATTGATGGGGTTCGTTTGTGCAAAGCTGCACGATATCGCTATCAAAATAATAACATGCAGGATTTGGAAGAGCAATTGAAAGCTGCTGCCGAAAAAAATCACCGGTTCCGTATTATTGTAACCGATGGCGTTTTTTCTATGGACGGAATTGTAGCCAATTTAAAAGGAATTTGTGACTTAGCCGATAAATATGATTGTATGGTCATGGTCGATGATTGTCACGCTACTGGATTTATAGGAAAAACAGGTCGTGGAACGCATGAAGCGAATGACGTGATGGGAAGAGTTGATATCATTACTTCGACCTTAGGAAAAGCTTTAGGCGGCGCTTTAGGTGGATTTACGTCCGGTAAAAAAGAAATTATCGATCTATTGAGACAGCGTTCTCGTCCTTATTTATTTTCAAATTCTTTGCCGCCTGGAATTGTTGGTGCTGCAACAAAAGTTTTAGAAATGATTTCTGATGATACTTCACTTCGAGATCAAGTGATGGCCAATGCAGAATATTTCCGAAAAGAAATGAAGGCGAAAGGTTTTGATTGTCCAGATGGTGATGCGGCAATTGTGCCTGTAATGCTTTATGATGCTCCGTTGGCGCAGAAAATGGCAGAACAATTAATGGATGAAGGGATTTATGTCATCGGATTTTTCTTCCCCGTTGTGCCAAAAGGAAAAGCCAGAATCCGGGTGCAACTTTCTGCGGCACATACGCAGGAGCACTTGGATAAAGCGATTGCAGCTTTTACAAAAGTTGGGAAGGAAATGGGTATAATTTCTTAAAATAAATAATTTTATAGAAGCCTCATCAATTTTTTTGGTGAGGTTTTTAACATCGAACATCCCACATCGAACATCCCACAATAAAATCACCTCTTTATAAATGTTTTCAAAAGAAGAAGCCGCCAATCTCAAAAAAGAATTTTGGACATCATTCGGAAAAAGTTTTCCGCGAAAGTGGCTTTTGTACGATACTAAAATTAAAGATTTCTCCTTTAAATTCAATGCAGATCCGAAAAAAGCCGAGGTTTCTTTAGAGCTCGAAATGAGCGATGAACTTTTCCGGAATGCTTACTACGAGAAGATTTGGTCTTTGGAAAATATGCTTCAGGAGGAAATTGGCGATTTTCAAAAAGACGAATTTTATACTTTAGAAAACGGAAAAATCATTTCCCGGATTTGGTTCACGAAAGAAAATGTGTCCATCTACGATAAAAATACGTGGCGGGAAATCTTCGAATTCTTTGTAGAAAAAATGGAGGGATTCGAAAGGTTTTTTTATGAGTACGAAGATTATATTAAAGATGTATAAAATAATAATACTTTAACCTCAGTTTACTATCCGAACTTTTTAATAGCTCGTAATGCCTCCATATCAAGTATTTTTATGGATCCTTCCGTGTATTCAATATACCCTTCTGCGGTAAATTCATTCATACACTTGCAGACATTCTCTCTAGAATAGCCCAAAACTTCACTGATTTCTTTCTGCTTTAAAAAATTTAAACAATCTTTTTCGTGGTAATGTATCAAAAAATCAGCTAGAGAGCCATTGATTTTATGCAGTTTATAACTAATAAGATTTCTGGACAGTGCGCTTACATTTACACTAGACATGTTATAAAGATCTACCAGAAATTTTGAATTAGTAGATGCAAATTTTTTGAAAACGTTCTTTTCGAACTGTATTATTTGCGCACCTTTTACGCCGTATGCCGAGAAATAGACAGGTATTTCATTAAACAGATACCGTAATCCGATAAAATCTTTTTTTCCATACAAATCACAAAGTCTGTTTTTCTGGTCTTTAATTTTTACCTGCCCTTTGTATATATAAAAAACTGAAAATAGTAAACTTTCGTTTTTAATAAACATTTCCTCCTGATCAAATGTCATTATTGAAGCATTGGCATTAAGAACAGACCTTTCCCGATCGCTTAAATGATAAAAAAAAGGATCGTCTAAATAATCTTCAGGAACAGTCATTAGAATTATTTTCCAGCAAGATACTATATATAAATTCATTACTGAAATTGACGGTGGCTGTAATATATCATTTGTTTTAAAATTCACAAGACTGTGTGAATAATTTAACACCTCGTTGCAAAATACTGTATGTCAAAATATTAGAAAAAACTTTAATTCCTGTCGACCTTTACACTATAAAATTTGACTCATGGAATACGCAGTATATTTAGAACTCTTAGTTGTTTTGGCCGCAATCTTTATTGGCGCGAAAGTAGGCGGTATCGGATTAGGAATTTTTGGGATGTTAGGAATGTCTATTTTGGTATTTGTATTTAAATTGCCTCCCGGAAATGCACCAATAGAGGTAATGTTAATGATTGTTGCGGTAATTACTGCAGCTTCTTCCTTACAGGCAGCCGGTGGATTGGAATATCTGGTAAAAGTGGCTGAAAAAATTCTCAGAAAAAACCCTAATTCAATTACTTTTCTTGCACCTATCGTATGTTATATTTTTACCTTCTTGGCAGGAACCGGACATATTGCTTACTCCTTATTACCCATCATTGCAGAAATTGCAACAGAGAGCAAAGTTCGTCCAGAACGCCCACTCAGTGTGTCTGTTATTGCTTCTCAACAGGCAATTACGGCAAGTCCGATTTCTGCAGCAACTGCTGCTTTATTGAGTACAAGTCTTTTAGGAGGTCAGGGAATAGAAATGATTGATATTTTGATGATCAGTGTTCCAGCCACAATCATTGGTGTTTTGGCGGCAGCATTCGTCGGTAATTTTGTAGGCGTCGATTTAGAAAAAGATCCTATTTATTTAAAAAGACTACAAGAAGGTTTAATAACACACAATGAGAGAACGGTTGCCGCTACTGAAAAAGGGAATTACGGACCTCGAATCGCTGTTGTTTTGTTTCTAATGGGTGTTTTCTCTGTAGTTCTTTTTGGTTCTATACCTTCTTTACGACCTTCATTCTTGGTTGATGGCGCAATAGTGAATGTTACGATGGCCCAAATCATACAAATTATTATGATGTCGACCGCTGGTTTAATTCTCATTTTTGCTAAAGCAGATGTTACAAAAGCGGTAAGCGGAAGTATTTTTATTGCGGGCATGCAAGCGGTAATTGCAATATTTGGAATTGCCTGGATGGGAGATACTTTCTTCAACGGAAACCTTGCTTTTTTCAAAGATAATATTCAAACCTTAGTAACCGCTTATCCTTTCTTATTTGCCCTTGCTTTATTTGTAATGTCCATCTTACTGTTTAGTCAAGCAGCTACAGTACGAACGCTTTATCCACTAGGTTTAGCACTGGGAATTCCTCCGATGGCTTTAGTGGCAATGTTTCCGGCAGTTAACGGTTATTTCTTTCTGCCAAATTACCCAACAGTGGTCGCTGCGATTAACTTCGACCGAACGGGAACCACTAGAATTGGAAAATACGTCATCAATCACTCCTTTCAAATACCCGGTTTTGTTTCCACCATCGTGGCGATTGGAATAGGGTATCTCATTATTAGTTTCATGTAATTAAAAATAAAAACAATTTATAAATTTTTAAAATTCATTCTTATGAAAACAATGACAAACTTAATTTTCGCAGTCTTAGTGACTATTTCTGCGACTATTTCCGCTCAAAATGCGAAGATCAGAATTATTGCTACAGGCGGCACAATCGCTGGCGTTAGCAAATCTACAACCGAATCTAATTACAAAGCCGGTGAATTAGGCATCTATCAACTATTACAGGCAGTTCCTGAAGTAAAAACGGTGGCTAATGTTAGTGGAGAACAACTCGTGAAAATTGGTTCTCAAGACATGAATGACGACGTTTGGCTGAAACTCGCAAAACGAATTAATGTGTTATTGAATGAAGAAGGTTATGACGGTGTTGTGATCACTCATGGTACCGATACTATGGAAGAAACTGCTTACTTTCTAAACCTAACTGTTCATAGCCAAAAACCTGTTGTATTAGTTGGTTCAATGCGTCCTGCAACTGCGATGAGCGCAGATGGACCTTTGAATTTGTATAACGCAGTGGTAGTTGCCGCAAGTCCTGAAGCGAAAGGCAGAGGAGTAATGGTTGCTATGAATGAAATCGTATTAGACGCTAGAGATGTAGTGAAAACAAATACGCTGGAAGTAGGAACTTTTAAAGGAGGAAATTCTGGTCCGCTTGCTTATATTCACAATGGTAAAGTATTCTTCAACAGAACGCCCGGAAATAAACATACGTACCAGTCTGTATTTAACGTAGATAAATTGAACGAATTACCAAAAGTTGGAATTGTATACAGCTACTCAAATGTTTCTGACTTACCAATGAAAGCTTTCATGAATGCGAAGTTTGATGGAATTGTACATGCAGGAGTTGGTAATGGAAATTTCTACCACACTATTTTGGATTTAGCTATTGAAGCCCAGAAAAACGGAATTCAGATCGTTCGTTCATCCAGAGTTCCTACAGGTGCCACAACTCTTGATGCTGAGATTGATGATGCAAAATATAATTTCGTTGCCTCCCAAACGCTTAATCCACAAAAAGCTCGAATTCTATTGATGCTTTCTTTAACAAAAACTAAAAATTGGAAACAAATTCAACAGTATTTTAATGAGTATTAATGAAAACGATTCTTAGTTAAACAAAATCTATTAGTAATGAAAAAATATATCACAACCTTAGCTGCCTGCGTTTTCTCTTTAGGGATCTATGCGCAACAAAATCCGACCACGACACCTGCTGAAGCTAAGATCTCCAACTTGGAGAAACATAATGAACAACTTAATATCTACTTTAATTTTCAATCAAGTTTTGATGCAGTATCTACAACAGGTGAAGACACAGAACTAGCATTTAAAGCAAGACAGTTGCGTCTTGAAATTAAGGGTGATCTTACCGATAAAATATTCTATCGTTTCCGTCATCGGTTGAACAAAGCAACCAATGCACAGTCTTTAGATAATCTGGCAAAAGCTACAGATATTATGTATGTAGGGTACAAAGCCACAGATAAATTTACCATCGTAGCTGGTAAACAATGTCAAGCCTGGGGTGGTTTTGAATTTGATATTAATCCAATGAACATTTATGAATATTCAGATTTCATAGAAAATATGGACAACTTCATGTTAGGAGCCAACTTTATTTATCAGGCTACCAAAGATCAGGAATTACAATTACAGATTACTGACAGTCGAAACTCAAAATTAGAAGATATTTATGGTGATTTATCTTCACAGGGAATCGAGGCTTCCAGCAGTCCATTGACGTATATTTTTAACTGGAATGGTAGTTTCCTGAGCAACAGGTTCCAAACTAGATGGGCTTATGGCGTGCAAACGCAAGCAAAAAATAAATATTCTAAAATGATCACACTGGGAAATAAAGTCAACCTCAATCAGTTTCAACTGGCTTTCGATTACATGAGAGCAGATGAAGATATTGACCGATTAGGTTATGCCACTTCAGATGGCGCAGATTACTTGGCTTTGCATGGACAGAAAATTTTTGAAGATGTGACTTCTAATACTTTCATCTTAAAAGCGGATTATCAACCAGTACCAAAGTGGAATATTTTTGCAAAAGGATTGTACGAAACAACTTCTGTGAAAAATGTACCGAATTATAATGACAATTTTAGAAAGGCTTATGGTTATTTTGGAGGCGTAGAATATATGCCGTTCAAAGATCAGGATCTAAAAATTTTCTTAGCCTATATCGGAAGAAAGTATGAGTTTTCAAATTCCGTTCCTTCTCTAAAGGATTACAATACCAACCGGGTTAGTCTTGGATTAATGTACAGAATAAAAGCGTATTAACCTTAATGAACATTTAGAAAGCGGGAAAGAATGACTTTTAATTCTTTCCACTTTTTAAAAATTCTCTAAAATATATTACAATGAAAAATTATAGAATAGAATCCGATTTACTCGGAGAACTGAAAGTCCCTATCGATGCTTATTATGGGGTCCAAACACAACGTGCTGTAGATAATTTCTACATCACAGGAAATAAAATGGGCGATTACCCAGAATTTGTAAAAGCCATCGCTTTTGTAAAACTTGCAGCAACAAAAACCAACCATGAAATGGGTCTTTTAGAAGATAAGATGGCAGAAGCAATTTATCAGGCGTGTCAAGAAATTATTGACGGTAAATTCCACGATCAGTTCCCGGTTGATATGATTCAGGGAGGCGCCGGAACTTCGGTTAATATGAATGCGAATGAAGTATTAGCAAACCGGGCTTTAGAAATAATGGGGTTCGAAAAAGGCGATTACCAACATTGTTATCCCAATGACCATTTAAATCTTTCGCAATCAACGAACGATGTATATCCTACCACCGTAAGACTCACCATTATCATGATGAATCATATTTTGGTGGATCATTTAGCGGACCTTAATGATGCTTTCCGAAAAAAAGGAAAAGAATTTAGTGACGTTATTAAAATGGGTAGAACTCAATTGCAAGATGCGGTACCAATGACTTTAGGTCAAGAATTTGAAGCTTTCGCGGCTACTTTAGATGAAGAAATTATCTTGTTGAATAATATTTCCAACTTATTTTTAGAAATAAATATGGGCGGTACTGCCATTGGAACCGGAATCAATGCGCCGCAAGGTTATCCTAAGCTTTGTGCAGAAACATTGGCGAAACTTACCGGCGAGGCATTCATCTCTGCGCCGAATCTTGTAGAAGCTACACCAGATACTGGTTCTTACGTTATTTATTCTTCGGCACTTAAACGTTTGGCTGTTAAACTTTCCAAAATCTGTAATGATTTAAGATTGTTATCTTCCGGACCAAGAGCGGGCCTTAACGAGATCAATTTACCGAAAATGCAACCAGGATCTTCAATCATGCCGGGTAAAGTAAATCCTGTTATTCCAGAAGTGGTTAACCAAGTTTGTTATAGAGTAATTGGCAATGATTTAACCGTGACGTTCGCAGCAGAAGCGGGCCAATTGCAGTTAAACGTAATGGAACCGGTACTTTGTGCGTCTATTGTTGAGTCAATGAATTATTTGCAAAGAGCAATGGATACTTTGCGAAGTAAATGTATTGAAGGAATTACTGCAAATCGGGAAGTTTGCAGAAATTTAGTGATGAACAGTATTGGTATTGTAACTGCACTTAACCCGTACATTGGGTATAAAGCAAGTACAAAAATCGCTCAAGAAGCTATGGAAACAGGAAAAACCGTATATGATCTAGTTTTGGAACAAAATATTCTGACCAAAGAAAAGTTAGATGAAATCCTGGATCCGAAAAACATGTTGAGTTCACATGACCTTATCAATTAAATTTTCAGACTTAATAGTGGAGTTTTGGATATAAGTAGCACTTATTTTTAGATTTTTTAAATTTTAAGTGCTTTTTTTTTCCTATTAAAATCCTGAGCTCCATTATTTTTTAGATCTGATTTAAGAATTCTCAGTAAATTTATTTCACCCAAACTTTCTCTTTCTCAACCAGTAGAAAAATCCTCCTAAGATTCCGATTATTGCTAAGGGTAAAAGTAGATTGAACCATTGCCAATTTGTTTTTTCTTCCTCAATCCTTTGTCGATCCAGTAAACGCGCTTCAATATTTCTATTTCTGAGTTCCATTAAATTGGCATCATCAAGCAAGTAATCCAGAGCATTACGAAGAAATTGTTCGTTTCCATAAGACTGCTTCGTGAGCAAATCTTCCCCAAGTGGAAGTGGTTTTCCTTTGAAAATCTGATTTCTCCCCATGTCGCCATCTGCAACTACAATCATCTTATTATTGTCGCTTTTCCCTTTAAATCCGGGGAAAGTATTTCGTTCACTTCTCGCCGAATAGGCAGACGTAAATTGTCCCTCCAAACTCACCGCGAAAATTTTCGGTGCAGAAGGTTCACTAAATTCTCCGAGAGAATCTGCTTGTACAATCTCCGACAATGCCACGTAATTTGGAACCTGTTTTACCGTAGTTCTTTCGCTGGATTCAAATAAAATATTTGTCTTGATGTTTTTTCGTCCTAAAGTATCAATGGAAGTAGGGAATTCAAATTTAACAGGGTTGATGTTTTTTGTGATAGGATTTATACTTTCTGCAATTCCTAAAGGGAAATAAGGCCAAAGAAAACTGCTGTATTGTGGATTCCCGGAAACTTCTCCGGAAACAATTCTAATCAAAGCAGATTTTTTCATGTCCTTTACCAATCCGGGATTTATCCGTAGTCCGTAATTGAAAAAGAAATCTGTCAAATTAAGATCGTTTGGAAAAGCCATGATTTTTTTCGCTTGAAAAAGCGTGTCCATTTCGGCATTTACGGCATCAATCATCCAGAGCGTTTTTCCGCCATTCATGATGTACTGATCCAAAATAATTTTCTCTGGTTCGGTAAAGGCTTTTCTGGGTTTTGCGATGACCAAAGCATCCATGTTTTTTAGTTTGGGCACATCTGCCAAAGAAAGTTCTGTTTCATTAGCGGGAATTATAGGACCGGTGTTGAAATTTTCCAGCGCCATATCCATAAATCCTTGAAAGTGAGTGGGTCCTAATTCATCTTGATTAATGAGAATTCCGATATTTTTTTTCCGATCCTGCGTGATTAATTTAATGTTTGAAACAAAATTATACTCCAGATTTTCCATGGACTTTGTCAACTGTTCCGAGGCATCAATTCCGGTTTGGTTCACAATTAAGGGAATAGTAACTCCTTCCGAATTATATTTTAAAGCGGCAAAAGGAAATATGACGATTTTTGATATTTTTCCTTCCGTCATATCCGGCAGAATAGAGGGCTGCATTCCCATGGCTGCTAAAGAGTCGCGGGACATTTTTGTTTTCAGCGGGTCAATGAATCGGAAGTCGACTTTTGGGTTGATTTTTCTGAATTCTTCTAATATAAAGCGCGTTTCATTTTGAAGTTGTTTAAAACTCGCGGGGAAATCTCCTTCCAAATAAACATCTACCATCAAAGGTTTCTGAACAGATTCTAAGACTTTAACAGAAGCGGGAGAAAGCGTGTAGCGTTTTTCTTGCGTAAGGTCTAATCGGATAGAAAATAAGCCGAGCGCACCTAACAAGAATAGAGTCGCAACGAGGAGGTAGATGATGTTTTGTTTCTTCATTTCTAAAAACTTTGGAAATTCCAATTATTTTTTCTTTTCTACAAATATTTTTGCAAAAAAAAGACACACTGCGATGACTACCAAAAAGTAGAAAACATCTTTCGTGTCAATTAATCCGCGCGTGAAAGCGATGAAATGTTGATAAAAACCCAAATTCCCTAAGATGTAATCTGCACCGCCTAAGAGTTTATAACTTGCCAATTGCTCTAAGCCAAAATAGAGAAAGAAGCACATAAAAACACCCAGCAAATAGGCCATAATTTGATTTGGAGATAGGGACGAGGCTAAAATCCCGACCGCTGAAAAGGCAGCAATTAAAACTATTAATCCAAAATAACTTCCGAAAGTGGCGCCTAAATCAATATTTCCCGTGGGAACACCTAAAGTATAAACGGTGTACAAATAAATAAGAGAGGGAATAATACATAAAATTCCGACTACCCAAACGGCGAGAAATTTCCCCAAAATTATTTCTGAAATTTTTAATGGTTGAGAAAAGAGCCAAAACAAGGTTCCAGATTGCTCCTCTTCAGCTAAAGTTTTCATAGACACGGCCGGAATTATAAAGAGAAGTAACCACGGCGCCAAGACGAAATAGCTTTGCAAACTCGCTGTTCCAATATCAAAAATATTAGAATCGTTCTCGAAAAAAAATAGAAATAGTGATCCAATTAAACTGAAAGCACCGATGATTAACCACGCGCTCCAATTGCCGAAAAAACTCCAAAGTTCTTTTTTAAATATTGCGATCATAAACTATCTTAGGACGATTAAATTTTATTTTTTTTCCGATTGACCAGCTTTACGGTGCCCATTATGAGAACTACCAAAACGGTGAATCCTGTGATTAATTGCCACCAATATTCTAAAACCATAGACTTTAAAATAACGGTAAAAACGACCAAAAACAAGATGAATGTTGCGATTTCATTGGATTGTCTCAGCTTTAGATTAGACATTGCAATATTCTGACCCTGCAAAGTTTTAAGCAGCAAAACTTTCTTCCAACACCAAAAATGATAAATTCCTAATCCAACTAAGAACGTTAATTTGAGATGAAACCAAGGGGTTTTCATCAAGCCAAAATTGAGAATGATGAGCCAAATTCCACTGCTTAACATGATGATTCCGGCCGGAACGGTAATGATATTCCAAAGTCTTCTGGCCATAAAAACATATTGTTCCCGAAGAATTTGCTTCTTGTCTTCTTTAAATTCATCAGAATCCTTATAATACACGAAAAGTCTTACCAAATAGAAAATTCCGGCAAAATAACTGACCATGAAAATGATGTGAACGGCTTTTAGAATCGTATAAAGCATCTGAAAAATTTAAGCGCAAAGATAGAGAAAATATCGTGCTTTCTGGGAAGCGATTCCTTTAGCTGAATTCCACATAAATGTGTTCTCCAACTTGCAATCCAAATAATGTTTTTGCTCCGTTTTGACTATTTCCCTTGTAAATCGTTAATTCCAAAAGACCTTCGCTGTTAAAGATAGCGGCAGATTTACCGTGGTATTCATGTTCTTTGGACCAATCATGAATAAACTCTGTGTAGCGGTTGTAGATTTTGGAAAGGGCTAAATTTCTAAATTTCACCAAGAAACTTTCAAAATCAGCACTGTTTTTCTCGAAGAAATTTTTACTAATATTAGAAACTACATTACCAAAGTTATCAATGTACATAATCTCACCCATAATCATTTTCTCAGATTCATTGTAAACGGGTCGCGGAAAAGAGAGTTGCTTCGGGGTTTTATATTTTCTGCCAATAACTTCTGGCAAACCACCATTATGTAGATGCACAGCAACGGGAGCAAAAATATCAGTAGAAGTGAAGGTTACTTCATCATCAAATCGGTTATTGAAAGTGATTTCGTAAACTGCTTCGGGCTTAATATCGAAAAAAATCAGGCTTAAAAGCCCATTGTCTGCGGCCAAAAAATAATGTTCATTGGCATTGTAAAGAATACAACGGCGATCCTTGGTGTAAAAGCTGTCTACGGAAATAATATGTACTGTTCCTTTTGGATAAAAAGAATAAGAATTTCTAACCACATAAGCGGTTTGGAGCAAATTATACGGCTGAATCTCATGGGAAATATCTACGATTTTCGCTTCTTCATTTAAGCTTAGGATTTTACCCTTCACAGCGGCTACCCGATGATCAACTAAGCCATAATCTGATGTAAATGTAATAACTGCCATGTAAAAATTGAAGAACTGCAAATTTAAGATAAATAAAATATTTCTCGTAGTAATGTGGAAAAGTAAAAGGGGGATAATCAAATAAAATTTGATATTTTTAGAGAATAATACGACCAAATAAATACGTTATGTTTGAACTTAATTATGACCTGAATGACACAGAAACTAAAACCTTCTATGGCGTTAATAATCAATATTTCAATTTACTCAAATCAAGTTTCCCGACTTTAAAGATTACAGGCAGAGACCATTTTGTTTTTGCCATTGGCAATCAAGAAGCTTTGGATATTTTTAAATTTAAGCTGGATGATATTGTCAGTTTTATAGCGAAAAATAATTCCCTTTCCCTTAAGGATGTCGAAAGTATTTTAAATCTTAAGGATGAGAATGAAAAACAGCTCGTCTTTGACCAAGATATTATCGTAAAAGGAGTAAACGGAAAAATTATAAAAGCAAAAACGACCAATCTGAAAAAATTGGTAAAAGCTTGTGATACGAAGGATATGGTTTTCGCAATTGGACCAGCGGGAACAGGTAAAACGTACACCAGTGTTGCTTTGGCGGTAAGAGCGCTGCGTGATCGGGAAGTGAAAAGGATCATTTTGACCAGACCTGCGGTAGAAGCTGGGGAAAGTCTCGGTTTTCTTCCGGGCGATTTAAAGGAGAAGTTGGATCCGTATATGCAGCCGTTGTATGATGCGCTTCGGGATATGATTCCCCATGAAAAGTTAGAAGGATTTGTAGAAAAAAAAATTATAGAGGTTGCTCCACTCGCCTTTATGAGGGGAAGAACTTTAGATGAAGCCTTTGTTATTTTAGATGAAGCACAAAATACGACTCATTCTCAGATGAAAATGTTTTTAACAAGAATGGGAATGAATGCAAAGTTTATTATCACAGGCGATCCAAGTCAAGTGGATTTGCCACTGAAACAAAAATCTGGTTTACAAGAAGCGATGCGGATTTTAAAAGATGTAAATGAAATAGGGTTTGTGCATTTAACAGAGGAGGATGTAGTGAGACATCCAGTGGTGCGCAAAATCATTCAATCCTACAATAAAGAAGAGGAGAGATTGCGCAGTGAATAAATTACTAACAAATCCACAATAAGTTATTGATACAAATTAAACACTAATAATCAATGAGTTACAGAATTTTAATTTTTTTTTGTTAATAAATTGTTAATTATAAAAATAATTCTACATTTGCTTTACAATTAAAAAATTAATTATTATGAAAAAAATGTTTTTAGTGGGCGCTGTTGCGCTTTTTGCAACTATGAATGCACAAACCGAGAAAGGTTCTTGGGTAGTTGGTGGATCTACAACATTAGGATTTAATAGTGTTTCTACTAAATATTCTGCAGGAAATAATTCCGAATCTGATCCAAAAATTTCTACTTTTACAATTACACCTTCTGTAGGTTATTTCGTAATAGACAAGTTAGCTGTTGGTCTTGATTTAGGTTATACTTCAATTAGTACTAAAGACGATAATGAAAATGTTTCTGTAAGTACAACTTCAGTTCTACCAACTGCTACTTATTATTTCAAATCGGCTTCAAATCTAATTCCATATCTTGGCGCTGGTATTGGATATGCCTCGCAAAAAACAGAATATGGCTCAGAAGATTTAACATTAGATGGATTTGCTTGGAAAGCAAAAGGGGGATTGGTTTATTTAATTAATCAAAATGTTGGAGTTGATTTAGGATTAGGATACAATCAATTTGTAAATACGCAAGATGAAACAGAGTTCTCAACTGAATATAAAACAACAACTAGCACATTAGGTGTGAATGTTGGATTCACTTTATTCTTAAAATAAAAATAATTATATACAATTAGTCCTGCGATTGCGGGACTTTTTCATGCATATTACTCAATTATTTAGAAGGTAGACAATGCCATCAAAATCACCGCTCAAAAAATCAAAAAAATTTGATAGTTTTAAAATGTAAATATGTTTTATTACTTAAATACACTTTCGTAAGGATTGGTTTACAGTTCTATTTAGAGAAATTAAGGGAAAAGATAAATCCTAAGGAATGCCTTAGGATTTTTTGTGTAAAAATTTATTTTTTAAGTTACTTTCCAAATAAATTTCCGCCCGGCATTCCAGCTCCTTTTGGCATTCCTTTACTCATCATTTCCATCATTTGCTTTCCTTGCGGTCCCTGCATCATCTTCATCATTTTGCCCATCTGGTCAAATTGTTTCATCAAAGCGTTTAAATCTTCGATTTTTCTTCCTGCCCCTTTTGCAATTCTCGCTTTCCTTTGAGTATTTATAATTGAAGGTCGTCTTCTTTCTTCTGGCGTCATAGAATGAATCATTGCTTCGATGTGTTTAAAGGCGTCGTCTTGTATATCCACATCTTTCATGGCTTTTCCCACCCCTGGAATCATGCCCATCAAATCTTTCATATTACCCATCTTTTTGATCTGATTGATTTGCTTTAAGAAATCATCAAAACCAAATTCGTTCTTCGCAATTTTTTTATGAAGTTTTTTCGCTTCCTCTTCGTCGAATTGTTCCTGCGCTCTTTCTACCAAAGAAACTACATCACCCATTCCCAGGATTCTGTCTGCCATTCTTTCTGGATAGAAAACATCCAGAGCTTCCATTTTTTCTCCTGTAGAAATAAATTTAATCGGTTTCTCTACCACAGATCGAATGGTTAATGCAGCTCCACCACGCGTATCTCCATCTAATTTGGTTAGAACCACACCATCGAAATTCAAAGCTTCATTAAAGGCTTTTGCAGTATTCACCGCATCTTGACCCGTCATGGAATCTACCACGAACAAAGTTTCTTCTGGCTTTATGAAGTAATGAATCGATTTAATCTCGTTCATCATGGCTTCATCAATTGCCAATCGACCCGCGGTATCTACGATGACCACATCGTGTCCATTTTCTTTTGCAAATTTTACGGCATTTTCCGCGATGGAGGAAGGATTTACCGCACCTTCTTCCGTATAAACAGGAATTCCCGTTTGGCTACCCAAAACTTTTAACTGTTCTACTGCAGCAGGTCTGTAAACGTCACAAGCCACCAAAAGCGGTTTTTTGCTTCGTTTTTGTTTTAAATAATGCGCCAGTTTTCCAGAGAATGTTGTTTTACCTGAACCTTGAAGTCCTGCAATTAAAATGACGCTGGGTTTTCCGGAAAGGTTAATTCCTTCATGCGTGCCACCCATCAAATCCACCAATTCGTCATGAACGATTTTGGTCATGAGTTGTCCTGGACTTAAGCTGGTTAAAACATCTTGACCCAATGCTTTATCCTGAACGCGTTTGGTTAAATCTTTTGCCACTTTATAATTAACATCGGCATCAACCAAGGCACGACGGATTTCTTTTACCGTTTCTGCTACGTTAATTTCTGTGATTTTCCCACGGCCTTTGATATTATGAAGGGCTTTATCTAACTTATCCTGTAAACTATTGAACATTTTTTATTATTTAAGAGTTGCAAAAATAAGGAAATATTTGCGGATTTGAAATTAATTGGATAAGTCTAAAAAATATTCCTTTACAGAGGAGTGGGAGTTTTCATTAATTTGAATAGTTTGGTGTATATTTACACCACTTAAAATATTTTACCATGGCAAGACAAAGTATTACGCTAGCAAAACAAAATGATGAATGGTTAAAAAAACAAATTGTTGCGGAAGAATTTAATAGTAAAAGTGAAGCTGTAAACTATTTAATCAAGAAAGAAAGAGAGAGGGAAGCCTATGATGCATATGTTTCAATGAAATTAGACCGAGGTGAAAAAAGTGGTATTTCAAAAAAACAAAGCAGAGAAGAAATTTTGGCAGAATTTAAAAATAGATTATCTAATGTTTAATTACTTCTTGAGTGTAGAAGCGAAAGAAGATTTATGGATAATTTATGAGTACGGATCAATTACATTTGGCGCTGCACAGGCAGATAAATATTTCAATATGCTAAACGATTGTTTTGATAAAATTGCGACAAATCCTCTAATGTTCCCGATCGCAAGACAGAATTCTTTCTATAGATTTTGTGTTTGTGGTGTCGATACTATTTATTATAAACTTGCGAATGAGGAAATAGAGATTGTTACCATTATTGGACGGCAAAATTACTAAACTTTTCTTTTCCACATTTCAAAACCTCTTTACCTTTCGACAAGCCGAAAACGTTGACAAAATTTCCCTATTTTTGCAAAAATTAAAAATGCCTTTTAAAAATTCTCACAATCAGGATTTTAACGAAGAAGATCAAAAGAATTATCAGAATAGCGGGCTTCGCCAATATGGGATTTATTCTGCGATTGTTTTCCAGATGCTTGCAACCATGGGACTTTCTTTTTGGGGTGGAAACTGGTTGAACAAACATTTGGACATGCCCAATAATCTTTTGACGGTGGGAATTGGTTTCCTGGGTATGGGACTGGCTTTTTATAATCTACTGCGACAATTAAAAAATATTCAAGACAATGAAACTAAAAAATAATACACTTTATATTCTTCTTTTTTTCTCCATGTTTATTGTGCATTTCGCGATCTGGCAATTTCTGCAAATCGGATTTGAAACTACCTTTATCAAGTATTATCTTTTTCTGACCTTGCTCTTTGTGATGGTCATGACGATTCTGGCAATTATTAAAAAGATATATCCAGAATATATAGGCTTCACATTTATGGGTTTAATCATGTTTAAACTGATGATGATGTTTTTGGTGATGAACAAATTGAATTTAAACGAAGTTCCTTATTATAAAATTCATTTTATCATTCCGTATTTAATATCATTAGTTTTAGCAACACTTTATGCAGTTAAGCTTTTGCAGACTGAAGAGAGTGCAACCGAGCCAAAAGATGAATAAAATCAGTAAAAAAGGATTTTTATATTATGATTATTTGTCCTATTTTTGCAAAACTTTAAAATAAGATATGGCAATGCTGAAAAGAGTACTTCTTCTAATAGGTTTTTTATCGACATTTTCTTCAACGTTCGCTCAACAGGAAACGAAAGTTATTTCTGCTACAGAAGCAGTTGTAGCAAAGGATGTTTCTGAGGATGTTGCAGCGCCACTTTCCGAGGCCGAAAAAATTAAATCTGAAAATAAAAACTACATTGATCATCACTTATTAGATGGACACAGTTTTGACATTATGGTGTCTAAAAATGCAGATGGTACTGAGAATCACATTGGTTTTCCCTTGCCAGTAATTTTTTATGACAATGCGAATGGATTTCATTCCATGATGAGTACAGCTTTTCACCATGGAGAAGAAGTAGTAGAAAGTAAAGGCGGACATTATGTTTTGTCTCATGAAAAAATTTATAAAACAGACGCCAGTGGAGCATTAATATTGGATGAAGCGGGACACGCAACGAATGATAAAGTTTTAGATTTATCCATCACTAAAAGTGTTCTGATGATTTTAGTAACGAGTTTGCTACTTATCTTTATCTTCGGTGGAATTGCAAGAAATTACAAAAATTCTTTAGTTCCCTCTGGAGCAGCGAAAATATTAGAGCCGGTAATTCTTTTTATTAGAGATGATATTGCGAAGCCAAACATTGGTACAAACTATAAGAAATACATGAGTTATTTATTAACCATCTTTTTCTTCATCTTGTTTTTAAATATTTTTGGGTTAATGCCTTTTGGGATTAATGTAACTGGAAATATCGCCATCACATTTGCTTTAGCGTTATTGACATTCTTAATCACGCAGTTTACTGCGAATAAAAACTATTGGCAACACATTTTCTGGATGCCGGGATTGCCTTGGCCCATGAAAATTGTAATGATGCCGATTGAAATTATTGGATTATTCATCAAGCCGTTCTCCCTTCTTATTCGTCTTTTCGCGAATATGTCTGCAGGTCACATTATCGTGATGAGTTTGATCGCTTTGATTTATTATTTCCAAAATGTAATTGCCGG
Source organism: Chryseobacterium sp. MP_3.2 (assembly GCF_035984805.1). NCBI lineage: Bacteria > Pseudomonadati > Bacteroidota > Flavobacteriia > Flavobacteriales > Weeksellaceae > Chryseobacterium > Chryseobacterium sp. MP_3.2. The sequence continues at coordinate 70,181 of NZ_JAXCHW010000007.1, read as the reverse complement.
AATCGCTTTCCCTTTCTTGACTTTCGTTATTTATTTGTTGGAAGTTTTGGTAGCGTTTTTACAGGCGTATATCTTCACCATGCTTTCTGCGGTATATTTCGGTATGGCAAATGAAGAGCACGGCCATGAGGGAGAAGAAGGAATGGCTCATTAGAAATAAATGATGACTGATTAATGATGATTGACTTTGAATATTTAAAAAAAATCATTTATAAATCATCAACCGTCAATTATATTAAAACGAAACTAATTTTTTAAAATTTATATTATGCAAGAAATGCCAAAAATCATCGGTGCAGGTTTAGTAGTAATCGGAACAGGTATCGGTATCGGAAAAATCGGTGCTGCTGCTTTGGAAGGAATGGCTAGACAACCAGAACAAGCTGGTAAACTTCAAACAGCGATGTTGATCGCTGCAGCTCTTGTAGAGGGAGTTGCTTTTGCTGCTTTATTCGCAGTAAACTAAGAAGTTTCTACACAATCATCACTTGCCGGGAACGGTTGGTTACGGCAAGTATTTTTTTAAAAAATTAAAATTTAATTACACTAATATATTATAACTCGTATGGGATTATTAGAAAATTTTTCATCAGGTTTATTTATCATTCAAACGATAATTTTCATCATCTTACTTTTGGTTTTAAGAAAGTTTGCTTGGAAACCAATTATGGATGCTGTTAATGAAAGAGAAGTTACGATTGTAGATTCTTTGAATCAGGCTAAATTAGCGAAGCAAGAAGTAATGAACTTGAAGGCAGAAAATGAAGTAATCATTCGTGAAGCCAAAGTAGAGCGTGATAACATTTTGAAAGAAGCCAGAGAGATCAAAGACAGAATCGTAGGTGAAGCGAAGGATATTGCTAAATCTGAAGGAGATAAAATGATTGAACAAGCCAGACAATCTATTCAAGCAGAAAAATCTGCGGCCATGTCTGAAATCAAAAATCAAATTGGAACTTTATCGGTAACGATTGCAGAATCAATTTTGAAACAAAAATTAGATAATGACGGAGCTCAAAATGCTTTGGTAGAAAATATTCTTAACAAATCTAATTTGAACTAAAATGCTTACAAGTAAAGTAGCAAAGCGTTATGCGCAAGGTTTATTAGAATTCACGCAAGAGACTGGGAATACAAATTCTGTGTTTACAGAAATGGGAGATTTGGTAAAAACAATCAGTAAATCGAGAGAGTTGCAGAACTTTTTCGCTTCGCCAATTATCGATACCAAGAAAAAAATTAGTGTAGCTTCTGAAATCTTTCAGAACTTTTCTCCTGTTGCTAAGAACATCATTCTTTTGGTCATCAAACACGGAAGAGAAAGCCAGTTGCAGAATATTGCACAAGAGTATATCAATAAGGTAGAAGACATGAATGGCGTTCAAAGAATTACTTTGACTTCCGCTTCTCAGCTTTCCGAAGAAAACATCAATAATATTTTGAAATCTACCAATTTGGTAAATCATACCAACAAATTTGATGTAAAACCAATTATCAATGCAGATATTTTGGGTGGCTATATTTTGAGAGTTGGAGATCAGCAAATTGACGCGTCTGTACGTGCAAAACTGAATCAACTTAAAAAGGAATTTCAATTAACTTAAGACAAAAAAACCATAAAATGGCAGAAATAAATCCGGCAGAAGTATCTGCAATTCTTAAACAACAGTTAGCCAACTTTGACACACAATCTAATGTGGAAGAAGTAGGAACGGTATTAACTATTGGTGATGGTATCGCTTTAGTGTACGGTTTAGAAAATGTTCAGTACGGTGAATTGGTAAAATTCGAAAGCGGTATTGAAGGTATCGTTTTGAACCTTGCAGAAGACAATGTAGGTGTTGCCCTTCTTGGGGAATCTAAATTGGTAAGAGAAGGTGATACTGTAAACAGGACCAAAAGAATTTCTTCTATTAAAGTAGGAGAAGGAATGTTGGGTAGAGTAGTAGATACTCTTGGTAACCCAATTGATGGTAAAGGTCCTATCACTGGAGAAACTTACGAACTGCCTTTGGAAAGAAAAGCGCCGGGAGTAATTTTCCGTCAGCCGGTAACAGAACCTCTTCAAACAGGTATTGTTGCAATCGATTCTATGATTCCGGTTGGTAGAGGACAAAGAGAATTAATTATTGGTGACCGTCAGACAGGTAAAACTGTTGTAGCGATTGATACCATTATTAACCAAAGAGAATTTTATGATGCAGGGGAACCTGTATTCTGTATCTATGTAGCGATTGGCCAAAAAGGTTCTACTGTTGCACAGATTGTAAAAACATTAGAAGATAAAGGAGCTTTAGCATATACCGTAATCGTAGCTGCAAATGCATCTGATCCAACTCCAATGCAGGTTTACGCACCAATGGCAGGAGCAGCGATCGGAGAATTTTTCCGCGACACTGGTCGTCCAGCATTAATTATTTATGATGATTTATCCAAGCAAGCTGTTGCTTACCGTGAACTTTCTCTACTATTGAGAAGACCACCGGGACGTGAAGCTTATCCTGGAGATGTGTTCTACCTTCACTCCAGATTATTAGAGAGAGCCGCAAAAGTAATCGCAGATGATACTATTGCAGCACAGATGAATGATTTACCAGACTCATTGAGACCATTAGTAAAAGGAGGCGGTTCTTTAACTGCACTTCCAATTATTGAAACTCAGGCAGGTGACGTTTCTGCTTATATTCCTACCAACGTAATTTCAATTACAGATGGTCAGATTTTCTTGGAAACAGATTTATTTAACTCTGGTGTTCGTCCGGCAATTAACGTAGGTATTTCGGTATCACGTGTTGGAGGTAATGCTCAGATCAAATCCATGAAAAAAGTTTCTGGAACTTTAAAGTTAGATCAGGCTCAGTATAAAGAATTAGAAGCGTTTGCGAAATTCGGATCAGACTTAGATGCTTCTACGCAAGCTGTTATTTCTAAAGGAGAGCGTAACGTAGAAATCTTGAAACAACCAGTAAATTCGCCACTTCCGGTAGATTCTCAGGTGGCAATGATTTATGCAGGAACAGAAAATCTTTTAAGAAATGTTCCTATTAAAGATGTAAAAGAATTCCAAAAAGAATATGTTGCATTTTTAAGATCAAAACATCCTGAAACAATGGCTGCTATTAAATCCGGAAAAATTGATGATTCAATTACAGGGGTTCTTAAGCAGGCAGCAGCAGAATTAGCTTCAAAATACAACTAAAAATAATTACTGTTCACTGTTCAGAATTTAATTTTGAATAGTGAATTTTAAACTTTGAATTCAAAGAATGGCAAATTTAAAGGAAATACGGGCAAGAATTACTTCGATCTCTTCCACCATGCAAATTACGAGTGCTATGAAAATGGTTTCCGCTGCGAAACTTAAAAAAGCAACCGATGCTATTGTCATGTTGAGACCTTACTCAGAAAAATTGCAAGAAATCATTGAAAATGTTAGTTCCACAACTGATATGGAGGGGATTTCTACTTTCACTGTTGAAAGAGAAGTGAAGAAAATTCTTTACATCGTAGTCACTTCTAATAAAGGTCTTGCAGGTGCATTTAACTCCTCTGTAATTAAGGAATTAAATAGTGCAATTAGCAATACGAATCATGAAGTTGAAATTCTTGCTGTAGGTAAAAAAGTGTATGATTCTGTGAGAAGAACGAGAACGGTCTATGAAAACCAGAGTGCCATTTTTGATGGTATGGGATTCAATATCGTGTCTAACTTTATGGAGCGAGTGATGCAATCTTATAAGGAAGGAGCATTTGATCAAGTACATGTGATTTATAACAAATTTTTAAATGCTGCAACGCAGGAGGTTCATTCCGAACAAGTTTTGCCTATTGCTATGGGAGAAAATAAGGGGGAAGTAAATACAGATTACCTTTTCGAACCTAACGCGGCAGAAATTTTAAATGTATTGATTCCAAAGTCCATTAAAACTCAAGTTTACAAAGCGATTTTAGATTCAGTAGCCTCTGAACATGGAGCTAGAATGACGGCAATGCACAAAGCAACTGATAATGCAGAAGCTTTACGAAATGATTTGAAAATTTTCTACAACAAAGCGCGACAAGCTGCAATTACTAATGAAATTTTAGAAATTGTAGGTGGTGCGGAAGCATTGAAGAATTCTTAAAAAATTATCTATATCAAATATTTAAGACTGTGATTTTTCACAGTCTTTTTTACTTTTTGGACAGTTTTTTTACGTGATTTTACCTATTGAGAAAGGGTTAATAAACGAGTTATGCACAACAGTGTTTCGCTAGTTTTGTTACAACTAACAACTCTAAAAACCCTATTATGAAAAATCTCAACATTCTTGTAATTTGTTTCACTGCAATGTGCAGTTTTACTCAAGGTCAAACTTATCAAAACACAACTCCAACAGCTGGAGCCTCAGCAATATCCAAACTTGGAGGATGTGGAGGGAATGCACAAGCTGGTCTAGAAATGAATGAGATCACCGTACCAATTTCGGGGACCATTGCAGATCCTACCAAAGTAACAATCGATTTAGGACTTGTTGCACCTTGGTTAGGTGATGTTGCTGTAGATATTATCTCCCCAAGTGGTGAAGGAATTACCCTAATTAGAAGACTAGGAGCAAGCACATTTACTGCTTGTGGTAGTTCTAAAACTTTTGCAGCGGCTAATCTTCTAAGTTTTAATTCATCCAACGCTAATCCAATTAATGTTGCATCGGCAGCAACACCTATTCCTGCCGGAAATTATGCTCCTTCGTATGGCACAGCTCTTTATCCAACACATAATCCTGTTTCAATGAATACTTTTCTTACTGGAAAATCAATTGCAGGGAAATGGAGAATAATGTTATACGATTATGGTGATGGAGATCTTGCTAATGTAGCTTCGTGGCAGATTACTTTTGCACCTGGTGCTTTACTAAAATCCAATGAAGGTGGAGTATTCAGCAATGATATTTCTTTACAAGAAAATCCTGTGCAAGATTATCTTAAACTGAATGTACAGAAAGATTTTAAAAACTTAATTTTCGAAATTTACGACGCAAGTGGAAAAATGGTAAAAAAAGAAAGTATGCTAAATTCTAAAAGTGATTTCAATATAGATGCTAGAGCTTTATCTCCTGGAGTTTACCTTTTAGTTCCTATTAAAGATGGAGAACGCAAACAAACCATTAAGTTTATTAAAACATAGTTTTTTTCATTTATTTAGAGAAGCATCAAGCTAATTTGATGCTTCTTTTTTTATTGAAAAGACTATATATAGTGCTTGTCTATGACTCAATATCAAAATTTTATTATTTAATTTTAATTATCTTTACATCAAATATTTCAAAAATTAAATGGACTCAGACGTCGTCAAGCTTTTATTAGCTTTATTCTTAGTAGTACTCAATGGCTTTTTCGTAGCCGCAGAATTTTCAATCGTTAAAGTTCGTTACTCTCAAATTCAACTCAAAGCTGCCGAAGGTCATTCTATGGCAAAGCAAGCAGAATATATCATCAAACATCTTGACGAATACCTTTCTGCAACCCAATTAGGAATAACTTTAGCTTCGCTAGCTTTAGGTTTTGTAGGAGAAAGCGCTTTACATCACATTTTTGAAAACTTTTTCCTTTATTTAAATCTCGCTGTCGCACCAGCTACGGTAACCACAGTATCTTTGGTTTTTAGCTTCCTACTAATTACAGTGATGCATATAGTCTTCGGAGAATTGATTCCAAAATCCATAGCCATTAGAAGATCCGAGTCTACTACAATGTTTATTGCAATGCCGTTGCGTGTATTCTACATTGTCTTCAAGCCATTTATCTGGTCGATGAATAAATTGTCTAATGGAGTTTTGCGCTTGATGAAAATACTTCCAGCATCTGATCAGGAAATCCATTCCACAGAGGAACTTCAGCTTTTGGTAAAACAATCAGCAGATTCAGGAGAGATAGAAGAAGAGAACTATGAGATTATAAAAAATGCTTTTGATTTTACAGACCATTCTGCAAAACAAATCATGGTTCCGCGTCAAAATATTGCTTCCATTGATATTGAAGATCCCATTGAAGAAATTATTGAAAAAATAATGGACAGTGGATACTCTAGAATTCCTGTTTATGAAGGTTCTATTGACAATATAATTGGAATATTTTACGCCAAAGAAATAATTAGGGAATATATTAGAAGTCGCGGGGAAATTGATCACGAAATGCTGAAGAAGCTGATGCGTGAAGCGTTCTTTGTAGTTGGAAGTAAAAAAATATCAGATTTGCTAAAAGTTTTCCAACAAAAAAAGCAACATTTAGCCGTAGTGATTGATGAATTCGGCGGAACAGAGGGGATTGTGACTTTAGAAGATATTTTAGAAGAATTGGTAGGGGAAATTCAGGATGAGGAAGATGATGAAGATATTATTGTAGATCAATTAGGAGATAATGTTTTTTGGGTGCAAGCTACACAACCTTTGGATGAAATTAATGAACATTTGCCGAAGAAATTTCCTTTATCCGAGGACAGCGAGTACAATACTTTAGCCGGATTTATACTTCATGAATTAGAAGAAATACCGGAAGAAAATCAAGAGTTTGACCTTAATAATTACCATGTGAAAATTCTGAAGATGCAGAATAAATCCGTAGATGTGGTAGAACTGGTCTACATTGAAACCAACTTAATTGATGACTTGGCCGAGGAGATTAATGATCTTTAAACGCTACTTAACCGCAAGATAAATAAGTGATGAAAACCTTTGTACATTGGAATGATAATTCTAAAAACTATGACAAGCCGCAACGGGAATATGAAGAAGATGTAGCGGTTTTAGAAAGGGAAGATGAAGTGTACAAAATTATTCTTTGGAATGATGACGTAAATACTTTCGATGATGTAATTGAAGCTCTGGTGGAAATTTGTGAACATACCTTAGAACAGGCGGAACAATGTACGATGCTTGTTCATTTTAAGGGAAAATGCACGGTTAAAACTGGTCCCTTAGAAAATTTGAAACCGATGCATGAGAAATTGTTGGCAAGGAGCTTAACTTCAGAAATCGTTTAAACCTAAGTTTCGGATTCCGAAACTTTTATTTTATAAAATTTATATGAGTACTATATTATTGATTATTATCGCTTTAACTGCAATTATTAGTTTTATCGCATTCAGCAACACCGCGTTGTTTGAAAAGTACAAGTTTAATGTTGGAGCAATTTTGGGTAATAAAGAGTATGTAAGACTTATCTCTGCGGGTTTTTTGCATGCGGATCTAATGCATTTGCTCTTCAATATGATGACGCTTTATTTCTTTGCGCCGATAGTAGTGCAGGCGTTTGGTGATATGGGCTTTTTGGTCGTTTATTTTGGATCAATCCTTTTAGGGAATTTATTCTCGCTCTATTTATACAAGAATCAATCTTGGTATTCAGCAATTGGCGCGAGTGGTGGAGTTTCTGGGATTTTGTTTGCTTCTATCGCTATGATTCCTGATTTAGGGATTTACTTTTTCTTTATCCCAATCCCAATTCCAGGATACATCTTTGGATTTTTATATTTTGCATACTCCGTTTATATGATGCTTAATCCGCGACAAAATGATAATATTGGCCATGCTGCGCATTTAGGGGGAGCATTTTTCGGACTTATTTTCGCAGTCGGTTTGCAACCAGAAAAAGCCATTGAAAATGCTTTGTTTTTAGGGATTATGTCCCTTCCATTGATGTATATGGCATTTCAAGTTTTCGTGAATAAAAAGATTGGTTGATTTTTTTTGGAGCTAAAAAGATTTTCGCTTCTTTTAAAAACCCGTCGCGCTTTCCGCTCTATCTTTTATTCCGCTTCGCTTCATAAAAGGATGCCACTGCAATCGCGGCTATAATTTAGGGCAGTATTTCATTTCGTAGAAAACAGAAATTTAAGGCTTCATCCAAAGAAAACTTATAAATTTCAGCTGTTTTTTTGAAAATTTAATATATAATTATATCAAATTTAGATTGCTAATCGATGAGATGTACGATTGATCCCTTCATAAATAATGCGAGGTAATTTCGCAATTCAGCGTTGAAAAAATAAATTTATTATGGACTGATTGCCGGTCGCTTCGCTCACGCCAAGATTTTAAAGATTCATTTCCTTGACGCTCGCTTATGCTCGCGCCAAACATCATTTTCTTCCCCAAACAATTCTTTCATTCCCCGAAATATCCTCCAATAATTCTACTTCAGATAAAACATCAACAAATAATTCCAAAGTTTCCTTTCCCAGTTTTTGATTAATCTCGAGAAAAACCAATCCATTTTCCGACAGATGATTTTCGCAATCTTTTGCAATTTTTTCGTAAAAAATAAGCGCATTAGAAGTAGGAGAGAACAACGCCATTTTCGGTTCAAAATCTTTCACAGAATCTGCTATCTCAAATTCTTCCGCTCTCCCAATGTAAGGCGGATTTGAGATAATCACATCATAAACTTCAGTCAATATTTCAGTTAGATAATCCTGATGAATAAAATTAATTTCTACTACATAAAGTTCTGCATTTCTCTTTGCAACTTTTAATGCATCCTCGGAAAAATCAATCGCCGAAACTTGAGCTTGCGGAAATTTTTTCTTCAGAATAATCGGAATAATTCCACTACCAGTTCCTATATCCAAAATCTTAAAACCAACATCTTGAATCTTGAATCTTGAATCTTGAATCTTCTCAATCGCCAATTCCAATAACTCTTCGGTTTCCGGACGCGGAATTAAAACATGCGCATTCACAAAAAATTTTAAGCCGTAAAATTCGGTTTCACCCAAAATTTGCTGGTAAGGTTTCCCGCTTTTCAATTCAATTAAAATAATTGATAATTGTTCAAAGATCTCAGTTTCAATATTTAGATTTTTACAACTTCTTAATTCAAATGAATTCCATCCTGTTAAATGCTCAATGATAATTTCAAACAAGGTGGAAATTTCAGAATTGCTGTAATATTCGGAGAGTTCTTTTTTAAAAAAGTTTTTATAATCTTGATAGGTCATTTTAGGTAAAGCATTTCAGAATCTTAAATATAATTCCTTTTTTCGGAAAGTGAATTGAAAATTGAAAGTAAATCGCTCTTGAAAGCCTATTGATAAGTATATTCTCTTAAAATTCAGACTCAATTTAAATATTTTCCTTATTTTTGAAAAAATCGAAAAGTAAATATGAAAAGGTATTTGATGATCACATTCAGCGCGATGATTCTTGTTTCTTGTGGTGCTTCGAAAAATGTAGTGGTGAAGAGAACGGTTCCCACAAAAAGTGTTGCGAAAGCGCCTAATCTGCAAACATTGGAATCTAATTATTCTGGAAAAAACTCCAGTCTTGTTTCAGAATTATTGAGTGATGCGCAAAAGTATTTAGGCGCACCGTATAAATATGCAGGAAACACTTCCTCTGGTTTTGATTGCTCAGGATTAGTGGTCAAAGTATTTGATGAAAATAAACTGCAATTGCCAAGAAGATCTCAAGATCAGTCGAATGAAGGTGAGGAAATTAAGATTAAGGAAGCAAAACCCGGGGATTTGGTCTTTTTTGCAACAGCGGGTGGAAGTCGAGTTTCCCATGTCGGAATTGTACATGACATTGGAAATGATGGTGAAGTTAAATTCATTCACGCCTCTACATCGAAGGGCGTAATCATTTCTTCGCTCAATGAGAAATATTGGAACAATGCATACCTTTTCGCGAGAAGAGTTTTGTAAATTTACCCACATTATAAAATTAAAATATAAACTGATGACAATACAGGAATCCATTGAAAATATTTGGGACAATAGAGAATTATTACAAAACGACGACAGCAAAAAAACAATCCGAGAAGTAATCAGACAATTAGATCTGGGCGAACTTCGCGTTGCTGAACCCACAGAAAATGGTTGGAAGGTTAATGAGTGGGTTAAAAAAGCAGTAGTAATGTATTTTCCAATTCAGAAAATGGAAACAATCGAAGTGGGTCCTTTTGAATTTCATGACAAAATGCCTTTGAAAAGAGGGTATGCTGAAAAAGGAGTTCGAGTGGTGCCTCATGCAGTGGCAAGAGAAGGAGCATTTATTGCGCCTGGAGTTATTTTAATGCCCTCTTATGTGAATATCGGAGCTTACGTAGATTCTGGTACCATGGTCGATACTTGGGCAACTGTAGGTAGTTGTGCACAAATCGGAAAAAATGTGCATCTAAGCGGTGGTGTTGGAATAGGTGGAGTTTTAGAACCACTTCAAGCTGCACCAGTTATTATTGAAGATGATGTTTTCGTAGGATCTAGATGTATCGTTGTAGAAGGTGTTCATGTAGAAAAAGAGGCAGTATTGGGTGCAAATGTTGTGCTTACTGCTTCAACCAAGATTATTGACGTGACGGGTGAAACGCCAGTTGAAATTAAAGGAAGAGTCCCTTCACGATCAGTGGTCATTCCTGGTAGTTATACGAAGCAATTTCCCGCAGGAGAATTCCAGGTTCCTTGTGCTTTAATTATTGGACAAAGAAAAGAATCTACGGATAAAAAAACGTCTCTAAACGATGCTTTGCGAGAAAATAACGTGGCCGTTTAATTAAAATTTATGAGTATTCCGAAGAATATTTTTCAGACTTTCAAAACCAAAAAATTGCCACTGATTACTAAATGGCATATTTGGAGAATGAAAAAGATGAACCCTGAATATCAATATTTTCTTTACGATGATATTGATATTCAGGATTTTTTTCGGGAAGAATTTGGACCGGAATATTTGCAGGCCTACAATCAATTGACGATTGGTGCCGCAAAAGCTGATTTTTTTCGATATGCAATTCTATATAAAAAAGGTGGCGTTTATTTAGATGTAGACAGTGGAATGTCTAAACCTTTAAGAAAACTCATCTTACCCATAGATGTTGCACTGTTAAGTGTAGAAAGACATGTTCATTTCTACTGTCAGTGGGCACTTATTTTTGACAAAGGACATCCATTTCTTAAAAAAACTTTGGAGCAAGTGTTGGAAAATATTCAACAGCACAAATTCCCGCATGATGTTCACGCAACTACTGGTCCTACTGCCTTCACGAAGGCAATTAATGATTGTCTAAAGAGAAATCCTGAAATTCCCCATCGTATTTTTGATGGTATAGAATATCGAGGATTTTTAAAATTTAAATATAAATTAGGGAAGTTTTTCCTTTATTCCAAAAAATCTGAACATTGGAAGAAGAAACAGATGACGCAAGATATTATTAAACCTTTAGAAGAATGAAAATCGCTTTTGATGGTAAACGTTTTTTCAATAACAGTTCGGGATTAGGAAATTATTCTCGGGATTTAGTTAGAATTTTAGCCACCTTTTATCCTGATAATGAATATGTTCTTTTCAATAGGATGCAATCTGAAAAAGGAAAAGAAATTCTGGAATTATCCAATGTTTCTTTCCATGAAACTTCGGACGGAAATTTTTCACGACAGTTAAAAATGGGAAAAAATGCACAAAATGTAAATTGTGATATTTTCCATGGACTTTCCGGTGAATTGCCTTTAAAATGGACTGATAAACCCATTAAAAAGATAGTCACCATTCATGATTTGATCTTTCTGAGATTTCCGCAATATTATTCCTTTTTCGACCGAAAAATACATTTCTGGAAATTTAAAAAAGCCGCAGAACAAGCAGATTTAATTATTGCAATTTCGGAGCAGACGAAGCTCGATATTGTTCAGTTTTTAAAAGTTCCGGAAAGTAAAATTAGCGTGGTTTATCAAGGTTGCCATCAAGCTTTTAAGGAAAATCAAACCGGAAAATTTTTAAATTCGGTAAAAGAAAAATTCAATCTTCCGGAAAGATTTATTCTGAATGTTGGAACCATTGAGGAAAGAAAAAACTTATTGAATATCGTTAAAGCAATTAACGGAAAAGAAATTCCTTTACTTGTCATTGGCAAAAAAACAAAATATTTCAAGAAAGTTGAAAAGTTTTTGAAAAAAAATAAGTTAGAAGATCAAGTTCAATTTCTCGAAAATGTTTCCATGGAAGAATTGGCGGCAATTTACAAATTGGCAGATATTTTCGTTTATCCCAGTTTTTTTGAAGGTTTTGGAATTCCAGTTATAGAAGCGCTTTTTTCTAAAACTCTCGTCATCACAAGTAATCTCAGTTGTCTTCCCGAAGCTGGAGGTGAAAACTCAGTTTATATTGATCCCTATAATTTCGAGGATATAAAAGCCAAGATTTTATTTCTTTGGAACAATGAATCGGAACGAAAACGAAGAGCAGAAAAGGGTTTAGCACATGTTCAGAAATTTAATGATCAAATTATTGCCGAAAATTTAAACGCTGTTTATCAAGAACTTAATAAAAAAGATAAATAAAATATTGCGAATTAATAAAATTATGATCTATATTTGCACCAGTTAAAAAAACATGAAAAATACAATCGCTTTATTCCATCATCATCATCTCATCTAAAGACGAGTTGATTAAATGTGGTCCAAAGTGGCTAAAAATAATAAATAACCGTCTGAGCAAAGACGGTTTTTTTTATGTAAAAAATTAAATATTTGTTCAGACCCAATCTCAAAATTTAAAATGAACAAATTAAAAATTGCAATTCAGAAAAGCGGACGATTAAGTGAAAAGTCCCTCGAACTTTTAAAAGAATGTGGAATTAAAATTCCCGACTTTAAAAGTAAACTCAAAAATTCCGCGACCAATTTTCCTTTAGAAATTCTTTTTCTTCGTGATGATGATATTCCAAAATATGTGGAACAAGGCATTGTGGATATTGGGATTATCGGGGAAAATGAAGTTTTGGAACAGAACAAAAATGTAGATCTGGTTCGCAAATTAGGTTTCGCCAACTGCAGATTATCCTTAGCAATTCCGAAAGAACAGGAATATTCAGGTATTAGTTTTTTTGAAGGAAAAAAAATTGCGACTTCTTATCCATCAATCGTTAAAAATTACTTCGAGAGCAAAAATATCAATACCGAAATTGTGGAAATCTCGGGAAGTGTGGAGATTGCACCGAGTATTGGTTTAGCAGATACCATCGCTGATTTGGTAAGTTCCGGAAGTACGCTTTTGCACAATGGATTAAAGGAAGTTGAACAGGTTTTAACAAGTGAAGCAGTGATTATTTCCAGTAAGAATATTTCAGATGACGTTTCCATCATTTTAGAATCATTTTTGTTCCGAATTCAAGCCGTAATTAATTCCAGGGAGAATAAATACATTTTGCTGAATGCACCAAATGATTCTATTGAAAAAATTATTGACATTTTGCCCGGTATGAAATCCCCCACCGTTTTGCCACTCGCTGAAACGGGATGGAGCAGTATTCACTCTGTCGTTCGGGAAAATGAATTCTGGAAAATTATTGATGAACTAAAAAAGTATGGCGCCGAAGGAATTCTCGTGATTCCAATCGAAAAAATGGTCATGTAAAAAGGAGTAAATATGAAAAATATTAGTAAATATCCAGAAGAAAATACTTGGTCAACTCTTTTAGAAAGACCGGTTCTGGAAAAAAAAGATTTAAGAAATACCGTCGGGGAAATCTTCTTAAAGGTAAAAAATGAAGGAAATTCTGCTTTAAAGGAATTTTGCGCAAAATTTGATCAGGTTAATATTGAAAATTTTTTAGTTTCTAAAAAGGAGATTGAATCTGCGATCAATGAAGTTTCCGAGGATTTAAAAACTGCCATCAAGAAAGCCAAAGAAAATATATTCAAATTTCACCTTGCTCAAAAAGCAGAATCCGAAGAAATTGAAACCACAGAAGGAGTTGTTTGCTGGCGGGAATCCAGAGCCATTGAAAATGTTGGATTGTACATTCCGGGCGGAACAGCGCCACTTTTTTCCACGGTTTTAATGTTGGCTGTTCCGGCTCAAATTGCAGGTTGTAAAGAAATGATCCTTTGCACGCCGCCCCAAAAAGACGGTTCCATCAATCCCGCCATTTTATTTACTGCACAATTGTGTGGAATTACAAAAATTTTCAAAGTTGGCGGTGCTCAAGCCATTGCAGCCCTAACTTTTGGGACAGAAAGTATTCCGAAAGTCGATAAAATTTTCGGACCCGGAAATCAATATGTAACGCAAGCGAAACAATTGGCGATGGAATATCATGTGGCTATCGATTTGCCAGCAGGACCAAGTGAAGTTTTGGTGATTGCGGATGAAACTGCAAATCCTGAATTTTGTGCGGCAGATTTGCTTTCTCAAGCGGAACACGGAACGGATTCTCAAGTGATTTTTATTTCGACGGATGAAGACATTTTTAATAAAACTTTAAAGGAAATTGAAAAGCAAGTAGCAGAGCTTCCCCGAAATGAAATTGCAAAGTCAGCTTTAGAAAACAGTCGTTTTATTTTAATGAAATCGATTGAAGAAGCCATTGAAATGAGCAATTATTATGCGCCGGAACACTTAATTTTATCCGTACTAAACCCTAGAAATTACATTTCAAAAATCAACAATGCAGGTTCAATTTTCCTCGGAAATTATACGCCAGAATCCGCGGGAGATTATGCAAGCGGAACCAATCACACTTTGCCAACCAACGGTTTTGCCCGGAATTACAGCGGCGTTTCGCTCGATAGTTTTGTAAAAAAAATAACCATTCAGGAAATTTCCAAAACTGGACTTCAAAATATTGGGAAAACCATAGAAATTATGGCAGCAGCGGAAGGTTTGACCGCGCACAAAAATGCAGTTTCGCTTCGCTTAAAATCTTTAGAAAATGGAATTTAATTTAAATAAAATGATTCGTCCGCATTTGGCTGGAGTGAAATCTTACCAAACTTTGCGTGATTCTTTCTTAGATAAAAAGGTTGTTTTCTTGGATGCAAATGAAAATCCGTTTGGTGAATTTAACCGTTATCCAGATGGTGATCCGATTCAGTTAAAAATGAAACTGGCTGAAATTAATCAATCTAAAACTGAGAATCTATTTTTAGGAAATGGAAGTGATGAATTAATCGATTTAACGATGAGAATTTTCTGCGAACCAACCAAAGATTCGATTCTGATAATGGATCCAAGCTTTGTGATGTATGAGATTTACGCGAAAATGAATAATGTGAAGGTTGAAAAACTTCAGCTGAATTCAGATTTTGAATTAAAGAAAGACTCGTTTTTAAATACAATTTCCAAAAGTCAAGCTAAAGTTTTATTTCTCTGTTCACCGAATAATCCAACAGGAAATTCGATTGACGATTTAGAATTTTATATTCAAAATTTTACTGGAATTGTAGTGGTCGATGAAGCATACATTGAATTTTCTCCTGAAGATTCTGCAGTCAAT
Source organism: Chryseobacterium sp. MP_3.2 (assembly GCF_035984805.1). Taxonomy (NCBI): domain Bacteria; kingdom Pseudomonadati; phylum Bacteroidota; class Flavobacteriia; order Flavobacteriales; family Weeksellaceae; genus Chryseobacterium; species Chryseobacterium sp. MP_3.2. Next base: position 54,932 of record NZ_JAXCHW010000007.1, on the reverse strand, counting down.
TTATTGAGTAAATATCCAAACGTAATTGTTCTGAAAACTTTATCGAAGGCTTTTGGAATGGCAGGTTTAAGAATTGGAGTTGGATTTGCCTCACCAGAAATTGCGAGTTTGTTCATACAGCTAAAACCACCTTATAACATCAGTTCAGAAAGTCAGAGATTGGCGTTGGAACAATTGCAAAATTTAGAAGAATTAAAAAATAACATTTCGATTATTTTAAATGAAAAGGAAAATTTTCGTGTTGGATTAGAAACAATTTCTTCCGCAACCAAAATATTTCCTTCCGATGCCAATTTTTTCCTCATTAAATTTAAAGATGCTGAATTGGTTTATCAAAAAATATTGAAAGAAAATATTCTGACGAGTTTAAGACATCCCGCCTTGAAGAACTGCCTTAGAATTAGTGTCGGAACCGCTGATGAAAATTCCAAATTATTAAGTGCCTTATCCCAAATATAAATTATGAAAAAAGTATTATTCATCGATCGCGACGGAACAATAATATTAGAACCGCCGACCGATTTTCAAGTCGATTCTTTAGAAAAATTAGAATTTTATCCGAAAGTCATTCAGAATTTAGCCAAGATCGTAAACGAACTCGATTATGAATTGGTCATGGTCACGAACCAGGACGGTTTAGGAACCGATTCTTTTCCGGAAGTTGATTTTAGAATTCCACAGGAGAAAATGCTGAAAACTTTGGCTAATGAAAATATTATTTTCTCCGATCTACTGATTGATGATAGTTTTGAATCTGAAAATTCGCCGAATAGAAAACCTCGAACCGGATTGCTTCAAAAATATATCTTTGGAAATTACGATCTGAAAAATTCTTTCGTCATCGGAGACCGAAAAACGGATGTTGAACTGGCGAAAAATCTCGGTACAAAGTCCATTTTTATTGGAGATGAAAATTTCGAAGAAGCGACTTTGACGACGAAAAACTGGGATGAAATTTATCAATATTTAAAGCAAATTCCCCGCAAAGCAAAAGTCAACCGCAAAACAAAAGAAACTGATATTACGGTTGAACTCAATTTAGATGGAAGTGGAAAATCGAACATCAATACGGGTTTGGCATTTTTTGATCACATGTTGGAACAGATCTCGAAACACGGGAATTTCGACTTAGAAGTTATAGTTAATGGCGATTTAGAAGTTGATGAACATCACACGATTGAAGATACGGCATTGGTTTTAGGAACGTGTTTTGAGCAGGCTTTAGGTTCTAAAAAAGGAATCGAACGTTATGCTTTTGCTCTTCCGATGGACGATTGTCTGGCGCAAGTTGCTTTAGATTTTGGCGGAAGAAACTGGTTGGTTTGGAACGTGGATTTTAAAAGAGAAAAAATTGGTGATGTTCCGACGGAACTTTTTTATCACTTCTTCAAATCTTTTACAGACACCGGAAAATGCAATTTGAATATTCAATGTGAAGGCGAAAACGAACACCACAAAATAGAGTCGATTTTTAAAGCATTTGCAAAAGTTTTACGGGATTCGGTGAAGCAGGATCAGAATAATTTTTCCATCCCAAGTACCAAAGGAATATTATGATAGCGATTATCGATTACGTTGCCGGAAATGTAAAATCCGTGGAAAATGCCGTGAGAAAATTAGGTTTTGAGACGATCATTACTTCAGATTTTGAAGAAATAAGAAATGCTAAAAAAGTGATTTTCCCCGGAGTTGGAGAAGCTTCAACGGCGATGAATTATTTGAAACAGAAAAATTTAGATCAGTTGATTCCCACTTTAACACAACCTTTTTTGGGAATTTGTTTGGGACAACAATTATTGTGTGATTTCTCCGAAGAAGGAAACACAAAATGTCTCGGAATTTTTGATTTGAAAGTCAAGGAATTTCCAGCTACAGACATTGTTCCGCATATGGGTTGGAATAATTTGCAGAAAAGGCAAGGTCCTCTTTTCGAGGGAATTTCAGAGGAAGATAATTTCTATTTCGTGCACAGTTATTATTGCGAAGTTGGAGGAAATACGACCTCGGAATGTGATTATATCTTGCCATTCAGTGCGACATTGCAAAAAGATAATTTTTATGGAACGCAGTTTCACCCCGAAAAATCTGGTGAAGTTGGATCAAAAATTCTAGAAAACTTTTTAAAACTAAAATAATTTAACTACAAAAGCTACAAAATAAAAAGGTGAAATTTGATCGCTTTAAAGTATGCAAAAGTTTATGGTGTTAACGTTTACACTTTTATGGACTTTTGAATTGCATTAAAAATTAAAAAACTTTTGTCCCTTTTGTGGTTTTAAAAAAAATAAAATGAAAATAATTCCAGCTATAGATATTATCGAGGGCAAATGTGTTCGACTTTCGAAAGGTGATTACGACACGAAAAAAATCTATCACGAAAATCCTTTGGATATTGCGAAAGAATATGAAGCCAACGGAATTCAATATTTGCATTTGGTCGATTTGGATGGAGCAAAAGCAAAAACCATTAAAAATTTAAAAACCTTAGAAATTCTCGCTTCTCAAACAAATCTCATTATTGATTTTGGTGGTGGGATTAAAACTCGGGAAAGTCTGGAAAGTGCTTTTAATGCAGGAGCAAATCAGGTCACGATTGGAAGTATTGCTGTTGAAAATGGAGAATTGTGTGAAGAATGGATTAATGAATTTGGAGCAGATAAATTAATTTTAGGTGCAGATTGTTTAGACCGAAAAGTAAAAACTTCGGGTTGGTTAGAAAATTCAGATCTTGAGGTGATTGACTTTATTCAATCCTATCAAAAAAAAGGAATAAAAGACGTGATTTGCACAGATATTTCCAAAGACGGAATGTTAGAAGGTCCTTCTTTTGAATTGTATAAGGAGATTTTAGAGCAATGCGAAATTTCTCTAATTGCAAGTGGCGGAATTTCTTCTATGAAAGATTTAGAGGATTTAAAAGAACTCGGTTGTTCTGGCGCAATCATCGGAAAAGCATTGTACGAGGGGAAAATTACTTTAAAGGAACTTCAGAAATTTTTGTAGCATGTTGAAAAAAAGAATTATTCCGTGTTTGGATATCAAAGATGGAAAAACGGTAAAAGGAGTTCAGTTTGAAGATCTGAGAGTTGCGGGAGATCCAGTGGAACTCGCAAAAAAATATGTCAAAGATGGCGCCGATGAATTGGTCTTCCTGGATATTACGGCGACTTTGGAAGGAAGAAAAACTTTGATTGAACTCGTTGAAAAATTGAGTTTAGAGATCAATATTCCTTTTACAATTGGTGGCGGAATTTCCTCTGTGCAAGATGTAGAAGCGTTACTAAAAGCTGGAGCCGATAAAGTTTCCATCAATTCAGCCGCAGTACGAAGACCGGAATTAGTTCGGGAAATTGCGCAACAGTTCGGCAATCAATGTGTTGTAGTTGCGATTGATACTAAAAATATTGAAGGTGAAGATTATGTTTTCATTAATGGGGGAAAAATTCAAACCGAATTGAAAACAATTGATTGGGTGAAAACGGTGACCGATTTAGGAGCTGGAGAAATCTTGTTGACTTCCATGGATTTTGACGGAACGAAAAACGGTTTCGATACGCGAATGTTGCAAAATATTTCAGCGGTTTGCCAACTTCCGATCATTGCTTCAGGTGGCGCTGGTAAAATGGAAGATTTTACAGAGGTTTTTACCGAAACTACGGTTACAGGAGCTTTGGCTGCAAGTATTTTTCACTTTAATGAAATTAAAATATCCGACTTAAAAGAAAATTTAAAAGAAAATAAAATATCCATCAGATGAAATCGCCATTAACAATTTTACAAATAAACACGAATAATGTTTGATGAGATTGCATATGACATTTCTAAACAATAAAAAATCACATATGAAATTAGATTTTGAAAAAGGAAATGGTTTAGTCCCTGTAATTATTCAGGACGATCGAACGCAGCAGGTTTTAATGTTGGGTTATATGAATGAAGAAGCTTTAGAATTAACCCAAAAAGACGGACGCGTTCATTTTTTCAGCCGCACTAAAAATAGAATTTGGCTCAAAGGCGAAACCTCCGAAAATTATCTTCATGTAAAAAGCATTAAAGAAGATTGTGATTCAGATGCGCTTTTAATTCAGGCAAAACCAGCCGGAAATGTTTGTCATACCGGAACTTTCAGTTGTTTCGAAGAGAAAAATTCAAAAGGTTTTTTATATGAATTAGAAGAAACCATTTCAAAGAGAATTGATCAAAAAGTTGAAAAATCTTATACTTACGATCTGTATCAGAGAGGCATCAATAAAATGGCGCAGAAAGTAGGAGAGGAAGCTGTAGAATTGGTCATCGAAGCGAAAGATGATAATGCTAAATTGTTTAAAGATGAAGCCGCAGATCTGATGTATCACTTTTTAATCTTGCTGAAAGCCAAATCGTTTTCCTTGACCGATATTGAAGAAGTTTTGATGGATAGAAATAGGAAATAATATTCAAATCGATCACAAAAAAAAAGAAACCTGAGCAATTGCCCAGGTTTTCCTTTAAAATATTTTTAAAACTATTTCTTGATGATCAGTTTCTTGGTCACACTTTCACCATTCATGGTAATTTTAACTAAATAGACACCGCTCTTTAGTTTTGAAGTATCTAAATTCTGCTGATCTTTGGACTGCAGTACTGTTCTTCCAGAAAAATCGGAAATCGTAGTAGTATATCCTTTTCCATCCAGTCCAATGTTTACAAAATCATTCGCTGGATTAGGAAAAATACTGATTCTTTCATTTAAACTTTTTGGGGATTCAATTGCACCTAGCGTAATGTCAACCGCAGAAGTAGAGAAATGTTGTAATGCTCCCAAAACTCCTTGCGCAATATTATACACATAAACTGGATCCATATTGACATAAGTGTCTCCGGTAGTGTGAGGTTTGCTGCTTTGATTAAATTCATAAAGTCCTGTAACTATCTCATTATTTTTATCAAAGGGCATATAATCTGAACGTTCGATATATGCTGTGACGGGAGTGATGTTTGAATAGAGCGTCATGCAACTCATCAATTCATTAGTTGCAGTGGTAGAAGCTGCGTTATTGGTTGCGGGATAAGTGCTGTACATTCCTGCAGGGAAAGAAGGTGTTCCATCTTTCTCACAATAGATTTTAGTATTTGCGGCTCCTGCAACACCACCAACTTCATCAATATTGATCACTAATTTGATGTCCATTTTCGGATTAGTGCCATTAACTACGTTTGTTACGTACGCTTGACTTCCTAAAAGTCCCTGTTCTTCCCCAGAAAAATTAATAAATTTGATGGAATATTCACTGGAAATATTTTGCAGGATTCTAGCTGCTTCTAAAATAATGGCAATTCCAGATCCATTGTCATTTACACCAGGACCGTTTATGGTATCGTAATGTCCACAGATGATGATGAATTTGTTTGGGTAAGTGGTACCCGTTTTGGTCACGATTAAGTTTTTACTTTGTTTAGAGTTGTATGTAAAAGTATGTTCAGAAATTTGAGCCGCAGTATAGCCAAAAGCGGTGTATTTCCCTTTTAACCAAGCTAATGCATTGTTATTTGCCACGGATCCCGTTGTTTTTATGCCTAATCCTGCGAAATCATTTAAGAGGGTATTAACGTTGGCTTGGGTAACTTGATTGGCTCTGTTTTTATAGGTTTGAATATAACTTTGGGAATAGCCTAAAAAAGAAAAAAGGAGGAAGGAAGGAAGGAGAAGATTTTTCATGTAATTTTTCCCCAAATATAAAAAAAATCCTAAACATTTGTTTAGGATTTTATAATTGATAACAAAAAATTTTACATTTATTTTAATGAATCTACGATCGCTTTGAACGATTCTGGGTGATTCATTGCTAAATCAGCTAAAACTTTTCTGTTCAATTCGATGTTGTTCGTTTTCAGGGCGCCCATAAACTGGGAGTAAGACATTCCGTGTTCTCTTGCACCTGCGTTAATACGCATGATCCATAAGCTTCGGAAACTTCTTTTCTTTTCTTTTCTACCGCGGTAAGCATATTGCATTGCTTTTTGTACGGCATTTTTAGCTACGGTCCAAACATTTTTTCTTCTACCGAAAAAACCTTTCGCGAGCTTAATTACTTTTTTTCTGCGAGCTCTGGAAGCTACGGCATTTACTGATCTTGGCATAATTAAATTTGTTTTTTTGAAAAGGGCGGCAAACTATTTCATTGCACTTTTTTGCACCGTTTCAGGGTTAAATTTTCTGAATTTGTTAATTCTTATAAACCGGTTGATTTATAAAAACTATCTTAAAGCTAATTGACGTAAAACGCTCTTTTTGTCCACTTTTGCAACATAAGAAGTCTGCGTAAGATTTCTCTTTTGCTTCGTTTCTTTTTTGGTCAAGATGTGGCTTTTGAAAGCACCTTTTCTTTTAATCTTTCCGGTTCCGGTCAGCTTAAAACGCTTCTTAGCACCTGATTTAGTTTTTAATTTTGGCATTTTGCTTAATTTTATCTATTTGTTATCAATGTCTTTTTGCTGTGTAAGTGAGGACCTCGCGGTATTCTCCACATTTTTCAGACTGCAAAAGTACGAATTTTCACCCAATTAAAAAAGACATTTTCTTTTATTATTTTCAGAATCTGGGCGTGCCCTTCAGTCGTTCATTCCGTCTCGTCTTAAGACGAGCCTCCATTCTCTCCTTCGGGTCGGGCTATCCACTCATACTCGTCATCGACTAAGGTTGATCCCACTAATAAACAATTTTTTATCGAATCAAAAAATAAAATTCAAATTAAAGAACAATTTGATTACTCGCTCATTATTGACTTGAGTGAACCCTATTTTTTAGATATTGAGAACGGTAATAATAAAGTTTGGGAATTATATTCAAAGCTTAACAACAATAAATTAGAGAAACGAATTAAAAATGCTGTTGAATGGACCGGCAAGGCACTGAAGGATGAAAATAACGCAAAAGCTTTAATTCAATTTATATTTGCAATTGAATGTATTTTGCATATCGACACAAAAAACATTATTAACCCTTCAATTTTAAGTCAAATTAGTGATAATATTGCCTTTCTTTTATCTGAAGATTTTGATCAGCGAAAAATAATCGCATCCTCATTTAAAGATTTATATATAAAAAGATCCGGAATAGTTCACGGATCAAGTCAAGAAATTACAAGTTAAGATTTAAACAAAGCTTTACATTTATGTAAGTTAGCTATTAAACAATTGCTTATTGTTAGTCCCTTTAGTTCCTTTGAATCAACTGAGAAATTATCTAATTATCTAATTGATTTGAAATTTAAATAATAGAATTCCCCGCTGCGCAAAGTCCCTGCTGCGCAAAGTTTTCCTACTTTGAGCCACTTAACAAACTATTTCATTAATTCCAATAATCAAAAAAGAGACTTCAAAAGAGACTTTTTTTTTTGTATTTCAAAGTGACGGAATGTCTTTTTTAGTCTTTAAAAGAACAAGAATGCTAAGTTGTAATTTAGAACTAATTATTAAACAAGCAATAATCATTACTAATATTTTTTTGTATTTTTAAACATCAAAAATTCTAAACTTTATTATTTTGAAATCCTAAACATCCATGAAAAGAAGCGATTTTTTAAAGAACACGGCTTTGGCCGCGATCGGTATCCCAACACTATTTGCCACAACCTCATTTACACAAAATAAAACTGATTCTAAACTAGAAAATACAGCTGAAGAATCCGACAATAATTTTGAATTAGATGAAATGACGGTTTCAGAACTTCAAGACAAAATGGAGAAAGGAACTTATACTTCGGCGCAGATTACCCAACTTTATCTGAACCGAATTGAAGCCATTGATAAAAATGGACCGAAACTCAATTCCATGATAGAAATAAATCCAGATGCTTTAAATATTGCAAAAGTGATGGATCAAGAAAGAAAACAGGGTAAAATAAGAGGTCCTCTCCACGGAATTCCGGTGGTAATCAAAGATAATATTGATACGGCAGATAAAATGATGACGACAGCCGGAGCACTCGCTCTAGTCGGAAATTTTGCAAAAAAAGATGCCTTTATTGTGACGCAACTAAGAAATGCGGGTGCTGTAATTTTAGGAAAAACCAATTTAAGTGAATGGGCCAATTTTCGCTCCACTAATTCCTCTTCCGGTTGGAGCAGCCGTGGTTTACAAACAAAAAATCCTTATATTTTAGATCATTCGCCGTGTGGTTCAAGTGCAGGTTCCGGTTCAGCAGTTTCGGCAAATTTATGTGCGGTTGCAGTGGGTACGGAAACGGACGGTTCGGTAACTTGTCCGGCTTCTATCAATGGTGCAGTCGGTATTAAACCGACGGTTGGTTTGGTGAGTCGCTCCGGAATTATCCCGATTTCAAGTACTCAGGATACAGCAGGACCTTTGACGAGAACGGTGACCGATGCAGCCCTACTTTTAGAAGTTTTATCAGGCGTTGACAGCGCAGATCCTGTGACAAACGAAAGCCGTGGCAAAAATACCAAATACACCAAATTTTTAAATAAGGACGGCTTAAAAGGAAAAAGAATTGGCGTGGAAAAGAAAAAATATACCAACCAATTTCTGAATGAATTACAGGAAAAAGCTTTGGATATTCTTAAAAAACAAGGTGCCACCATTGTGGAATTCAATTATTTAGAAAGTATTAATGCCTTGGGAAGTGATGAATTGGAAGTGTTGAAATATGAGTTTAAAAGTGGCGTCAATGCTTATCTTTCCAACGCGAAAGCTAAAATGAAAACTTTGGCAGCCGTGATAAAATTCAACAAAGAGAATGAAGACGCAGCAATGCCGACTTTTAAGCAGGAACTCCTGGAGCAAAGTGAAGCCAAAAAAGATTTAAGTGATCCTGCATATCTTAAAGCCTTAAAAAATAGTCATAAAGGATCTCAAAAAATTATTGATGATGTCCTTAAAAAATATAATCTTGACGCAATCACTGGTTTAACAATGGGACCAGCTTGTAGTATCGACGTTATTTATGGCGACAAATGGGGCGAAGTTTCTCTCACCGCGCCTGCTGCAATGAGTGGTTATCCGCATATTTCTGTGCCATGTGGAAAAGTTTACGATTTGCCAATTGGTTTGTCTTTTTTTAGCGGCGCTTATCGCGAGGGTGAAATTATTTCTTTCGCTTTCGCTTTTGAACAAGCCACAAAACACAGAGTGAAACCAGAATTTAAAAAGGCGTTTTTGGATTAATAGATTCTTTAATTTGCTTCCGTTTTAATCATAACGTTATAACGATCCTGGCAAAGATTCTGTCTCCAAAATATCGCCGATTCAGTTTATAAACGAACTCATTGAGGTAGAGTTGTAAATTTCTACGTTTTATTTTATCATATTTTCTTTATAATTTTTCTTTGTATCGCTTATAAAGATTTGAAACTGCTGTCCAAAGTCTCCGGATTTCAAGACGTTTAACAAACTATTTTATTCATTGCAGTAAAAAAAGAGACTCCAAAAGAATCTCTCTACTATTTTATAATTCAAGCGAGGTAATCATCAAATTGACACATCACCAAATTTTTAAATTATTTAATCGGTTTTATCAGATGCTGATTTCCGTATATAAGTTTTTGACATTAGATTCCTTTGCCGTGTTCTATTGTTTTCTATTTTAATTGATGCTCAACAATAAGTTTTGTACGCCTTTTGCCCGATTGATTGAAATGCTTAAAAAGAGTGACGATAAATGAAGTGCCATTTTCTTCTGTATTTTCCAGCTTAATATTTCCTCCATGCGCTTCTGCCACCATTTGAGCTAAAGTAAGACCCATTCCCCAACCTTTCCTCACTTGGCAGCTGCCATTGTTATCTTTTCCTAAAAATTTAAAAATGTGCGCTCGTTTTTCTGCAGATATAGGTTCGCCATAATTCTGAATTACAATCTCTATGGCATCTTCACTGTCTTTAACACTAATGGTGATAGGTCGTTGCGGAGATCCATGCTTCACCGCGTTGGATATAAGGTTTTCTAACAGACGCCTGATTGCAATATTATCAAAAACACCTTTAATATGATCTTCCTGACATTTTAAGAATATTTCGCTTGCGTAAACTTCTTTCGATTCAGTAAATACCCATTTAATATCTTGCAAAATGTCGACATTTTCAAAATGGAGCATCATTCCCTCGCCTGCTTTTACGGAAATACCGTCCATGAGATTTTCAGTAAGCCTTAATGCGTTTAGCACACTTCGATGGGCTGTTTCCAGCATTTTTGCTGAGCACTCATTACCCTGTAACTCCTGTATCATTTTTAAAGATAATTGGGCAGCAAAAAGCGGATTTCGAATATCGTGTGCAAGGGTTGCAATCAACTTTTCCTGCATTACCTGTATGGAATAGGAAAATGCACCGACTGATTTTAGAATTGAGTTTTCGATTGCATACTTAAGTAAATCCAAAACTTCAATGACAAAAGAATTTTGAGATTTTATAAATTCACTCAAAGTATGGTGAAAGATAATGTATTCGTGTACAATCTGTTCAACCGAGTAGTTGGGTGAGGTCGACCTGTGTCTCCCGTGATTTTCGCTATTTTTAAAAATTTCTTTAAATTTTTCATCTTCGTGAATATTTTGCAGTTCAGGATATCGCGACATGATGTCGGCAATATCGTTTATGAGATTTGGTAAATGGTCATATAACGCAACTGAGTTTGCTTCTCTGCTAGCAGGCACTTCTTGCAAAACTTTGTCCTCCCAACGTTTCATGATTTCGGCGTTGTTTTCGCGCAGTATTTTTGCGATTTTTTTCATTTGTGTGTAATAGATTTACAAATCTAACATTTTACAGGCAGGTTTTAAAAATTTAATCAATCTGCTGCGCAAAATCTTCCGACCTTGAGCCTTGTTAAATATTTTTTTTTGCCAATAAAGCAAGACTCATTAATAATGATTATTTCTAAAACCATAAAAAAGAAACTCCAAAAAGTCTCTTTACTATTTTTATCATTCAAAGCGATACAATCATCAAATCATCAAATTATCACATCACCAAATTTTCAAATTATTTCGCCGGTTTTTTCGGGCTCATTATCATAATCATTCTTTTACCTTCTAATTTTGGCAATTGATCAACTTTTCCAACGTGTTCCAATTCCTGGGCTAATTTTAAAAGACGGATTTCTACCTGATCTTTAAAGATGATGGAACGTCCTTTAAAGAAAACGTAAGATTTCAATTTTGAACCTTCCTCTAAAAATTTTTCAGCGTGTTTCTTTTTGAAGTCGTAATCATGCTCATCGGTTTGTGGACCGAATCGGATACGCCGTTACGAAATTTTGAATTTAACTGTTCATTGATTATATAAAAAATAAATTTGCGAACTGATAACTTTTAAGTTAATTTTTTTCAATAGATTCATAAAGAAAAATCCTTTTTCATAAACATTATTTCATTGACTTCTATGTGGATCAGACTGAAAAAGTGCAGGAGAAGATTGAATATGTTTTTAAGATTTTGAAAACCGTTCAAAATGTGCCAAAAAAATTCCTAAGTCACATGACAGGAACAGTTGGACTGTATGAAATACGGATAGAATTTGAAAGCAATATCTACAGAATATTTTGTTGTTTCGACAAGGGTGATTTAGAAATTCTGTTTAATGGCTTTCAAAAAAAATCTCAAAAAACGCCCAAAAACGGAAATTGACTTGGCTTTGAAATTAAAAGATGAATACTTTACTTCAAATAATAAGAAATAATGAATAAAGAAAATATAAGTAAAACTAAAAACTTTGACGAGTTATTAGATATTAAATATGGGAAAGTCGGCATTGAAAAACGGGACCAATTCGAAGAAAAAGCACAATATTTTGTTATTAGTGAAATGTTGAAAGAAGCACGAAAGGAAGCGAATATGACCCAGGAACAATTAGCTGATAAGATTGGAACTAAAAAAAGTTATATTTCTAAAATTGAAAATGGAAAATGTGATATTCAGCTTTCGACACTTTATAGAATTTTTGAATTAGGATTGGGAAAACGTGTGAATTTAATTTTTAGTTAAATTTTAAACGCCATTTGCACACAATTCTTACACTTGAACGGTTTTGAATATTCTTTTTTATCGTTGACAAAATTCGTTTGAAAAGAATTCTTATTTTCTAGCGCACAAAAAAAGAGACTCAAAAAGAATCTCTTTACTATTTTATAATTCAAAGCAATGTAATCATCAAATCATCACATCACCAAATCGTCAAATTATTTAGCCGGCTTTTTGGGGCTCATCATCATAATCATTCTCTTACCTTCTAATTTAGGCAACTGATCAACTTTTCCAACGTGCTCTAATTCCTGGGCTAATTTTAAAAGAAGGATTTCTCCCTGATCTTTAAATATGATGGAACGTCCTTTAAAGAAAACGTACGTTTTCAATTTTGAACCTTCTTCTAAAAATTTTTCAGCGTGTTTCTTTTTGAAGTCGTAATCATGCTCATCGGTTTGAGGGCCGAATCTGATCTCTTTTACAACAACTTTTACTTGTTTCGCTTTTAACTCTTTTGTTTTTTTCTTTTGCTCGTAAAGAAACTTTTTATAATCCAGAATTCTGGAAATAAAAGGTTCTGCTTTATCTGAAATAACCACTAAATCCAATTCAAGATCTTTAGCTATTTCCAGCGCTTTTTCTAGCGGATAAACGCCAGGTTCCACATTATCACCTACCAAACGTACTTCTCTTGCACGGATTTTTTGATTAATCTGGTGCAAATCTTCTTGTACTCGTCTCTGTGGACCTCTACCTCTGTAATGAAATTTCTGTGCTATGGTGTATTTTTTTAATTGTTTAAATTCTAATTGCTAATTTTTGCTTCTTTTTTGAAGTAAGTGATGAAGTCTTCTACGCTCATTTCGCCTAAATCGCCTTCACCTCTTCTTCTTACAGAAATAGTGCCATTCAATTCTTCGTTTTCTCCTACAATAAGCATAAATGGGAGTTTGTTTATTTCCGCATCGCGAATTTTTCTACCTGTTTTTTCGTTTCTTTCATCAACTATTCCGCAAATATCGTGATTTTCCAGCAATTGTGAAACTTTTTTTGCATAATCCAAATATTTTTCGCTTATCGGTAAGATTGTGAACTGATCTGGAGCCAACCACAAGGGGAAATCTCCTGCAGTGTTTTCCAGCAAGATTGCGATAAACCGTTCCATAGAACCGAAAGGCGCTCTGTGAATCATGACCGGTCTGTGTTTTTCCCCATCGCTTCCAGTGTACCAAAGATCGAATCTTTCCGGTAGATTATAATCAACCTGGATGGTTCCGAGTTGCCACTTTCTACCTAAAGCATCTTTGACCATGAAATCCAGTTTCGGTCCATAGAATGCAGCTTCACCATATTCTACGACGTAATTCAGATTTTTCTTTTGGGCTGCCTGAACAATTGCATCTTCTGCTTTTTTCCAGTTTTCGTCGCTGCCGATGTATTTTTCTTTGTTGTCTGGATCTCTAAGAGAAACCTGCGTTACAAAATCTTGAAATCCTAAAGATTTAAAAACATAAAGTGTCAAATCAATTACATTTTCGAATTCGGACATCAATTGATCTGGTGTACAGAAAATGTGTGCATCATCCTGCGTAAATCCACGAACTCTTGTTAAACCATGAAGTTCACCCGATTGTTCGTATCTGTAAACCGTGCCGAATTCTGCAAAACGTTTCGGCAGATCGCGGTAAGACCATTGACCAACCTTATAAATTTCGCAATGGTGTGGACAGTTCATGGGTTTCAACATAAACTCTTCGCCTTCGTTTGGAGTTTTGATGGGTTGAAAACTGTCTGCGCCATATTTGTCCCAATGTCCGGAAGTCACGTACAATTCTTTGGACCCAATATGTGGCGTCATCACAAATTCGTAGCCTGATTTTTTCTGAGCTGCGGAAAGAAATTCTTCTAATTTTCTTCTTAGAGCCGTTCCTTTTGGTAACCATAAAGGTAAACCTGCACCTACTTTTTCAGAAAAGGCATAAATTCCCAATTCCCGACCCAGTTTTCGGTGATCGCGTCTTTTTGCTTCTTCTAAAAGTTCTAAATATTCAGTTAGATCTTTTTGTTTCGGGAACGAAATGGCATAAACTCTTGTGAGTTGTTTGTTTTTCTCATCGCCTCTCCAATATGCGCCTGCTGCATTCAGTATTTTTACGGCTTTTACAATTCCTGTTGCTGGAATGTGACCGCCACGACAAAGATCCGTGAAGTTTTCGTGCGTACAAAAAGTAATTTCACCATCGTTTAAGTTGGAAATTAATTCTGTTTTATAAGGATTGTCTGCGTATTCTTTTAGAGCATCTGCTTTTGAAACGGGATAAATACTGAAGGTTTCATTTTTCTTCGCGTTCTCCAATATTTTTTTCTCGATCTTCTCGAAATCTTTTTCAGATAAAACCTCCTCGCCAAAATCGACGTCGTAATAGAAACCTTGCTCAATTGCAGGTCCGATTGTTAATTTAGCTTCCGGATAAAATTCCATGATCGCTTGCGCCAAAAGGTGGGCGGAAGAATGCCAAAAGGCTTTTTTCCCCAAATCATCGTTCCAGGTGAGCAATTGAACCGTAGAATCTGTCGTGATGGGCGTGGTATTTTCAACCTGCGTTCCGTTTACCAAAGCAGAAATAACATTTCTGGCTAAACCTTCACTGATTGATTTTGCGACGTCAAGCGGAGTTACCGCGCTTTCAAATTCTCTGAGGCTCCCATCTGGAAGAGTAATTTTAACCATTATTTTATAAAAAAAATTAAGTGGCAAAAATACGGATTTTCTGTGGAAAGTCCTTTTCCTTTTCCTTTTTTTATGAAGGAAGTTTTAGGAAAATACGGGAATTTTGCGTTATTGATTTCTAAAATCTATTTCACTTCGGAAATTATAGCCCCGATTGCAATGAATCCAAACCACGAAAGTCGTGGAGTGGAGGAATGGAAAGCGGGTCTGCTCTTCAAGAAAAAGACCAAATCTGCACGCTCCAAAAAAAATGCAACCCCAATAAATTGAGGCTGCAAAACGAATATTGAATTTGTAAAATTAAAAGGTGTCTCTACTACCTTGAGAGTCCATATCTGAATCCATCCCTTTGCTGGAAACGCTGTAATTTCTGTTTTCCTCCGTAAAATACAAGTTGTTTTTTGCTTTGTTAATAATTCTTGCACGTTCATCTGCAGAGAGATTATTGTCATTATCTGTATTTTCTTGCTTAGTGTAACGATCCTTAGTAAAATCATTTACATTAATTGCACCATTGTCATTCATGATATCTCGGGCTTTTTCTGCGCGCTCTACTTCATCTGTGTAGACTGTAACCATATTACTTTTGGTTCCTGCATAACTGTATTTTTGTCTATTGTCTTCGTCGTCACCAAAGAGCCAGTTCCAAAATCCAGAAGTTTTTTCATCTTCTTTGTAATCATAATCACTTTTAGTGGTATCGTACTCACCAGTTGTGGAGTAGCGGGAAACATTGTACTCTTCTTTTTGAAAACCTTCGCTGTTCAATTTATCTGATGCTTGATCCGCGTCTTCATTGGTTGGGAACATTCCCACGATTGTGTAAGCCATAATTTTAGTATTTAATGTTGATATTTTTGCTTTTGCTTTATGTTTAACATAATATCAAAAACTATGACAAGTGCTCAAAAATGTGTGAACTTTAAAAGTATTTAACAAAATCAGCATAGTGAAGGTGAAGACTTAACTTTTATTAAGAAAATTCTCATGTGCAGTATAAAAAAAAAGCGAAAAAATTAATTTTCGCTGTTTCTCTCTGTGTTATCAGTTTTGCCATCCTTCTGTAAATCGGAGGTGTGGTTAATTTCTTCTTTAACTTTCTCAACCTCCTCAATTTTATCAGTAGCGGCTGGAATATTTGGCAAATCTTCGTTTTCTTTTTGAATTTGTGCGTCTTCTGTTTTTTTGGTTTGATCATTCATATCCGATTATTTTTATTTTAAAGTTTAAGCCTCTTTTTAGTTAGGTTCAAAAGTGCTGCCAATTTGAAGACATTTAGGTTTTTTGCTGATACTGAAGAATTTGATTTTTATATTAGAGTCATTACAATTTACTGGTATCTAAAGTGCCAGTTTCATCTTCAATGGTGTAATTTAAAGCTTTGGCAAGCACAAAAATATGATCTAGATTTTCTAACAATTGGATGCGACCTTCATTTCTTAAACGATTTTGATTTACAGTTTTGTAAGCATTGTCTTTCGCGGACTGCGTTATTTTCTTAAAGTCCTTTTCTTCAAAGCGGTCGAAGAAGGAATCATCTAAAGATTGTATTTCTACACTCGGTCTTATTTTGATGTCCGCAGTTGGTAATTCTTTAATAATAAGTTTCTTATTGATGGAATCTACATCGAGTTTCATTTTATTTAAGTCGTAAGAAACTTGTGCATTCGTTTTGGTAAAAGTAATAATTTCTTTTTCAACATTTGGCAGCATTCCACCAAAAAGCTGAGAAGTGACTTTGGTTTTTTGCATGCTGGAAAAATCCTGCTCCACCACTACGAGCTTGTTCATCTTCCGAATTTGGTTGGTAATGATGTAAAAATCATTTTGAACCTGGTCTTCGCTTTTTTTGGTTACGGTATTCCAGATTAAAAAGAGGAGCAACATGGCTGCAGCTCCCAAGGCGAAGATGCCTATTTTTTGGTTTGTTTTCAAATTACTTTAATAAATCTTTAATTGATGAATTATCTTTTCGAAGGATTTCTACCAAATCTCTTTCCAAATAACCCGTTTGCGTAAATTCTACAATTCGCCCAATCTCTTTTCCATATTTTTGAACGATGATGGTAGGGATTCTTTGAATATTAAAAAGTCCTTCTTCACCACCCGGCGCTTCTTTTTTACGATTTACTGCAATGATGGTCAATTTATTTTCAGGAAATTTTAATTCGTCTAATATTTTAAATAATCGAGGAACTTCCCGGTGGCTGTCTTCGCACCAAGTCCCTAGAACAACGGTGATGTTATAAGAAGTTAGCTTTTCTTTTTTCAATTCGGCCAAAGCTTTCATATCGATTTGGTAGCCATCATGTTCTGGGGTATACCAAGAAGCATAAGGTTCTTTTAGCAATTGCTCTTTGGTTTGATGACCTAAAAGCATTTTGCCATCTGCGGTGGTTTCAACTTCTCTATTCACAACAATTTTTTGGGATTGGCAAGATTGCACGGTTAATAATAATGTGGCAAAAAGCGATAAAATCTGGAATTTTTTCTTCATACTTATGTTTTGAACTAATTAATTTTCTAAAATTGATTTCAAGTCAGCAGGAGAATAGTATTTATTCTTCAATACTTTGTGGTCACTTTTACGATGTACGTTGATCTTTTCACCTGCAATTTCGGAAAAGGCATCTTCTCCTTTTTCTTGATAGAATGCAATGGTTTCATCTGCTTCGGATTGATTGACGCAAGCTTTAGACATGTTAGATCTTTGAACCTCCTCAAATAGCTTCGCAAATTTATTCCCTAAACCAAATTCTAAAACTGCACCGCTTAAAACATATTGTAAATCGCATAAAGCGTCTGCAATTTCAACTAAATTATTATCGGAAATGGCTTCTTTTAATTCATTTAACTCCTCTTGTATTAGAGAAACCCGAAGTTCACATCTTTCCTTGGAAGGAATTTGAGGAATTTCTAAAATTGGTGCGTTAAAAGTTTTGTGAAATTCTGCAACTTGGTTGAGTGCATCTAATTTGTCCATTCAATTTTTATTTAAACAAAGATAGAAATTCAAATTAATCTAGCTAAAAATTTGTATTGTTTAAAACGAAGGGCTTTAGAAATTAGGAAAATATAAAGCTGCGACATATTTCTTTCTTATTACCTGGAAAAAATAGTAGGGGATTTATCAATGTAAAAGATTGCGGAAAAATAGAGTAGCGATTACTCACAGATGCTCATATCATATTTTCTTCCGTCAGTATTAAACATTTTTCCAGCAAAACCCCCGAAATTTTCCCTTTTCAGAACGTATTTCGCGGTTAAGATTCTATTGGAATATTCATTAAGCTGTAAGTCACTTTTCATATAAATTCCAGAAAGTTAATATAATTTGTTCTGTCTTTTTATTGTAATAAAAATTTCCAATAATCGCTGTGGAGTTCCTTTCAAATGTTAAATTAAAAGGGGCATCTAATTTCCTATTTCATTTGTAAAAGAACTTATAGGATTCACAACTGGCTTTATAATTTTGGTCTTGGTCCCTCTGAGAAGTTTTTGGATTTCCAGGCATAAATTAAACCACCCATTGCGGTGATTAAGGTAGCAATAGCCGTGCTGGTCACTGCCAGAGATGTTTTATCACCTTTGTTGTCAGTTGGCATTGGTGTAGTTTTTATTACTATAGAATTAATAAAAAAAATAAAAAAAAAGCACCTTAAAAAAGGCACTTTCAATATCGTAGTATAAAATTTATTTCGAAATTTCTCTTCCAATAACTAATCGTTGGATCTCTGAAGTTCCTTCTCCAATCGTACACAATTTAGAATCTCTATAATATTTTTCTGCAGGGAAATCTTTCGTGTAACCATATCCACCGAAAATCTGTACTGCATTATTTGCGATTCTAACACAAGCTTCGGAAGCGTATAATTTCGCCATCGCACCTTCTTTGGTTAAAGGTTTTTTAGCATTTTTCAAGTTAGAAGCTCTTTGAATCAATAATTCTGAAGCATCAATTTCTGTAGCCATATCTGCAAGCATAAAGTTAATTGCTTGGAACTGATTAATGGCTTTTCCGAATTGATGTCTTTCTTTGGAATATTTTAAAGCTGCTTTATAAGCTCCTCTTGCAATCCCTAAACTTAGCGCTGCGATGGAAATTCTACCGCCATCTAAAATTTTCATGGCTTGTTTAAATCCAGAACCAACTTCGCCTAAACGATTTGCATCTGGAACTCTAACGCTGTCAAAAATTAATTCTGCAGTTTCAGAAGCTCTCATTCCTAACTTATTTTCTTTTTTACCTGACGTAAAACCAGCCATTCCTTTTTCTAAAACGAAAGCGGTTGAGTTGTTTTTCGCTCCTTTTTCTCCAGTTCTAGTCATCACCACAGCAATGTCACCTGAAATAGCGTGGGTAATGAAATTTTTCGCTCCAGTAATAATCCAGTCATCACCGTCTTTTACTGCGGTAGTACTCATTCCGCCAGAATCTGATCCTGTATTGTGTTCCGTTAATCCCCATGCTCCCAAAACTTTACCTGAAGCAAGTTGTGGCAACCATTGTTTTCTTTGTTCCTCTGTACCAAATTCATAAATATGATTGGTGCACAATGAATTGTGTGCTGCTAATGACAATCCAATGGAAGGATCCACCTGAGAGATTTCGTCAAGTATTGTTACATATTCATGATAGCCTAAGCCAGATCCGCCATATTCTTCTGGAATGACGATTCCCATAAACCCCATTTCTCCTAATTGATGAAATAGTTCTACTGGAAAAGTTTGACTTTCATCCCAGTCCATAATATGAGGTCTAATATTTTTTTCCGCAAAATCACGTGCAGTTTCTGCGATCATTTCAAGGTTTTGTGTAGTGTCCGAATTCATAAAATTTATTTGTGCCCAAATATAATTAAAATGAATAAGTATAAATAATTTTTGCAATTTAAAATTTAAATGAACTCCATGTAATTCAAAATTTTTAGCTGTCTTGTTTTCGCATACAGTTAATTGGTATGCTACAAATTACCTACATTAGCGAACTCAAAAAAATCTCATGAAAAAAATTCTTTTTCTTTTATTTGTACTTCCTTGTTTCGCATTTGCTCAAATACCCGCTGATTATTATTCTGGTACATCAACACTATCAGGCTATACCTTAAAATCCAAATTGCATGATATTATTTCCACTAAAACTATCAATTGGCATTATGGTGATTTAATTGCATTTTATGGGACCACTGACTTAGATCGTTATTATGATCATGACGCAACCAATACTAATTTTTTATTGGATATGTATTCTGAAATTCCGAGTGGAGTTGATGCTTATGAATACACGGTAGCTAATTCCATTGGGTCCGCAAATGCTGAAGGGCAAGGTTGGAACCGCGAACACGTAATGCCACAAAGTACGTTCGACAGTAATTATCCAATGTATTCTGATTTATATTTCGTAATTCCTACGGATGCCAGAATCAATCAGTTAAGAAGTAATTACCCCTACGGAAAGGCTGGAACTACTAATTACTACACCTTCACCAACAGTTCTAAAATTAGCAATAATGCTACTGCAAATTCTGGTTATACGGGGCGTGTTTATGAACCTATTGATGAATTTAAAGGTGATATTGCCCGTAGTTTGCTTTACTTCTCAGTACGGTACGAAGGTAAATTAGCAAGTTTTAATTTTTACAATGGAACTTCTGCTGCCAATGATAGAAGTCCATTAGATGGGACAGAAGAAAAGGCGTTTGAAGATTGGTATATTGCATTATTGCTTCAGTGGCATAACCAAGATCCTGTTTCTCAGCGTGAAATAGACAGAAATAATTCAGTTTATTCGCTTCAAAAAAACAGAAATCCATTTGTAGATTATCCAGAATGGGTTAACTCTATTTGGAATCAAACTATTTCCACTGTAATTCCGAATTCACCTTTAAACTTAATAGAATCGCAAAACTCAGCCTATTTTGTGAAATTGAACTGGTCACCTTCTACACAATCAGATGTTTTGGGGTACAGGATTTATCAAAATGGAGTTTTGGTGGCAACTTCTAAGGGGCCTGAAACAATTATTGATCATCTTGATCCTGCATCTACTTACAATTTTACCGTAAGATCTTTTAATACGGGATATTTAGAATCAACTGACAGCAATGTACTTACTGTTAGTACAGCTTCTACTGATATTTATGCAAAGGATTTAATGATCACCAAATACTTAGAAGGCTCTGGAAATAACAAAGCTCTTGAAATCACCAATAAGACTGGTCATGCTATAGATTTAAATAAATATCGATTAAGTATTCAGTTCAATGGGAATAATGCATATTATTTTCCAAAACCTTTTGAAATGGAGGGAATTGTGCAGAACGATGAAACTTTTGTCGTACTGAATCCTACCGCAAATTTTTCTTGCATCACAAATGAAGAGGCAAAATTTGTAACCGCCGCACCGCAGATGACGTACACAGGAAGCCAATATATTGAGTTGCGCTATAATTTTAGTACAGTTGATGCCATTGGAACAAGAGATATCAATAATTTTGATGTTTTAGGAAATGTTTCGCTTTACCGTTTAAACTCTGTAAACCAACCAACCACAACTTTTTCGCTTTCTGAGTGGAAAGTAAATCCTGCCGATTATTGTGAAGATTTAGGCGTTTTGGCTACAAGCAATACTACGGTAAATTCTGCACCAAAGTGGACAATTTATCCAAATCCGATCGTTGAGAATACCTTATTTGTTAAAGGTAAAAATTTAGATAGAATGCAAACTGCTTCAATTAATGATATCAGTGGTAGAATGATTCAGCAGAAAAGTAATCCTTTTAAAAATACCAATAGTATAGATGTTTCGACACTAAAATCTGGCGTTTATCTTCTTCGGATCGGAAATGAATCAATGAAATTCATCAAGAATTAGAACTAATTTATTTATCAATGTAAAACCTCATCTGAATTATTTTTATTAAAGATGAGGTTTTCATTTTAAATACAATTTCATGCGATCTGCGTATTCTGGTTTCGTTTTAAGTAATTTCCAAATCTTTTTATCTTCATCATTTGTAAGTCGATAGTAGATAATGCGATCTGCAGAATATTTGAAATACGGATGATTTTTCAACCAATCTTCAGGTGCGTCTACCAAAGTGTATTTTGTGACGGTTGAAATATCCAATGGAGCAATCAGTACTAGTTTTTGCGCTAATTCTTTATCAATTTCGTAGGTGTCCACAAGTTGTTGTTTGGTCATAAATCCGCCCAATTTTTTTCTAAAACCTAAAATCATGGCTGCACTTTTTCCATCAAATCCAAATTCCGAGAGTTGCTTGTAGGTAATTTTATTCAAATCAACTTTTGAAAAATCGGTCTCTGTTTCTTGGGAACTTCCTTTGCTTTCTTGAATATAATTTGAATTAGATTTTGGTGTTGTGTTGCTTTGTAAATTTTCTGGAATTAAGGTGATAAAGGGTTTTAGCTCAGCAAATTTTTCTGCCGATATTACAAAGCAGCGCTCTAATTCCTCTAAAGATTTAAAACTGCCTTTCAAATTACGATCTCTGTAATTGATAATGACTTGCGCCTGCTTTTCGGAAAAACCTAACAATTTCCAGCCATTTAAATCGGTAGTATTCGGGTCGAAATTCTGATATTTTATAATGTTTTTATCTGCTTTTGCGGAAGAATAAGAATTGTATTTTTTATCTGATTCTGGCGCTGTCTGTGGCAAAAGTAAAAACGGTTCCATTTTTCTGTACTGTTCTTCACTAATAATAAAACATGCCTTAAATTTCTCTTTGCTTTGAAAACTTCCACCTAAATAATTTTTATATTTCAAAATAGATTGCGCTTGTCTTTCTGTAAAACCCATACTTTCAAAATCACCGGCACTTAAATGATCTGGATTAAATTTGCCGGAAATTTTTAAGATTTTTTTCGTGGTATAATTTGATTTGCGATAACTGCTATTGTTGTAATTGTTACTTGCAAATCTTTGTTGAAGGTAAGAATTTTTTTGCGCAGCTTCGTCCGGAAGCAAAATGAAACTTTCTATTTCTGAAAACTTTTCGCTGGAAATAGCGTAGCACTTTTTGAGTTGCGCTTTAGAAGTAAATTCCCCACCAACAATATCTTTATATTTTAAGATGGTAGATATATTATTAGGTGCGAAACCTAATTGTTTCCAGCCTTCTTCATCTAAGGCATTTGGATTAAAAGGTTTTAGAAAAATTAGCTCAGCTTTTACAAAGTCTATTTGCTCGGAGCTGGGCGAATTTTGGGAGGGAATTTTTAAATTGAGGTAATAGAATGTGGAGAATAAAACCAGTCCAGAAGTAGCGAATCCGAAGAAATAGTGCTTGGCTGCGGAAAGATGTAATTGAAAGAGTTTCATGGCTATTTTTTTACAAAAATAGATTGAGATAGTACGTAATGAATAAGTTGATTAACGGTAATTTAGAGTTTAATACACCTTTTTTTAACCCGTTTAAAAACCTTTTTATTCGGGTTTTTCCACCAATGATTCTTTAAGTTTTAACAGCTCTGCTTTTACAAATTCCAGGCGGTCAATCATAGTCACGGTTTCAGATATTTTATTATTTGTGGTTAAAGCAATCCTGGCTCCGTCCAAAGTATACCCTTTCTCTTTGACCAAATGGTATATAATTTTTAGATTTTTTATATCATCTGGCGTGAAATAACGGTTTCCTTTTTTATTCTTTTTGGGCTTGATGATCGGGAATTCCTGTTCCCAATAACGAATTAAAGATGCATTCACGTCAAAAGCTTTTGCCACTTCGCCGATAGAATAATAAAGTTTGTCTGGTAGGTTGATTTTCATGTTTTAAATCGAATTCTCAAAGATAATTATTTTTAATACTTTTCTTCAATTTGTACATTGCAAGTTCAAAATATTCAAATGAAAAAGTTTCGGGGAATTTCCAATTTAGGATTTCTATTAATTTTAACGGCCTGTACAACTCAAAATAAAAAAGAGATGGAGTTATATCAAAATGAACCAATATTAGTTTCAAACCAGTTTAGTTTTACGGAAGGACCTTCTTCTGACAAAAAGGGTAATATCTATTTTACAGATCAACCCAATGATCGCATTTTATTTTTGGGATTGGAAAACGGGTGAGATTAATTTGTTCATGGAAAGCACGGGACGAGCCAACGGAACTTACTTCGACCGCCAAAATTATCTGATCACGGCCTCTGACTTAAATGGCGAAATCTGGAAAATAGATGAGGATAAAAATATCCAGATTTTATCCAAAGGTTTTGAAGGAAATAGATTCAATGGTCCGAATGACTTATGGGTAGATGATTTTGGTGGAATTTACTTCACAGATCCATTATATGAAAGAGATTATTGGGAAATTGATAAAAAAGGAATTGCTGATAGAAATCTTTATTACAGAAATATAAATGGAAAAGTAACGAAGCTGGAAACTTTTATTCAGCCCAACGGGATTATAGGAAGCGTAACTTTAAAAAAACTGTTCGTGTCCGATTTTGGTGCGAACAAAACTTTTGTTTATGATATTCTGGGTGCAGGTAAATTATCCGAAAAGAAATTATTCTGCGAAATCGGCTCTGATGGAATGACTCTGGACAGAGAAGGAAATGTGTATCTCACTGGAAATGGTGTGACGATTTATAATAAAAAAGGTGAAAAACTCAGTAATATCCTAGTTCCGGAAGAATGGACTGCCAACGTAACTTTTGGAGGAGAAAACAATTCGACTCTTTTCATAACCGCTTCAAAATCTGTTTTTACATTAGAGATGAATGTTTCTGGTACACGGTGAATAAACCTAGAATCTAATTTCCTTTGTATTTCTCTTCAAATCGAAATTAATTTAAAAAATTCCATTTTTTAATAGGCAACTTCAATTTTCAGTTTTTTATTTTTCAACCTCTCGTTTGCCAGTTTTTTCAAGAGCTCAACCACTTTTTGCCGATTCACAGCAACATAAGAAGTGTTGTCTTTTACTTCAATCAAGCCAATATCATCTTTTTCCAGGCCGCCTTTTTTAATGAGAAAACCTACAATGTCAACTTTATTGACTTTATCTTTTTTCCCGGCGCTAATATAAATTGTGGAGAATGGTGTTCTGGCTGGAATTTTATAGGTTTCTATTAAACTTTCTGTTGGAATATTACTTTTAATAAACGGTAAATTTTCATCTTCCGTCATAATTAAATAGACAGATCCTTTTGCATTCATTCTTGCAGTTCTTCCGTTTCTGTGGATAAATGCATCTTCTTTTGGGGGCAATTGATAATGCACAATGGATTCAACTTCGGCGATGTCTAAACCTCTGGAAGCTAAATCAGTAGTAATTAGAATTCGGGAAGAATCATTTCTGAATTTCAGCAATGCACGCTCTCGTTCATCTTGTTCCATACCGCCATGAAAAGTTTCCCGAGACATTCCTTTTTCTCTTAAAAGTTCTGAAATCCGATCCACTGCATCTCGGTGATTGCAGAAAATTAAAGTTCTTTTATTTCCAATTTTACAAAGAAGATTGAAAAGGGTGTCTAATTTTTCTTCCGAAGTCGTCATTACTTTACGCAATTGCAGATCAGGTTTAGATTCCAAAACTTTCAAATAATCCACAGTTTTTGCCTCGTTTAAACCTGTGAATTTGGGAATTTCATGCATTGCTGTAGCGGAAGTTAATATTCTTTGCGACAGATTTTCCATCTCTTCTATAATCAAACTGATATCATTATGAAATCCAAATTCTAAGGATTTATCAAATTCATCAAGCACCAAAGTTTTAATGGTAGAAGGGTCGAAATTTTCATTCTTAAGATGATACGCTATTCTTCCCGGAGTTCCGATTAAAACAGCAGGTGACTCTATCAAATTATTCACTTCCGTTTTTTTATCGTGTCCACCGTAACAAACGCTTACTTTGTAGGCTGTTCCCATGCTCTTAAAAACCTGCTCAATTTGTAAAGCCAACTCTCGAGAAGGAACCAAAACCATGGCCTGAATTCCAGTTTCGTTTACCTTTAAATTTCTCAATACAGGAAAGAGAAATGCAAGGGTTTTTCCAGATCCTGTAGGAGATAAAAGAATAAGATCTTTTTCGTTTTCCGATGATTTGTAGGCTGATTTTTGCATTTGATTCATATCTTGAATCTGCAAATTTTGATAGAGTGACTGTAATTCCATTTTGCAAAGTTAATGCAATGCTATTGTATCGGCCTTTAAATAAATGAAAAATATGAGATTTATTTGGATTAGACTTATTTTATTCAATATAAAATAGTATTTTTGCACCACTTTTTGTGGGAGTATTTGGCAAGGTTAAACCATTACTAATTAACATCTTCCGTATTTTTTGAAAGCCACATTAAGCCATATTTCAAAAAAGAAGGAATACAAATTATTTATTTTATGTCAGAAACGACAGACAAAGCAGAGGTTCTTTTGAACCAAAACGTAGCTCCAGAACAATTTGATTGGGATTCTTTTGAATCTGGTCTTGATGCTGATGCTAGACAAGAAAAAAGCGACTTAGAAGAAATCTACAACGGTTCTCTAAGCAATCTTCAAGACAATGACGTACTTATTGGTAGAGTTGTAAGACTTACAGATAAAGAAGCAATTGTAGACATCAACTTTAAATCAGAAGGAGTTATTTCTCTTAATGAATTCCGTTACAATCAGGGTCTTGCTGTAGGTGATGAGGTAGAAGTAATGGTGGACAGAAGAGAAGACAAATCTGGTCAGTTACAATTATCTCACAAAAAAGCGAGAACGCTTAAAGCTTGGGATAGAGTAAACGAACTTCATGACACTGGCGAAATCGTAAACGGTTTTGTAAAATCAAGAACAAAAGGAGGTATGATCGTAGATATCCACGGTATCGAAGCATTCTTACCAGGTTCTCAGATCGACGTGAAGCCTATTAAAGATTACGATCAATTCGTAGGAAAAACAATGGAATTCAAAGTTGTGAAAATCAACCCAGAATTTAAAAACGTTGTAGTTTCTCACAAAGCATTGATTGAAGCAGATCTTGAAGGTCAGAAAAAAGAGATCATTGGTCAATTAGAAAAAGGACAAGTATTAGAAGGTACAGTTAAAAATATTACTTCTTACGGGGTATTCGTAGATTTAGGAGGTGTTGATGGATTAATCCACATTACTGATTTATCTTGGAGCAGAGTTAATCATCCATCAGAAATCTTGGAAGACGGACAAACTGTAAAAGTTGTAATCCTGGACTTTGATGATGAGAAAACAAGAATCCAATTAGGAATGAAGCAATTAGAAGCTCATCCTTGGGATGCTCTTTCTGCAGATATGAAAGTAGGAGACAGAGTGAAAGGTAGAGTAGTAGTTCTTGCAGACTATGGTGCATTTGTAGAAGTAGCTCCAGGTGTAGAAGGATTAATTCACGTTTCAGAAATGTCTTGGTCAACTCACTTAAGAAGTGCAGGTGATTTCGTAAAAGTAGGAGATGAAGTAGAAGCAGAAGTGTTAACATTAGACAGAGAAGATCGTAAGATTTCTTTGGGTATGAAACAATTGAAGCAAGATCCTTGGTCTAACATCGAAGCTAAATACCCAGTAAGCTCTACGCATACAGGTACGGTAAGAAACTTTACCAACTTTGGAGTTTTTGTTGAGTTGGAGGAAGGGATTGATGGATTAATCTACATCTCAGATCTATCTTGGACGAAAAAAATCAAACACCCTTCAGAATTCTGTGCAGTAGGTGATAAATTAGAAGTAATCGTTTTAGAGTTAGATACAGCTGCAAGAAGATTATCTCTAGGTCACAAACAATTACTAGACAATCCTTGGGATAAGTTTGAAACTAAGTATGCTGAAGGTTCAGTACATGAAGGTAAAGCAACTGAAGTTTTTGACAAAGGAGCTCAGATTCAGTTTGAAGACGCAGAAGTTGAAGCATTCTGTCCATCAAGATTATTAGAGAAGGAAGACGGATCTAAAATCAAAAAAGGAGACGACGCACAATTCAAAGTAATCGAATTCAACAAAGAATTTAAAAGAGTAGTAGTTTCTCATACAGGAATCTTCAGAGACGAAGAAAAGAAAAATGTAAGAGAGCAATCTTCTAATCAATCATCTAACAAATCAACTGGTTCTTCTAACAATGAAGAAAAATCAACGCTTGGTGACTTAGACGTATTAGCAGAATTGAAAAAGAAAATGGAAGGGAACTAATCCTTTAATTTTCAATTAATATTGAGGTGAGCCATCGTGAGATGGCT
The DNA here is from genome assembly GCF_035984805.1 of Chryseobacterium sp. MP_3.2. Taxonomy (NCBI): domain Bacteria; kingdom Pseudomonadati; phylum Bacteroidota; class Flavobacteriia; order Flavobacteriales; family Weeksellaceae; genus Chryseobacterium; species Chryseobacterium sp. MP_3.2. The sequence goes on along the minus strand of NZ_JAXCHW010000007.1, from coordinate 27,031 downwards.
CACCTTTTTTTTTATAAATTTAGATAAAACTTCTACGTGTCAAATTTGGTTAAAATTGAAATGTTAAATCACACCGTTTTTCTAAAATTAAGACTTAAAAATTAATTGGTAATTATAAAATAAACTTGGTAGATTCCTACTACTATGCGCTACGCCATAGTTCCATTAAATTAAAAAACGAATATGTATGTTATTCGTTTTTTCCATGTAAAAATGGCAATAAATCTATATTTTTTTTATAAATTCGGTGCCAGTTAATTAAATATATATGAAAAACAGAAATTTACCTTTGAAAATTGCGGCGGTTTGCCTGATGTTTTCTTTTGGTAATGTGAATGCCCAGGATTTTAAATCCATTATTCAAGGCCACATGTCCAAAGAGAATACATTTCTAAAGCCGAACCTCAATCAATTTGAAATTATTAATCAGGATTTCTCAAAATCGATGAATTCTGAAGTAGTGAAAATTCAGCAATCTTATAATGGAATTCCGGTTTACAACGCAGTTGGAACTGCCATGATCAAAGATTCTAAAGTTGGATATTTTAATGACACCTTTGCGAAAAATTATTCCACCGCTACACAGCCAAGTAGCGCAAGAAGTTCAAAAGCGATTTTTGACAATGTTGCACAAAGTGTTGGTTTAAAAAATAGCGCGTCTTATCAACTTCTAAATATTACAGATTCAGATAAAGATGGTGTTGCTTTTGCAAAAACCAGAATGATTTATTTCTTGACGAGCAATAATGACCTTAAACTGTGTCATGAATTCATTTTCGAGGAAAAAGGCACCTCTAACTATTGGGACATTCTTGCAGATGCTGCTACAGGTGAAATATTAAGCAAAGAAAATTTAACCCTTTCTTGTAGTTTTAAACATGATGCCTATTCTCATGATTATTCAGCGCATACTCCTGAAGGTTTTGCAGAAGATTTTGATAAAGCTCCAACTGTGGCTTTTGCACCAGATGCGGCGTCTTACAGAGTTTTTGCTTTGCCTTTAGAAAGCCCTAGCCACGGCGGTAGATCACTTGTTACCAATCCTTGGTTTACAGATGCTTCTCCAGAAGGATGGCATTCTATCTTAGGCGGAACATTTGTGGGTAATTACACCAATACGAGAGGAAATAACGTAATGGCTTACGAAGATTCTGGGAATTTAAATGCTCCTGGAGCCTATGCAGAAGGTGGAGCAAGTAGAAATTTTGATTTTCCTTTTGTTACTAATAATACTGCGGGAAATCTAAATGCAGCAACAACTAATTTATTCTACATCAACAATAAAATCCACGATGTTTTTTATCGCTTAGGCTTTACTGAAACTGCTAGAAATTTTCAATCTTGGAATTTCGGAAAAGGAGGTGCTCAAAATGATTACGTGCAAGCTGAATCTCAAGATGGAGGTGGTAGAAACAATGCCAATTTCTCTACCCCTTTAGATGGATCAAGACCAAGAATGCAAATGTATCTTTGGGATGCTAATGTAATTGAAAGAGTTTTCTATAACGCGCCTACAGAAGCTGTTGGTAGAGTTGTAGAAAGTTTTATTTCCACTACTTTCGGTCCAGCTTTAGATGCGACTGGAGTTACAGGAGATGTTAAAATTGCAGCGGTTGTTGATGCTTGTTCTCCACTACCGGCGGGCTCACTTGCAGGAAAAATTGGCTTAATCGCCAGAGGAACTTGTGAGTTTCAAGCCAAAGTGCAAGCTGCACAGGATGCAGGTGCAATTGGTGCAATTATTTACAATTTACCCTCATCTGCTCCAACAGCAGGAATGGCTGGAGTAAACGCAAATATTACGATCCCTTCCGTACTTATTAATAGTTCAGAGGGAATTTACATGCAATCACTCTTAAATCAACCCACTAATGTGAATATAACCCTGAGATTTGATCCCAATGAACAAGCAACCAGAGATGGAAGTTTTGATAATGGAATTGTAGTTCATGAATATGGCCATGGAATTTCTAACAGAAACACAGGTAATGGAGCAAGTTGTCTGTCTTCTGCAATTTCAAAAGAACAAATGGGTGAAGGTTGGTCAGATTTCTTCGCCTTGATGCTAACTAATCAACCAAATGCCACGGCTGCAGTTTCGAGAGGAATTGGAACGTTCGCAACCTCCGAGCCTTTAACTGGCGTAGGTATTCGTCCGGCATTATACTCTCCAAATTTCAACATCAATGGATATACTTTTACAGACACCAATGGAATGGAGTTTCTTAATGCAAGTGGAGTAATGCAAACTGATGTACATTCAATTGGATTTGTTTGGGCTACAATGCTTTGGGATTTACATTGGAAATATGTAGAAAAATATGGATACTCTTCAGATGTTGCGGCTAATGCTACAAACGGAAGTACCAGAGTTTTACAAAATGTTATGAACGGTCTTAAATTACAGCCTTGCTACCCTAACTTTGTAGAAGGTAGAGATGCAATCTTAGCTGCAGAAGCTGCTAATGTATTGAGTAACGGTGCAGATAAATGTATGATCTGGAATGCTTTTGCAAAAAGAGGATTAGGCGTTGGCGCTTCTGGTGGTGTTAAAAATAACATTAATGATCAAGTAGAAAGCTATGATGTTCCTGCTGAATGTTTGTTAGCTACGAGTGATGTTTCTGCCAACAAAGCAATGACCATTTATCCAAATCCAGCGAAAAATGAGTTTTACTTGAAATCTGCGGATAATATCTTAGGAAAAGTAAATGTAGAAATCTTTGATGCAACTGGTAAATTAGTTTCCAGCCAAAAAATGGCTATATCTGAAGCTGTAAATTCATCTTCACTAATTAATGGTGTTTATGTTGTTAAAGTAACAGGAATGGGAGTTCAGTACTCTTCTAAATTAATGATTAAAAAATAATCTTTAATTATAATTTTTTAACCGTCTTGAGTAATCAAGGCGGTTTTTTTTGGGTCTAATATTTTCTATTGAAACCATTGTATTTATTTTAGTAGAAGGTTAATCGACGGATAGCTTAATTATCCAATATTTTAGAAACTTTTTTTCTAAAGCTAAAGAATGAAACAGGTTCCTTTTCATTCAATGGTGAGAGCGTCTCCATATCTTCAACCGCTAATTAGTTTCACCATTTAAACTCCAGGCTAAAGATTTTGCTCGTAAACAACGCGTACCTCCACTTCAGCGCAATAAAAAACCCATCAAAATAAATTGATGGGTTCTTCTATTCTTAAAGTCAGAATTACTTTTTGTAAGCAGCGTCTTTAATTCTCGCTTTTTTACCTCTAAGTTGTTTAAAGTAGTAGATTCTAGCTCTTCTAACTTTACCTCTTCTGTCGATTTCAATTTTCTGCAAAGCAGGCATATTCAACGGAAAAACTCTCTGTACCCCAACATCTCCACTCATCTTTCTGATGGTAAAAGTTTTGGTTAGGCCAGTTCCTCTTAATTGAATCACAGTTCCTTTAAAGAACTGAGTTCTTGTTTTCGCGCCCTCTTTAATCTCGTAATACACAGTGATGGTGTCACCGGCTTTGAATTCTGGGAATTCTTTTTTTGTGATGTACTTTTCTTGTACGTACTTTACTAAATCCATTTTTATAATAAAAATTTGTTTTGTCGAGCCAATCAACTTTCACGTCCTTCGTCAGAGGTTGATTAACAGGTTGCAAAAATACTACAAAAAATATTATCACCCAATACTTTACCAAAATAAATCTCACATTTCCAAACCTTAACCTCAACCTTATCCTGGGCGTGTACTTCACTCGGTCAATACGCGCGCTCCCGAATTTTCGGGAACGCACTCCATTCCCTCATTCAGGTCGGGCTGTACGTTAAATCTTTTTTTACCCTTTCTTTTCCCCTCGCAAAAAAAAGGATACCACTTCCATCCCTCACGCAAAAACACCGCATCCAATCAAAATTTCGTAGAAAAGTTAGATATTCCTCCTTCCTAAAATTAATTACATTGTCACACTGAGCCTCTCGAAGTGTTTACTAACACGTCTTCGATTTTGTCTGCTCGCTCCAATTGCCGCACGCAATTTTAATGTCCTTAATTCCTTTATGCTCGTAATGGTAGATTCTTTTTCAAAAAATTAAGTAATACGTTTGCGCTTTTGTGGTGAAAATAAATTAGGACTTTAAGCTTCAAATTCGAATTCCAAAAATAATCGTAAATTCAAACTTCAAAATTACAAGAAGAAAATGATCGATAAAAGAGTGAAAAATGTTCAGGAAGCCATTGCCGGAATAAGTGACGGTATGACTTTAATCGTAGGTGGATTCGGGCTTTGCGGAATTCCAGAAAATTCAATCAACGCTTTAGCAGAGAGCGACGTCACGGATTTAACGTGTATTTCCAACAATGCTGGAGTTGATGATTTTGGATTGGGCTTGCTCTTGCAGAAAAAACAAATCAAAAAAATGATTGCTTCTTATGTCGGCGAAAATGCGGAGTTTGAAAGACAAATGCTTTCCGGCGAACTCGAAGTTGAATTGACACCACAAGGAACTTTAGCTGAAAAATGTCGTGCAGCACAACATGGAATTCCCGCTTTTTATACACCTGCAGGTTACGGAACTGAAGTCGCGGAAGGAAAAGAAGTCAAAGATTTTGACGGAAAACCTCATATTTTAGAACATGCTTTCAAAGCAGATTATTCCATCGTAAAAGCTTGGAAAGGCGACCACAATGGAAATCTAATATTTAAAGGAACTGCAAGAAATTTCAATGCTCCAATGGCTGGAAGTGGAAAAATCACCATCGCCGAAGTGGAAGAATTGGTAGAACCCGGACAACTCGATCCGAACGAAATTCACATTCCCGGAATTATGGTTCAAAGAATTTTTCAGGGAGAAAAATTTGAAAAAAGAATTGAGCAAAGAACGGTTCGAAAAAGAAGTTAGAAATTATTTAAATTTATTGATAAAAAAAACATTTCTCGTGAGGGAAATGTTTTTTTTTCTAGAAAATAGTATGAAAGTGATTTTGGTTTAAACTAATATTAACGCTTTTCATTAACCATTTTATCGGGATTTTGTCTTGCATCAAAAACACCGCTTATAATGAATTGAGCATCATTAATTCTATAAATAATTTTATAATTTCCACTCAAAACATATCTGTAATCTTTTTCTAATTTTTCGAGATGTAATACTGTTTGACCTGAATCAGGATGGGAAATGAGCTGTTTTTTTGTTTTAAGGATTTGTTTGCGAATGTTATGTGCAACTTTTTTACTGGCTTTAGCAGAGTAAAAATCAAAAATAATTTTTAGATTTTCGATAGCAAAATCTGTCCAAATTATTTCCATAACTTACCATTTAGAGGAAATTTCTTCTAATTCATTTTGAGTTATATATTTCCCAATTTTGAAATCTTCTTCAGATTTTTGAATTCTTACAATTAATTCTTCTTCCGTAAATGGCTTAAAATATATGTCTTTACCGCTTTTACTGAGAATGAAATCTTCAATTTTCACAATAAAGTTTTCATCTTGTAATTGTGCGAGAAAAGAAATTAGATTTAATGTTCGAGTTTGCAAATCCATAATAGAATTAATTTATTTCAAATGTACAAATTCCTATCTGAATTTAAAATCGAGAAATTTGAGAAAAATATTTAGCTTAAAACGGTACGAAAAAGAAGTTAGAATCTTCCTTTTTGAAGATTTTAAATCATAATTGAAATGAAGCATTTCCCGGGATGGAAATGTTTTTTTTTGTAATAATTTATGATAATGAGCATCAAATTATAGCGAAATGAAATGAACAGCAGAAGTAAAAAACGACGAAGTCGTGTAATATAGGTAGCGTGTAAATTAGTTCAGGTATAAAGGTGCGAAGCACCGAAATATTGGTTATTTAATTTAAAATTAATTTCATCAGGAACCAAATCGTACAATTTACTTCTAAATTCTGTTATATTTAAATTTCCCTTTCTTATCTTGGTAACGCGATATTTTGCTGTTCAAATTAGGTCAGATAATAAATTAGAATTTATTTTGATTGTAATTCTACTATTTTCCGCACCGTTTCCTTCGCAGAAATTACCGCTCCTTCCATATATCCAGGAAATCGCGAAGATGTTTCGGAACCGGAAAAAATTAATCTTTGGTCAAAATATGTATCTCTGAAAATGGGATTTCCATTATTTTGATGAGGATAAAGTGGCGAAACGGAATCTTGAAAACATTCAGAATCTTCGCTCCAAACACATTCTTCGTAATGTGAAAATTCTGTAACCGAACTTCCAAAAATATTTTTCAATTGATTGATAACAAGTTGCTTTCGTTCAGCTTTTGAAAGCTTTTGAAAGGCGGAATTGATAAATCCACACAATGCATATTTGGAATTTTTTGTATCCGCTTGATCATAAAATTCTACAACAGGACCCACATTGCTAAACAAAGTTCGCGGAATATTTTCTTCCTTCCAAAAGGGTTTTGCAAAAGTTAAGGCAATTTTGATGGAATCTTCCATCCAGGTATGCGTATGCAAAGCAATTTCTCTCAAATCTTTCGAAATTTCTGGCTCAAACGTTATGCGATTTGCCCATAATTTGGGTGGCAACGCTAAAACAACCATGTCAGCTTGAAATACTTTTTCGGCTTTTATGGTGATGATCTTTCCATTAATTGTAATGTGATTTACCGCTTGATTCAGAATTATGTCTTCTGGTTTTAATTTTTGCAGCAATGTATCGATAAGCGTAGAAGTTCCGCCGGAAATTCTGTAACTCGGTTCGTTTTTCGGAACCTCCACGATTTGAGCTGGTAAATTTGGATTCGTTTGATAAAAAACCTTTGAGTCCATAAATTGTTCAAAGCGTTCAATTCCTAATTCTTCCAAAAGCGCGATCAGATGTGGATGTTGAGAATTGAACCAAGTCGCACCCATTTCAATCGGCGCTTCATTTTCTCTGTAAATGGTATTGATTCTTCCGCCAACTCTATTTCTCGCTTCTACAATTTTAAAGGGAATTCCTTCTTTTTGCAAAAGATAAGCGGTCAAAAATCCTGATAATCCAGCTCCTACAATAATGATCATTGTTCAGTTTTGCTTTAATTTACCGTTCCCATCATCTTCCTTTCCCCGATCTGCTGTCTCCACATTGCATAGTACAACCCTTTTAAGTCCAGTAAATTTTGGTGAGAACCAGTTTCAATCACGTTACCTCTTTCTAAAACATAAATTCGGTCCGCATGCATAATTGTACTTAATCGATGCGCAATAAGAACCGTGATCTGTTCTTTTTCCTGAGAAATTTCGCGAATCGTAGACGTGATTTCTTCTTCTGTAATACTGTCTAAAGCAGAAGTTGCTTCATCGAAGATTAATAAGTGTGGTTTTCTTAATAACGCACGTGCAATAGCGATTCTTTGTTTTTCTCCACCGCTTAATTTTAATCCAGCTTCTCCGATTACAGTATCGATGCCTTTTTCTGCGCGTTCAATTAATGCCGTGCAACTGGATTTCTTCAAGGCCATTCTCAAGTCTTCGTCCGTTGCGTCAGGATTCACAAAAAGAAGGTTTTCTTTAATCGTTCCTGCAAAAAGCTGCGTGTCTTGCGTTACAAAACCTATCTGATTTCTTAATTCATCAAAATCAAATTCATTTCCATTGATTCCATTGAAATAAATATCGCCTTCTTTCGGGCGGTACAATCCAACCAACAATTTTACCAAGGTACTTTTTCCCGATCCACTTGGTCCTACAAAAGCGATGGTTTCTCCATTTCTCACCTCAAATGAAATATTGTTCAAAGCTTTATAGGAGGCGGATTGATGTTGGAAAGATACCTTTTGAAATTGTAATTTCTCGATGGCTCCAATAATTTTTGGCGTATGCGGTTTTTCTTCACTCGGTTTTTTCATCAACGTATCGAAATTATGCAAGGATGCTTCAGCTTCCCGATAAGAAATGATGATATTCCCGATTTCCTGCATCGGTCCAAAGATGAAAAATCCATAAAATACCAATGATAAATACTGTCCCGGTGTCACGATGTTTTTGAAAATTAAAAGCAACAAAGTCAAGGTAATCAGCTGTTGCAGAAAATTAACCAAAGTCCCCTGAATGAAACTCAAAGACCGAATGCTTTTTACTTTGCGCAATTCTAAACCCAAAATCTTATAGGTATTGCTGTTTAAGCGTTTCACTTCTTGCGTGGTTAAACCCAAACTTTTTACAATTTCTATATTTCTTAAACTTTCCGTAGTGCTTCCTGCCAAACTCGTGGTTTCGGTCACAATGGTTTTTTGGATGTGCTTAATTCTTTTACTCAATAAATTGGTAATGAATGCAATGAGAAAAATACCCACCACATAAACTGGCATAATGGACCAATGCAAACGAATCGCGTAAATCGACACGAAAACAATACTCACCAAAATTCCGAAAAAGATATTGATAAAGTTGCTGATGAATTTTACAGAATCCTCCCGAACTTTGGTTAAAATAGAAAGCGTTTCTCCACTTCTTTGATCCTCAAATTCCTGAAAAGGCAGCGCCATAGAATGTTGCAATCCATCGGTGAAAATATTGGCACCAAATTTCTGCGTAATTACACTTACAACATAATCTTGGAAAGCTTTCGCTATTCGGCTAATCATTGCCGTTCCAATCAATAAACCCAGAAAATAGAAGGCCCCATGAAATAAATCTGTTCCATTTAAAAACTGGTCTAAACTTCGCGGTTGCAATTCCTCTTTGTCAAAAAAATTGGGATGAGTAACCAATTGGTCTAAAATATTCCCTGTAATCGCAGGGCTAAAGAGGGAAAAAACCTGGTTGACAGTAGCTAAAAAGAGCGATAAAAAAAGCAGCCACTTATGAGGTTTTAGGTATCTGAATAAAGTTTTCATTGTCAAAAAATAATTGGGTGCAAAATTAGAGATATTAATCGGTTTGTTTAGGTCATACTATAGATTGTCTCGATACCATTTGTATAGGAATAAGAAAAGCAATAAATTGCAGTATAACTTAAAACTATGCTCACAAAAGAACAGATTGCCCAAAGAATTTCTAAGGAAGTAAAGGATGGATATTATGTAAATCTCGGAATTGGTATTCCAACTTTGGTGGCCAACTTCGTTTCCCGCGATCTTTCCGTAGAATTTCAAAGTGAAAATGGCGTACTCGGAATGGGACCTTTTCCTTTTGAAGGCGAAGAAGATCCGGATTTAATCAATGCTGGAAAGCAAACAATCACCACATTGCCCGGTGCTTCATTCTTTGATTCTGCTTTCAGTTTCGGAATGATCAGAAGTCAGAAAGTAGATTTAACTATTTTGGGTGCGATGGAAGTTTCTGAAAACGGAGATATTGCCAATTGGAAAATACCGGGGAAAATGGTGAAAGGAATGGGTGGCGCCATGGATTTGGTAGCCTCTGCAGAAAATATTATCGTCGCCATGATGCACGTAAATAAAGCGGGAGAAAGTAAAATTTTGAAGAAATGTACCTTGCCTTTGACTGGTGTTGGATGCGTAAAAAAAATAGTCACAGAAATGGCAGTTTTAGAAGTGACGTCCAAAGGTTTTAAACTTTTAGAAAGAGCGCCCGGTGTTTCTGTAGAACAAATTGTAAAATCAACGGAAGCCGACTTAATCATTGAGGGAGAAATTCCTGAAATGCAATTCTAATCAATCGAGTTTCTCAAAAATAAAAAATCCTTTTCAGAAGTGAAAAGGATTTTTTTTATCTCGCATATGCAAATCTAGATGAAAGAGAGTATACCTAAACAGGTAATTCTGCAGGAAAATATAATCTGGAGATTCTTCCTTCGTCAGAATGACAAACTCATAGAAACACTGAGCTTACAATGAAGTTGACCTAAATTTTTTATTGAACAATTATTTCAAAATTTCTTTCAAGAATAAAAGGGTATGATTCCAAGCTCTCATGGCCATTACCGGATTGTAGTCTGGAGATTCTGGATTGGTAAAGGTATGTTTAGAATTTGCGTACGTAATGATTTGCCAATCTGCTTTTCCCGCTCTCATTTCCTCCACCAATTGGGTGTAATCTTCTGGTTTTACGCTTTCATCTTCTGCTGGATGTTCCACTAAAACTTTGGTTGTGATTGGAGTGTTGAGTCGCGCTGGATCTTTGGACAATCCACCGTGAATAGAAACTACTCCTGCTACAGGCATTTTTCCTCGCATGGCTTCTAAAGCACCGGTTCCTCCGAAGCAATAACCAATCACCGCAATTTTTTCCGTAATGGCACCGCTTTTCTTTAATTCCTCTAAAGCTAAAGCAATTCTTTTTTGGTAAACTTCATAATTTTGCTTAAAATATCCTGCGATTTTTGCAGCAGAAGCGTTGTCAGTCGGCAAGTTTCCTTCTCCATAAATATCAGCGATGAAGGCAATGTAACCAGCTTTTTCCAATTCTGCGGCCGCCATTTTTGCCTCATTGTCAATTCCTTTCCAGGCGGGTAAAATTAAAACACCCGGTAATTTTTTACCTGCATTTGATGTTACCAATCCGTTTAATTTTTGCGTTCCATCTTTATAGGAAACTTGCTTTAAATTTTGGCTAAAAACTGTTCCTGATGTCATAAATAATGCTGCTAAAAAAAGTGATTTTATCATTTTCTGTTTATTTTAAAGACTCAAAAATACGCACAATATGAACGACTTTGAAAAAAAGTATAAAATGACTTTAATTGATAATTTTAATAATAAAGTGTTCCTCCAGAAACCGAAAACCATTTAAATTTATAGATGCACTTCATACGCATTCATCATTCATCATCCATCATTCATCATTCATCATCCAACATCACCCATCATCCATCACAATATATTCTCCCCACCTAAAAATGAAAACCAAAATTTGATTATCTTGTACGTATAAATTAATCCCATGGCAAAATATAAAATTCAAAAATCACCCTTCATCGTTCCAACTACAGATGGAAAACTCATTGAAGAAATCTGGGGAAATTCTACGGGAAATCCAAAAATATCTATTGCACATATGGTGGCTCCACCCAATTGGAGTGAACCTTTTCAGACGCCAGAATTCGATGAATTCACCTATTTCATCAAAGGGAAAAAACAATTTGAAATAGATGATGAAATCGTTGTGCTCGAAACGGGACAAAGCATTATGATTGAAAAAGGAGCGCGCGTTCGGTACAGCAATCCATTTGAAGATCCCTGCGATTACTTGGCGATTTGTCTGCCTGCCTTTTCAATGGATTTGGTGAATCGAGAGGAATAGAATACTGACTTTCTTAACACATCATGGTGAAGTGAAGTGGAGAATCTCTATTAAGTAAAAATTCTTCACTTCCTTTTTAGAGGAAAGGAAAACTAAAACGCTATTCCCAAATCTCTTAATTCCTTTTCCAAATCAGTATCTTCCTTGATGTGAACGCAGATAAATCCTAAGCTTTTCGCCACTTCAATATTCTTTTGATTATCATCAATGAAAACAGATTCTTCTGCTTTAATCTCGTACCGCTTCAGTAAAAGATGCCACAATTCTGGATTTGGTTTGATCATTTTTTCTGTGCCGGAAACCACTATTTTTCCCTTGAAAAGTTCGAAGAAATCGTAGTTTATTAAAGCGTATGGAAATGTTTCTGCGGACCAGTTCGTTAATCCAAAAAGTTCAAGATTTGTATTTGCAAGCTTGCGAAGCACCGCCACATTTTCAGGAATATCAGATTTGAGCATCGTGGTCCAATTGTCATAATACGCGCGGATTTCTTTCTCCCATTCTGGATACTTTGCCACTTGAATTTCTGTGCCTTCCTCTAAAGTTCTTCCTCCATCCTGTTCTGCATTCCATTCATCTGTCACAATGTTTTTCAGAAAATACTCCATCTTTTCCTCATCTTTAAAGTAATCTCTGAAATAATAGCGCGGATTCCAATCCATAACCACACCGCCGAAATCGAATATGATATTTTTAATGTTCATCATAATTTAACTTGTAGAATTATTGAGTTTTTTATTCTTAAATTTTCTAAAGAAAATGGAACCCAAAGTAATGATTAAAAGGAGATGCAGATAAAAGGAATTCAACACCAAATCGGCATAACTCATTTTAAAACTGCTGAGGGAAATCAAAAGCAAAATTTGTGCGCCGTACGGAATAATACCTTGCACGTAGCACGCAAAAATATCCAGTACCGAAGCACTTTCCTGAGGTTTTAAGCCGTACTTATCCGTAATTTCTTTCGACACCTTTCCGGAAATTAAAATGGCAATCGTATTATTGGCAACGCAGAAATTAGCCACACTTACCAAGCCACCAATTCCTAATAAAGCCGTTTTCTTGGAGTCAATAATTCTATTGATATTTCTTAAAAGAAAATTGATTCCACCCGCCTTTTCAACCAAAGCCGCTAAACCTCCTGTAAGAAGAGAAAGTAGGAAAATTTCCGTCATGCTCGTAAAACCTTCATAAGAACTTTTTGCAAAATCCATCAGTCCAAAAGTTCCATTAAACATACCTAAAACTCCCGCGAAAAGTAATCCTGAAAATAGAACGATAAAAACATTAATTCCAATGATAGAAAGTGCGATGACCAATAAATAGGGGAGAATCAGCAGGAAATTAAAATCTTTTTCATCCATCAAAACGGAATTTGATTCCTGATTAAATCCGAGAAAAACAAGAATTATGACTGCAATCATCGCCGCCGGAAGAGCGAGTTTAAAATTGGCTCTAAATTTATCTTTCATGGCACAACCTAAACTTTGAGTAGATGCAATGGTAGTATCGGAAATAAGGGAAAGATTATCCCCAAACATGGCACCCGAAAGTAAGGCAGCGCCAATTAAACCGAGAGGCGAACCACTTTTTTCTGCGAGTTCAATGACAATTGGTCCGAGTGTTACAATTGAGCCGACCGAAGTCCCTGATGCGAAAGACAGAAAAGAAGCAATGACAAAAATCCCGACCGGAAAATATTCAGCAGAAATATAATTTAATCCTAAATTGACAATCGTGTCCACACTTCCGGTGGCTTTTGAAACCGTGGCGAAGGCTCCCGCCAAAAGGTAAATTATGCACATGGTTAAGATTTTTCCATCCCCACAACCTTTTAGAAAAGTATCGATTTTTGAATTCACTTTACCTTTCAGTAAAATAAAAGCAAACACAATCCCAATTAAAGCGGCTATTGGCGACGGCAAAGCGTAAAAATCTTGGTTGTAAATACCTGCTCCCAAAAAAACACTTACGAAGATAAGCAAGGGCGTGATGGCTGTAAAAGAGCCGTTCGATTTCATCATGGTGCAAAACTAAGCTTCATAAGATCAAAAAACAAAGAGATTATTTTAAAAAGAAAAATCGAGAAAGAATGTTAATGCGGAAGAGAATAGGAGTTGATTAAAATTCCCCTTCGTAAAATTCATATTTTCCGTGGAGAAACTTCGCGTAAATATGTTGCAATCCATTGCTCAAAATAATTTCTTCCGCGAGTAAAATAGAATTGTATCGCGCTGTTTGCTCAAAGGTTTTTTCTGTGAGTTGAATGTGTGGCGCTTTGCATTCTACCAGAATTTTTGCCACCGTTTTTTCGGTAACCAATAGATCAATTCTCTTTGTAGTTCCGTTGAGAACCAATTTCTTTTCTAAGATCAAAGAACTTAAATTTCGACCTTTAACATAGTGAAAATAATGAACCCAATGTTGCCGCACCCATTCTTCCGGAGTGAGGAGAAGCCACGACTTGCGGACCAAATCATAAATAAAAAACTTATCTTTGTCTCTCTTGATATCGAAAGAAAAATCCTCCTTAAAATTCAGTTTCGGCAGTTCCATTTATGAAAGAATTACATTTAATCCTCAAAAATATTAAAAATAAAGAGCTTCTGCCGATTTATTTTTTCCACGGCGATGAACCTTATTTTGTAGATGTTGCACTGAAGTCTTTTGAAAATGATGTTTTAACCGAAGATGAAAAAGCCTTTAACCAAACTGTGGTTTATGGCAAGGATACCAACTTTTCAGAGGTGCTTTCTTTGGCGCGTCAATTTCCCATGATGGGTGATCGCCAAGTCATCATTTTAAAAGAAGCGCAAGAAATTAAAATGACCGATAAAGAAGCGAAAGCGCTTTTGCAATACGCCGAAAACCCTGTAGAATCCACGATTTTAGTAATCGCCTACAAATACAAAAAAGTAGATGCGCGGAAAGCCTTCACCAAAGCTTTATCTAAAGGCAAAATGCTTTTTCACAGTGAAAAATTAAAAGATCATGATGTTCCAAAATGGATTGATCAGGAGTTGCGAACCCTGGGTTTAAAAGCCAAACCGAACATTCCTGTTTTGTTGTCGCAGTATTTGGGCACCGATTTATCCCGAATCACCAATGAGTTGCAAAAGTTAAAAATGATTTTAAAGTCGGATGAAAATGTGGACGAAAAAGCCATTGAAAAACACATTGGAATCAGCAAAGATTTTAATGTTTTTGAACTCATCAAAGCCCTCGGAAAAAAGGATGAAGTTAATTCCTTCAAAATTGCACATTACATGGGAAAATCAAAATCGACCTCGCTTATTATGGCGATGGGAAGCCTCTACAATTTCTTTTCGAATCTTATTATTTTTCATACCATGAAGGGAGATTCTCCCCAAAATCAAGCTTCAGTCATGGGAGTAAATCCTTATTTCCTCAAAGATTTTGCAGAAGCAGCGCAGTTTTATAATCTGAAACATTGCACCCGATGCATTTCAATTTTGCGAGAAATGGATTTAAAAAGCAAAGGTTTGGGCGCGATTAATATGACGGACAGCGAATTGTTGCGAGAAATGGTCTTCAAAATTTTGAAAGTGGATCAGTATAAAGTGAAGACTTAATTTTTTTTATATTCTATTCATACGCTCTCTTGTCATTGATAGTTAGAATATTTCCCCACTTCATTCCAGAAAAGAAGCTCGACTCAGACCGAGTCGAAACGCACTTAAAATATTTGAATCGATACTCCTAAAGAATCTTTTTATGAAGAATTTACTCCCCATTTTTCTCTTTTTCTTTTTGATTTCCTGTAAAACATCAATCAGTTCACTTGCTGAAAATATAAATCAACCTACAAGAAGTGTTGCGTATTTTGATGCTTCACGAAATCGAATAATTCCGCTTGCTTTTTATTATCAAAAAGGTTTAGAACTTAAAAATACACCTGTCCTCATTTTCAGTCATGGATATGGCAGAAATAATCCTGACAGCAATCTTCATTATAATAATCTCCTCGGAAATTTAGCAGAAGAGGGTTTTTTCGTGGCCAGTATTCAGCATGAACTTCCAACAGATGATTTGCTTCCATTAGAGGGGAATCCGCAAGTTGTTCGACGGTCCAACTGCTATCGTGGTGCGGAAAATATTAATTTTGTTTTAAAAGAATTGAAGAAAAAGTATCCACTGTTAAACTATAATAAAGTCGTCATTGCAGGGCATTCTAATGGAGGCGATATGAGCGTTTTGTTTGCAGAACAACATCCAGAATTGGTTTGGAAATTAGTTACTCTGGATCAAAGAAGATATGCATTTCCGCTTATTTCTCAACCAAAAATTTATTCTCTTCGTTCCAGTGATCAACCCGCTGATGTTGGCGTGATTCCTACTTTAGACCATCAGAAAAAATGGGGAATGACCATTATTAAACTTCCCGCCACCATCCACAATGATATGGATGACAGCGGAACATTAACCCAGAAAGCAGAAATAGCGAAGTATTTTCGAAAATTTCTGACAGAAGATTAAAACTGAGGTATTGACAAAATTCATCGCGAATAACTTCGCTAACCGAAAATAAATAACGATTTTTGACCCCTCAAAAACAATTTCAAAATTAATCAGATCAAATGGAAGAAAATATTTTAGACTGTGTGATTGTAGGATCCGGACCTTCTGGATTTACAGCCGCAATTTATGCCGCCAGAGCCGACTTGAAACCAGTTTTATACACAGGTTTAGAACCCGGTGGACAATTAACCACGACGACGGAAGTTGATAATTTTCCGGGGTATCCAGACGGTATTACGGGACCAGAAATGATGATGGATCTGCAAAAACAGGCAGAACGTTTCGAAACTAAAGTTCATTACGAACTTATCACCAAAGCTGAATTTGCGAAAGAAGTGGGCGGCGTTCATAAATTATGGGCCGGGAAAACCGAAATTTTAGCCAAGTCTGTCATTATTTCTACGGGAGCAACTGCGAAATATTTGGGTCTAGACGATGAGAAAAAATACATGGGTGGCGGCGTTTCTGCATGTGCAACGTGTGATGGTTTTTTCTACAAAGGAAAAGATGTGGTGGTAGTTGGAGCTGGAGATACGGCTGCAGAAGAGGCAACATACCTTTCTAAATTGTGCAACAAAGTGACTGTTTTAGTGAGAAAAGATTACATGCGTGCATCCAAAGCCATGATTCACCGCGTGAACAATACAAAAAATATTGAAGTATTATTCAACCATGAGTTAATCGGGATTGAAGGCGAGAATTCTTTGGTAGAAAGAGCCGTAACGATAAACAACCAGACAAAGGAGGAAACAAAAATTGATGTTCACGGAATATTTATTGCGATTGGACATAAACCGAATACCGATATTTTTAAAGGTCAGATTGACTTGGATGACAACGGTTATATCATTACGAAATCTGATACGTGTCTGACTAATTTACCTGGAGTTTTTGCCGCGGGAGATGTTCAGGATCACATTTACCGTCAAGCCATAACAGCAGCTGGAAGTGGTTGTATGGCAGCAATGGATGCGGAAAAATATTTGGGAGAACTGGAATAAGAAGGCAAGAGCCAAGTTAAAAGTAAAAAGAAACAGGAGGAAAGATTTAATATTATTTGATTTTTGATAGGTAGTTTAATCACTTATCGAATGACCAACATCCATCATTTAACATCTATCATCAATTAAGTGAAAAACCTCATCTACATATTTATAGGAGGCGGATTAGGAAGCGTCTTGCGCTTCCTAATTTCGAATTATACCCAAAAGTTCTGGAGCGTTAATTCCTTTCCGATGGGTACTTTTATCGTAAATATGATCGGGTGTTTTTTAATTGGGATTTTCACTTCATATTTCGTGAAAGTGGATCATTATTCAAAATTTCTTTTAATCACGGGATTTTGTGGGGGCTTTACCACATTTTCTACTTTCTCTGCAGAAAATTATTCTTTGTGGCAGGAAGGCAACTATGGCGTCCTGATTTTATATATCGCGTTGAGTGTGATTGTGGGGGTTGGAGCGGTGTTTCTGGGACTTCAAGTGCTGAAAAATTAATTATTCCCTTTGATAATTAAGGATTTGCAAGTTTTTCCCTCAAATAATTTGGTCACTCTTGAAAAGCTCTTTATATTTGCACCACTGAAAAAGAGAAATCTATTTTAGTTGGAGAACTGGCAGAGTGGTCGATTGCGGCAGTCTTGAAAACTGTTGACTGTAACAGGTCCTGGGGTTCGAATCCCTAGTTCTCCGCTGGTTGAGAAACTAGAAAGCATCAAAAGCCTTTAAATAGTAGTATTTAAAGGCTTTTTTGTGTTTATAATCGATCAAAATATATCATATCGATACAAATGGAAAGAGAGTAGCGCGGTGAGTACCACGAAATAAAAAATAGGTACGCACCGAATTTTAACATAAACAGCCTGTTCATCATTTATACAAGCTATTGAACATCTTGCAGGTTTAAAGGTTCAGATATACATTTATTAACCTTTTAAATCATTACCTATGCAAACTTACAGTTTACTGTTCTATGCCAAAAAAACGAAAAGTAATCCTAATTTTTCGGCCATTTATCTGCGAATTACAGTAGATGGAAAAAGAAAGGAACTCTCCACGGGGAAAACTATCAAATCGATTGACTGGAACTCTAATTCAGGACAATTCTCTAGGCGTTCTTCCCATGCAAAATCTTTCAATTCATTTCTGGAAAGTCTGAGAACAAAAATGTTCGAATCTTATACTTACCTTTTAAATAATCGGAAAGTGATCACCGCAGAAAGTTTGCGAAATCGATTTATGGGTATTGATGAACGAAAAGTCACTTTGGTAGAAGCGTTTCAAGATCATAATAATCAAGTGAAAGAATTAATAGGAAGAGGATTCGCTTATGGAACTTGGGAAAGATATGAAACTTCTCTAAGGCATACTCAACAATTTATGAATTGGAAATATAATATTTCAGATATTGATGTGCGAGAGATTAATCCTGCATTTATTTCAGATTATGAATTCTTTTTGAGAACGGTACGCAATTGCGGAAATAACTCTGCCGTAAAATACATCAAGAATTTTCAGAAAATAATTAATATATGTTTAGATAATGAATGGATGGTCAAAAATCCTTTTTCAAATTATAAATCTAAAATCATTGTTACTGAGGTTCGTTTTCTTACAGAAGATGAGCTAGAAAGGATAAAAAACAAATTATTCAGTACTGAGAGATTACGGACTATTCGCGATATATTTCTCTTTTGTTGTTTTACAGGATTGGCATATTCAGATGTTAAGAATTTGGCACATGACAATATATCAGTTAATGCAAATAGCGAAAAGTGGATTAAGATTTAAAGAACAAAAACAAAGGTTGAAGCAACAATTCCTCTTCTTCCAATTGCTAACGAGATCTTAGAGCGTTATAAGACAAATGTAAAGTGTGTGAATGATGAGAAAGTCTTGCCAGTTTTAAGCAATCAGAAGATGAATGAGTATTTAAAAGAGATTGCTGCTTTATGCGGGCTGGACTTCGATATTAGTTTTCATACGGCTAGACATACTTTTGCAACGACTGTAACATTAAATAATGGGGTACCACTTGAGACCGTTAGTAAAATGTTGGGCCACTCAAATGTTCAAATGACTCAACATTATGCTAAAATTCAAGATCGGAAAATTGGTGATGATATGAATTTACTTAAAAAAGTATTAATCAAAAAAACAAAAAAGAAAAAGATAAGCTAAAATTAATCAGAATTAGCAATAAGAAATAATATTTGTGGATATGGATTCCATTCCTTCCAGCCCGGATCGCAACTACGATATCACAGTAAAAAAGAAATGCTGTAAAAAATATATTTTACAGCATTTTTTGTGCTTACTACTCTAATTCTAATCTGCGGACTTCAATTATTTACAATTTGGAGTTTTAAACTCTAACCGTAATTTTTTTGGTTGTGAATCAAATATGCAGTTTGTAATAATTTCTCCACAGCGATACTTTTTTATGTATTGCTATTTCAAGACTATAAAATGTAGCAGAATCTGTTAACGATATAGTTTTAGTAAATAATTCTGCTAATGAAATTGATGCAAAGGTCCCTAAACAAAAAGCCGCTTCTGTAAATAAACTAAAATCATCGCTCGTGAATTAATTTTTTAATAACGATTGTCATCATTATACATCAAAAGCGGGTTTTTATCCGCTGTTTTTTGTTAACTATTTTAAGTATTAATCTAATGTTAACGTCGGCAACCAAGTAAGCTTGAGTTCTTTTAAATCTATTTTTACATCGAAATTGCGTCGCAATTTTCTGGGTGCAGTCGTATGTTAATAAGAATTTACGAATTGTTAATGACTTGTTAATGCCCTTATAGGAAGGTCTCTCTAGTTTTGCCTAAACAAAAATAGATCATGCGAAAGGAGACTCAAAAAATATTGGCGATTCCAATACTATTACTATTAAGCGGAAAAATGGTAGCACAGCAAAAGGTTAAAAGAGACAGTGTTGCCAATATCCAGGAAGTGGTCATTACTGCTTTAGGAATTCAGAGACAGGATAAATCTTTAGGATATGTTGCTGAAAAAGTGAAAGGTGAAGTTTTCGAAAATATTCAGAATAACAATTGGGCACAAAGTCTGGAAGGAAGGGTAGCAGGTTTAAAAATTCAAAGCACAGGTGCGGGTCCTTTAGGCTCGTCCAGGATTACTTTGAGAGGAGAGAAATCAATGAGTCTTGATAACAACTACGCTTTGATTGTGGTAGATGGTGTGCCTCTAAGTAACTCGACTACAGGAACTGGAACACCGGCTTACGGTGCAGGATCGGGAGGTGATGTACCTATTGATTTAGGAAATGGCCTCAACAGTATAAACCCAGATGATATTGAATCGGTGACGGTGCTAAAAGGTGCTTCGGCAGCAGCGCTTTATGGAGCAAGAGCAGCGAACGGCGCCTTGATGATCACCACAAAATCAGGAAAAAGTAAAAACGGAAAAGTACTGGTTTCCTTCAATTCGACTCTAAGTTACGATTCAGTTTTAAAGTGGCCGGACTATCAATATGAATACGGACAGGGGACTTTAACAAAAAATACTGCCGGAGAATTTTACTATTCCTACGGTGCCTCACCAGATGGAGTAAGTACTGGTGGAACAAGCAGCGCATTTGGACCAAAATTCAATGGACAGTCATACTTTCAATATGACCCAACCTTAGAAGGACAAAGCGCAACAAGACAACTTTGGCGTCCTTACAAAGATAATATCAAAGGTTTTTGGGAAGTCGGTACTACGTCTTCCAATACTGTTTCTATAGAAAGTTCCACCGAGAAAACTAATTTCAGAACATCACTTACTTATCTGAATAATCAATGGATGATGCCTAATACAGGTTTTGACCGATTCAATATGTCTTTATCCATAGGACACCAACTATCTAATAAACTGAAGATATCGGCCAAGTTTAATTATGCCAATACGAAAAGTGATAATCTGCCCGCCACAGGTTATAATAATCAATCGATATCCTATTTTATGATATTCCAAAATCCGAATGTTGATTTGGCGTGGTATGAACCCATTTGGAAAAACGGGCAGGAAGATATTGACCAAATTCACCCTTTTAGTAGTTTCATTGATAACCCTTATCTGATTGCTTATAAAATGTTGAACGGAGTAGATAAAAAATTACTTACCGGAAATGTTACCACCGATTATCAATTTACGAGTGATTTTAAAGTAATGTTGAGATCTGGAATCGAAATTTTAAACGAAAAAAGAACCACCATCAGACCCTGGAGTTCTGCCAATTACGTCAAAGGTTTTTACAGAGAGCAATTTATTAGCAATCAAGAATATAATAACGATATTTTATTTACGTATAAGAAAGATTTGAACAAAATTAATATTAGTGCAAATGTTGGCGGAAGCGTTCGTTACAATGAATATATCATGAATGACTATAGAGCTGAAGGTTTAAAAATAGCCGGAAATTACAGTCTTAACAATGCCATCTCATTACTGACCAAAGTTCCGCAACCCCGCGATCAGCAAGCCAATAGTGTTTATGGTTTATTAAGCGTCAATTATGAAAATAAGATTTTCCTTGATGTTACCGGAAGAAATGATTGGAGCAGCACACTTTCTCAACAATATCGTTCTTTCTTCTATCCTTCTGTTAGTACAAGTTTCATATTGTCTGATATTTTTAAAACATCCAGTAAGAAATTCAATTATTGGAAGTTGCGCGCTTCCTGGGCAAAAGTTGGTATTGCGGGGGCTCCTTACCAATTAGATAAATATTATAATATTAGTGATTTTACCGGTTCAGTGGAAATTCCGGGAACATATCCAAATCCGTTCTTAAAACCAGAGAAGAACACAAACATCGAAGCGGGAATGGACTTTTCATTTTGGAACAATCGATTGTCTTATAATTTTACACTGTATCAGAATGATACCGATAATCAAATTATTGTTATTCCTACTCTTTATGAATCTGGCTATTCCAACAGAGTGATTAATGCCGGAAAGGTGAGGAATAGAGGAATTGAAATGAGCCTAAATGCAATTCCTGTAAAATCGAAAAATTTCTCCTGGAATATCGGTGCAAACTGGTCGACGAATGGGAATGAAATCATGAGTCTGCCAGAAGAATTTTCTGGAGAAAGTTATTACACTATGGCAACCGTTGCAGGTGTAGTTTATTATAACGCAACCGTAGGTGGATCTTTAGGAGATCTCTGGGGTTTTAAATTATTACGCAACGATCAGGGCCAAGTGATCTATGATAAAAATGGTCTCACCTCAAGACCCGATCGGATAGAGAAAGTAGGAAATGCTTTTCCAGAGTGGCGGGCAGGTATCCAGAACGATTTTAAATATAAAAACTTTACGCTCAGTGTTTCGTTTGATGGACAATATGGTGGGGTTGCATATTCACAGACTCATCATAAAATGTCGGAACAAGGTAAACTCGGTCATACTTTAGCTGGTAGGGATAATCCGAACGGAACAATGATCGGAGACGGTGTGGTAAAAAATGCCGACGGATCCTTCCGTCCAAACACAACCCCTGTTTCAATAAGTTCTTATTACGGAGATTATTATCGAAGAGCAAATATAGAAACCAACACCTTTGATACCTCTTTCGTTAAATTAAGAGATGCCAGAATTGCTTATTCGTTTGCAAAAGATCTTATTGCACCTTTAAAACTATCAGAACTAACGCTCGCTTTATTCGGCAAAAATCTGTGGATGTGGACAGAATTTCCGCTGTTTGATCCAGAAGTTGCTTCCCTCAATAATGCTACTATCACCCCCGGCGTGGAGATAGGGCAACTTCCCACCTCCAGAACAATTGGTTTTCAACTTAACTTAAAATTTTAAATAACCATGAGAAAGATAATCTTAAATACAACATTCATCTTACTATTAATTTTACTAAATTCATGTCAAAGATCGTTCGAAGAAATTAACACTGATACAAGTAGAATTAAAAATCCCTCGGCCGGGAGTTTTCTAAAACCTATTCAGTATGAAATGGCAAATTACGGTTACAAAAGAGCGGATGATTTTACCTTTGACATTATGCAGGTCGCACTTTCTTTTCCGAATGAAGGAAATACCGTGAGCAGATATTATCTTACCGAAAGTACTGGAAACGGATACTGGAATACAAGCTACAAGTGGCTAAAGCAGGTTAGTGAATTAAATGCCGCCGCTACAAAAGAGCAGAATAACAATTATATTGCTATTTCTAAAGTATTAAATGCCTGGATTTTTGCTAACCTTACAGATGCTTTTGGAGATATTCCAATGTCTGAAGCACTCATATTAGAAAGCAATATCATAAAACCTAAATACGACCAGCAAAAAGATATTTACCAATTTCTTTTAGATGATTTGAAAGCCGCCAACTTATTATTTGATGTTACAAAAACATTACCCGAAGGCGATTTATTTTATCAGGCTAATACCAGCGCGGAAGGAATTGTAAAATGGAAGAAATTCGCTAATTCCTTATCATTAAGATTACTAACTAGAATACTTAAGAAAAATGGAGAAATTGATGTTTATGGCAGAATTAATGAAATCGTAAATGATCCTACGACTTATCCCATTTTTAATAATAATGAAGATGGAGCGACTTTAGATATTTCGGGTGTTGCACCCTTGCTCCCACCCGTTGCCAGGCCTCAGGATTTTACGGCCTATAGAGCTGCTGGAGAGTTTTTCACCCAAACTTTAGCAGATAATCAAGATCCGCGACAAAGCAAATTTTTCACTCAGGCGAAAAGTATTCCTGGTAACCAAAATATCGGCTATAAAGGAGCAGCTTCGGGTTATGCGCTAGGAAGCGTCTTTACCTATCAACCGTCGAATATGAATCAGAATTTGGCAAAAGCGCCGTTGAAAATCCTGGTAATGACTTACGCTGAACTGCAGTTTATTTTGGCCGAATTGTCTTTTAAAGGTATTATTCCGGGTAATGCAAAAATATTTTACCAGAATGGAGTGACAGCAACAATTGAGCAATGGGGAAATGTCGTTCCGGCCAACTATTTTGCTAATCCTAAAGTGGCTTATAATGGTACCTTTGAACGCATTATGTTACAGAAATATGTCAGTCTTTTCTTCATCGATCAGCAGCAGTGGTATGAGCAGCGACGAACGGGTTTGCCAGTTCTTCCTAATAATGGTGGTCTGCTAAATGACGGTAAAATGCCTCAAAGAATGCTTTATCCCACCTCTACCAAGATTCAAAATTATGAAAATTATGTAATTGCCTCTCAGAGAATGGGCGGAGATAATATTAACACTAAAATGTGGTGGAACCAATAGAATTATGAAAAAATACACCATTGCATTTTTACTTTTAAATATATTGATCATGCAAGCGCAAACTCAAATAATCGCACACCGCGGGTTTTGGCAAACAGAACCTCCCACCACTGAGAATTCCCTTCAAGCTTTAGAAAATGCTCAGAATTTAAAGATCTACGGGACAGAATTTGATGTTCGAATGTCAAAAGATGGCGTCTTGATCATTAATCATGATGAGCATCACGGGCCTATGGAAATTTCTGAAACCAATTTTGAGGATTTAAAGAAATTGAAATTGAAAAACGGTGAGAACATTCAAACGTTAAAGGCGTATTTAGAAAAAGGAAAGAAGAACCCATCTTTAAAACTAATTATAGAACTGAAACCCATCAAGTCGGAAGCAAAGGAAAACGAGTTGGTGCGGAAAACAATCCAGCTGGTTAAAGAACTGAACCTGGAATCCCAAAGTGAATTTATTTCATTCAGTCTAAATATTTGTAAACAGATTAAAAAAGTAGAACCTTCTTTTAAAGTCCAGTATCTGAACGGAGACTTGTCGCCATTAGAAATAAAAGAAGTAGGCTTGGACGGTTTAGATTATCATTATTCTGTTTTTTTGAAAAATCCTACTTGGATTTCGGAAGCTAAAACTTTGGGATTAATTACCAATTCTTGGACGGTAAACGATATTGAACTCTTTGTAAAACTAAAAAAACAAGGAATTGATTTTATCACCACTAATATTCCTGACCAACTAAAAAATAAATAAATGAAAACATACTTAATTTCCTGTCTATTAATTTCGGGATTAACATTTTCTCAGACTTCAGTCTCTGGTTATGTCTATCATGACCTCAATAAAAACCAACAAAAAGAGCAAAACGAAAAAGGAATTGAAAATGTAGCCATCTCAAACGGGGTCGAGGTTGTTGTAACAGATAAAAAAGGATATTACAATTTACCCATCCAGGAAGATCAAACCGTATTTGTAATAAAACCTACGGGCTATAAAGTTTCTTTAAATGTAAGGAATTTGCCTCAATTTTATTACCATCATAAGCCCAAAGGTTCTCCGACTCATTTTAAATACCAAGGTGTTAAACCAACGGAGAAACTTCCAAAAGAATTAAACTTCTCTTTGCAGAAGCAAGATGAAACAAACAATTTTGATATTCTGGTTTTTGGTGATCCACAACCTTACACCGAAAAAGAATTGGATTATTTTAAAAGAGGAATTGTTAACGAAGTAAAGAACAATAGAAAGAATGCCGTTTTTGGAATTAGTTTAGGAGATCTGGTGGGAGATAATTTAGATCTGCAGAAACCTTATGCTGACGTGATGAAAGAAATTGGTTTGCCGTGGTACAATGTTATGGGAAACCATGACATGAATTATGAAGCGAAAGAAGATCATCTTTCCGATGAAACTTTTGAATTAAATTTTGGACCTGCAAACTATTCGTTTAATTATGGAAATGTGCATTTCATTATTTTAGATGACATTCTATATCCTGATCCACGAACTGGAAAAGGCTATTGGGGCGGTTTTCGGAAAGATCAGTTGCAATTTATCGAGAATGATTTGAAATTGGTAGATAAAAACAAATTGATTGTGGTTTCTTTTCATATCCCATTAAATCATACAGATGAAAATACTTTTAGAAATGCAGATCGTCAGAAACTGTTCGATTTTCTAAGTCCATTTTCCAATGTTTTGCTGCTTTCCGCACACACGCATTTACAGCAACAGCTTTTTTATGGAAAAAAAGATGGATGGAATGGTTCTAAAGATTTACATGAGTACAATGCAGGAACGACAAGTGGAGATTGGTATTCTGGCACGCCGGATCAAGCTGGACTTCCAACTTCTACGATGAGAGACGGTACTTTAAAAGGCTATTCATTTATTAGTTTTAAAGATAATCAGTATGATATCAAATACAAATCCTTCGGAAAAGACGATGACTATCAAATCAAATTATCTGTCCCAAAAGTAATTCCTTTTCCCTCTCGAACATCTGCGAAGATCGTAGCAAATTTCTTTATGGGCAGCAAAAAAGACAAGGTAGAATATCGCATAGACGGCGCAGATTGGAAGGAGATGGATTATAATGAAACGGTCGATCCTACCTTTGCGCAGTCTGTTTATAAATGGGATACTACCGAAAAGTTACTCGATGGTAGACGCCCTTCAAATCCTGAACTATCACGGCATATTTGGATTGCTGGTTTTACCAATAAATTAACCGTAGGAATGCACAAACTGGAGGTGAGAGTGATCGATATGTTCGGTAATGAATATGGAAGTTCTGAAACTTTCGAAGTTCAACCGACGCTTCCAATTCCGTAACTTTTTTTTCTTCATATATTTTTTTCAGAGACCAACTTTTTAAGTTGGTTTTTTTGCTGAAGTATATCAGAGTTCAAGACCAAATATATAATGTAGCGAACATTACAATCATTTTTTTTTCTAAAAATAATAATCTATGACGTTCAGTCTCTCTAACTTACTAAATTGTAGCACTTGCTATATTAAACCATAAAAGTGGAAACTTTGCATTTACTGAGATGTAGGTGCTTTTTTCACAGATTTATTTTTCAAAAATTTTTATAGTTGAGCGCTCAAAAAGTTCATCGATTTCAGATTGATTAAAGCCTGTTACAAAATCTTTGTGATAATATATGAAGGTGACGGACTGACAAGAATAATGTGTTTGAAAAGAGTAGGATCCACATAGGTAACAATAAGTCTCATGATAGCTCCAACTGAATGCCCTTTCAAAATTGCATTTTTTAATATTCAACTCGATAGCGAATTCTACAATATCTGCAACATAGCCTTCCAATTGATCATATTTTGTAAAAGAATAGGTGGAAAAGTCTGAAGTTCCAGCACCTACATGATCAAAAAGAACAATTTGATGCGTAGTGCAAAGTTCGGTGTAATTGACCACCTAGATTCGGTTTAAAGTGACCATGTAAATTCGGTTTAAATTGACCACCTCTTTTTTTTGGTAAAACGAC
>NZ_JAXCHW010000006.1:0-190654 GCF_035984805.1 Chryseobacterium sp. MP_3.2 | reverse complement strand
TCCACATTACTCATTTTAACCTCTTTTAATATCAATCTGCAGTCTAATCGCAATAAATCCAACTTCTACTAACTAAATACCAAACAAAAAACACATCTGAGAAGAGGTGTTTTTATATATTATGAGATAAGCGAGGATAATAAAATTGGCTTTAATTACATTTGTGTTCGTGCAAGTCTTTTAAAAATTAGATAACCAATTAATATTCCAACTGTATCCGCAACTAAATCTAAAGTTTCTAAAGATCTTCCCAACCCCATTATATCCTGTAACAATTCTGTAATTAAAGAATAGATTAGCATGATATATATAAAGGTTAAAAACTTAACCTTCGGATAGGCCGCAACAAAACAAAATGCCAACCAAGCAAATATTGAAATGTGTAGAACCTTATCAATGCCACTGAACATAAATGGGAATTCTACATTCTCTACGCCGGGTCGCAAAAGCATATAAGTAAGAAATGCCCAATAAATGGGCAAAATCTTTTTAAATATCTTAGAAATCTTATCCAAGGGATTCTTGGTATTGCTCTGCAGATAGTAGTTCTGAAACATCCGCATCATCCCCAATATCTAATTTAATAATCCACCCTTTTCCATAAGGATCGCTATTTAAAAGCTCTGGCTCATTTTCCAAATCAGAATTAAACGCTGTCACTTTACCAGATAGTGGTAAAAATAGATCAGAAACAGTTTTTACTGCTTCTACACTTCCGAAAACGTCTCCAGAGGATAAATCATCGTCAACAGAATCCACATCTACAAAAACAATATCCCCTAACTCACTTTGCGCGAAGTCTGTGATACCAATTGTTGCAATATTTCCTTCCACTTTAATCCATTCATGATCTTTGGTGTACTTTAATTCTCCAGGTGTATTCATTTTCTTAAAATTTATTTTTTCAAAATTAATTAAAATATTCGACTTCCCCCGTAATGAGGAACAAATACTTAATCTGGTGCTGCAATTTGATATTTTAACAATCATCATCATTAATATAATAATAGGTGTGAGGAAAATTTACTTTTATGCTTTTAGTATCTTTGCACCTCATTAAACATAAGTAGTAACGCCCAATATGAATATCAATAATAAATTAATCCTCGCAGATAAATCTTTCAAAGATTGGCGAGTGGTTTCATTTTCACAGAGACAAAAGTTTTTAGAAAAACTGGCCGACCTTTTAGAAAAGGAAATTCCAAAGCTTGCAAAAAATATTACGAAAGAAATGCACAAACCAATTTCTGAATCAAAAGCAGAGATTGAGAAAAGCATTCTGATGATTAGATATTATGCAGCAGCGGAAAACATTCTGGTTCCAGAAAAAATAAAAACAGAATTTAGGGTTTCTGAAGTTCACACCGTACCAAAAGGCGTAATTCTAGGAGTAATGCCGTGGAACTTTCCTTTTTGGCAAGTGCTTCGATTTGCAGTTCCCGCAATTCTGGCTGGAAATACGGTGGTTCTGAAGCACGCCTCCATTTGTTTCGGCAGTGGTAATCTCATGGAAGCAGCATTTTTGAAAGCTGGTTTTCCAAAAGGTATTTTTCAAAACTTAGAAATTGGACATTCTGAAGTCCAAAAAGTTTTGGAAAACAGTACTGTAAAAGGAGTGAGTTTAACGGGAAGTGAGAAAGCAGGTGCCGAAGTTGCTTCTATCGCAGGGAAACAGATAAAAAAATCTTTGCTAGAATTGGGCGGAAGTGATGCATTTATCATCTTAGACGACGCTAACTTGAAAAAAGCTGCAAAAACAGGAGCCGAAGCAAGGCTTCAAAATTGTGGACAAGCTTGCAACGCGGGTAAAAGATTCATCATCCAGAAAAATATTGAGAAAGAATTTATGCCTCTCTTTCTGGAAGAGTACAAACTTTTCGTGCCGGGTGATCCTTTCAAAAAGGAAACAAAATTGAGTGGAATGGCTAGACCAGACCTCGCCGATGAATTAGAAAAGCAGTATAAAAAGGCCATTAAATACGGAGCAGAAATTATTTTACCTCTTGAAAGAATTTCTGATAACGAATTTAATCCCGGACTCATCAAAGTAAAAGCTGGAAATCCAATCTTGCAGGAAGAACTTTTCGGACCTTTAGGAATGGTGATGATTGCGAAGAATGACAAGGAAGCTTTGCAATTGGCAAATGACATTCCGTTCGGTTTATCGAATGCGGTTTGGACAAAAAACAAAAAACGTCAGAAATTTTTTATCGAAAATTTAGAATCTGGAACCGTAAGTCTCAATAAAAAATCCAGCTCTGATCCAAGATTGCCTTTTGGTGGCGCGAAATCTTCTGGATACGGAACAGAATTATCTCTACACGCTTTGAAAGAATTTGTAAATATGAAGACGATTGTTGGAAATTAACTTCAACATGATACCTATTAAAAGACCTTCAAACTAATTTGAAGGTCTTTTGTTTTTATTACGATGTTTGAACTTGCGACTTTAATTGTGACTTATATAAGGTAGAATAATATCCGTTCTGTTTCAGGAGCTCCTCATGCTTTCCTTCTTCCACAATTTTTCCGTGTTCCATAACGATGATTTTATCTGCATTCACAATAGTAGAAAGTCTGTGTGCTATAATAATTGAAGTTCGGTTCTGCGTAATTTTCTCCGTAGCTTTTTGGATGAGCTTTTCACTCTCTTGATCAATGGAAGAAGTGGCTTCATCTAAAATCAAAATTTTCGGATCAGAGAGATACGCTCTTAAAAAGGATAACAATTGCCTTTGACCCAAAGAAATAGAAGAACCTCTTTCCCGCACCACATAATCATAACCACCCGGGAGACTTTCAATAAAATCATCGACTTCAATGTCTTTTGCCACCGCTTTAATCTTTTCTAAAGTCACCGACTCATCCCCAAAAGAAAGATTTTCGAAAATCGTACCGTGAAATAAGAAGACATCTTGTAAAACTACACCGACATGACTTCTTAAATTATACAACTCATACTCCTTTAAGTCTAAATCATCTAACAGAATCTGCCCAGAATTAATATCATACAATCTTGTGATCAAACTGATGATGGTTGATTTTCCTGCACCTGTAGCACCTACAATGGCGACCGTTTCTCCCGGATTTACTTTAAGACTGATGCCTTTTAAAACTTCTTGGTTATCATCATAAGAGAAATGCACATTTTTAAATTCAATTTTTCCCGCAAAATGGTCTTTCACCACCGTTCCCGTATTCGGCAGGGCAAAATCTTCATCCATGACGCCCAAAACTCTTTCCGCACCAACGATTCCTCTTTGAATATTATTGAAACGATCTGCAATTTGACGCAGCGGACGAATCAACATCGATATATATTGGATAAAAGCAATTACAACTCCCGCAGAAATGGTAATGTAACCTCCGTAAAACAAAATGAAACCAATAAAAAGGGAAGAAATTAATTCTACCACCGGAAAAAACAAAGAGAAAATAAAAACGGTCCGCAGCAAAGCCGACTTTAAAGTAATATTAATATCATCAAATTTTTGAAACTCCGCTTTTTGTCTATTAAAAACCTGTATTAAGGACATTCCAGACAATCTTTCCTGCACAAAGGAATTTTGATTACTCGTAAAAGCGCGCTCATCCGTAAAAGCTTTTTTCAACCTCTTTTGGAAAAATCTGGTAATAAGCACCATTAACGGAAGAATAATTAAGGAGATGTAACTCAGATTTACATCCACCTGAAACATCATAATAAGGACAAACACAATCCGCAATATATCCCCGAAAACCATCAAGAAACCATCCGTATAAACCGTTGCAATGGTTTCTACATCTCCCACCGCTCTGGTCACCAACTGTCCGATAGCAGTTTTATCAAAAAATGCGGTGCGGAAATAAATCAACTTATGATAAAGCCGTTCCCGAATATCCCGAATAACATTTTGAGAAATAAAATTGGAAAAGTAAACCAAAAAGAAATTCAAAATAGTCTCCCCGAAAACCAAAGCAATTAATATATAAATATGCTTCATCATCAACCCTTTGTCCCGAAGTTGAATAATATCTATATCCACAATCTGCATGGTAAGATACGGTCTGTACGTAGAAATGATGGAAAGGACAATGGAAATTAGGAGCGTAACAATAAACCACGACCGAAATTTCATGCCGATGACAAATAACCTTTTAATGATATCCCACGTGGATTGTTTCTTCATATCTGAGCTCAAATTCTGCGCAAAAATAAGGAATTTTGCAGGGATGCTGGCTCAGAAAAGATTGAGTATTTTAATGGACCTGATTGGCGGTTAAAAATCATAACCCACATCTACCAAAAAAAGACCTTGCGCCGGCGCAGATGTTCCCGCAGAATTTCGGTCTTTATCTTCAATTACTTTGCGCAAAGCGGTGGGTTCCATTTTTCCATTTCCAATTTCTACCATCGTTCCCACAATTGCTCGCACCATATTTCTTAAAAAGCGGTCTGCAGAAATGGTGAATTTTAAATCGCTGCCATTTTGCTCCCAAAAGGCTTTGTAGATTTTGCAGTTATTGGTTTTATTACCGGTGTGAAGTTTAGAAAAACTTGTGAAATCCTCGTATTCAAAAAGAATTTTGCAGGCTTCATTCATGCGTTCAACATCTATATCGCGTTTCCAAATTTGCCAGGCGGAATCTTGGTTGAAAGGATCTTTTGCCAAAGAAATGTAGTATTCATAAGTTCGAAAAGTCGCATCAAAACGCGCGTGAAAATCATCTTTCACAGGAAAAACGCTTTGAATCGCAATATCGGCAGACAAAAAACTATTGAGTTGATAGGTTAAGTTTTCAACGAGTGGATTTGCCGTATCAAAATGCGCAAAAATCCTTTTCGCATGAACACCTGTATCCGTTCGGCCCGCTCCAGTAATTTTAATTTTTTCCCGAAGAATTGTAGAAAGAGCATGCTCCAAAACTTCCTGCACAGAAATTTGGTCTGGCTGAATTTGATAACCAAAATAATTCTTCCCGAAATAAGAAAACTCAATAAAATACCTCATTGCGTGCAAATTTACAGAATTTTTAGAAGCAAGAAAGTGGGAATGTATTCAGAAAAACCTATCCCGCTTTCCGTTGCAATCTTTTTACCCCGACTTTAGTTGCGGCAAAAAAGGATTTTCTCTTCAATCGGGGCTAGAATTGAGAGCTGTCTTCTTTAGAAAAAACTCAAATTTGTCCAACGGTGATTGCTCAGTGCTTAAAATTCCATTAACAATTTATAAAGAGAAAAATAGATATCTTAGTGATCAGTAATTAGTCTTATAATTTTCAGACAAATCTTAACTGTATACGTTGTATTTGTCTTACGATAGGAGACATATATGCAAGTTATGGGCAAGCTTAAAAGACGACAACACCAACGACAATGAGTAAAGAAATTTCATCAAAAATAATCGGCGGCTAAAACAGGAAGACAGTTTCCCAGATTGGTGGAAAAGTGACGCAATCGAAATTCCATTCTTTGACAACGAGAAGTTGACAATAACATTTATGGACTTTGAACCCGAACACGACAAAACTTTTATAGACGAAGCTGACCAGGCACTGATAAATTTTCTAAAATTAAAAACGGAAGACCGAAATTCAATTTCAGAACTCGCTTATAAAAATTGTATTGACTATTTGGACGCTGTTGAAAATGGCGAAGCAGACGAACCATTTAGACACATAATGGATAAAAACGAAATTTGGAATTTTATACACCCGACAGAAATTCATGTAACAAGTCGACCATATAAAGAACAAGACATTTATGTAATGCTTGCTTGCGAGTGCGACTGGGAAGAAGAACACGGACTTCAATTCGTATTTAGACAAGGAAGAAAACTAACAAGAATAAGCGACCAAGACGGACATTTAACAGAATCTGATGCATCCGATAAACCTGATGAAGAAGATGAACTCTTATCTAAATTTTAGTAACGGACAGACGAGAAAGCCAGCCCATAACAGCAGCTACAAGAAATTGGCGGTTCAGTGGTTAAATGAAGCTTTGTGCTTCATATCAAGTTTTGTGGTGGCAGACAGTTTTGTGCTTCGTAATCGCCAACTTCTTGTAGCTGCAAAACGTTAGAATAATATCAAATCACAAATTTTATTCTAAACAAATTTCAAAAAATAAACAGGAAATTTACCACATGAAAATCCTCCTCCTCTCCGATTCCCATTCTTACATTGACGACCGAATTTTAGAATATGCAAAAAATGCAGATGAAATTTGGCATTGTGGAGATTTTGGAAATTTGCAAGTGATTGAAAAACTGGAGAAAATCAAACCTTTGCGCGGCGTTTACGGAAATATTGACGGTACAGAAGTCCGAAAAATATTTCCAGAAGTTTTAAGATTTAAATGTGAAGAAGTGGATGTTTTAATGATTCACATCGGTGGTTATCCCGGAAAATACACGCCGTTAGCCAAAAAAGAAATAGAAGAAAAAACTCCCAAACTATTTATCTCCGGACATTCCCATATTTTAAAAGCAATGTATGATCAAAAAAACAGCTTGCTTCATCTTAACCCTGGCGCCATGGGAAAAGTGGGGTGGCATCAAATGAGAACCATGATGCGTTTTGAAATCAACGGTGATCAAATAGAAAATTTAGAAATAATCGAATTGGGAAAAAAGTAAGAGTACTACTCTAGTATTTCCCACCTAAACTCGATTGATTTAGCGTCGAAAAAATTCTTGATATTTTGCAGAACTGCAGATCCAAATTCAGTTGGAGCATATTTCAGATCGACCATAATTCCTGCTAATCTATCTTTCGCATCTGGATAAATTTCTAACATTTGTCCACTTTCCATAAATTCTAGGTAAGCAAATATTTTATCCTGCAGCATAGTTGAATGTAACTGTTCATCATCCCAATCCAAATGGTCACAAATTGTTAATGTGACTTTATCTTCAGAATTAATAGAAATAGCGTCTATTCGATCAAGATGTTCGATGCTCATCGGATATTTTTAAATGCATTTAATTTCTATTTCGTCTTCAAACCTTCATAAATACTATGGATTAAACCATCGGCTACGGAAATCTTCGGTACAAATATTTTGTCAATATCACTCCACGTCATGATATTATTGAATATTTCCAAAGCAGGAACCAAAACATCGGCGCGATCTTCCCGTAAGCCAAACTGGGTCATGCGTTCCGCCACCGTCAATACGCTCATTTCTTTGTAATATTTTTTCAGGTAAGCGCCAGACATGGGTTTGCCGTCTTTTGTTTTACTCATAGAAAATATTTTATTGATGTTTCCACCTGAGCCAATCGCCATAATGGGTTTATCACTATTAATATTTTTGCGGATTTCTTCTTTCATTTCTTTCCACAAACCTTCAGTAACCAAACCATTCAGCAACCGAATGGTCCCGATATTAAAAGATTTTTCATACGCCATTTTGCCCTTTTCGAAAAAAGTGAGTTCGCTGGATCCACCTCCAACATCAATGTAGAGATAAGAGCAATTTTTATCTAAAGTATCTGCAACATGATTTTCAAAAACCAAAGAAGCTTCCTCATCACCCGTAATAATTTCGATATCAATTCCCGATTTTTTCTTAACCTTTTCCAGAATATCTCTCCCATTTTTAGCATCGCGCATGGCGCTGGTTGCACATGCTCGGTAATGTTCTACCTTATAAATAGACATCATACTGCTAAAAACGTTCATAGAATCCAAGACCATTTTCTCCCTTTCTTCCCCAATTTTTCCGTTCGTGAAAACATCCATTCCTAAACGAAGTGGAATTCTCAGCAGATTTAACTTGGTAAACTGCGGTTTCCCTTTTTTCGGTTCTGTCACTTCATTTATTAAAAGTCGTGCGGCATTACTTCCGATATCAATTGCTGCTATAATCATGAAAATATATTTTTTGGTTGAATGGCACTTTAAAGCTACAAAAATTTAGAAATTTTTGAATTCTTAAAAACCTTTTTTTGAAAATTTTAAAGAAAAGAGGAATCGAATGAAAAAGGCAACAGATCCCGAATGGATTTAGTTTTAAAAATTTCTCCTGCCACAGAAGCGAAATAAATCTCAATAGTTTCCTCTTGCTTGGCTTCATATTCCAATATTGACTGTCGGCACGCGCCGCACGGTGGAATTGGCGTGGAAGAAGTTGCTTTTCTCGGCGCACCAATCACGAAAAGTTTCTTAATTTTTACGCCAGGAAAATTGGCGCCCGTGTAAAAAATAGTAGTTCGCTCTGCACACAATCCTGAAGGATAAGCCGCATTTTCTTGATTGCTCCCGGTAATGATCTCACCGTTTTCTAAAAGAATCGCGCAGCCAACTGTAAAATCTGAGTAAGGTGCATATGCAATCTCCCGAATTTTCAGGGCTTTATCAAAAAGTGTTTTTTCGATCTCGTTTAAGTGATTGTAACTTTCGATAGATTCGAAATGGGTAATAAACTGTTTTTCCATTAAAAAAAATTGGAGAGTAAAGATAGCTTTTTTTTATTATTAAAGACATTTACCCCTCATTTAAGGCTTAAACACAGAAGTCTTAAGATTTAATTATTTGCAAATAGATCAGAGTATCAATTTTTTATAACGGGATGCTACTTTAAAAAACTGATCTATGTTTTGAACTTAATTATCCAAAAAATTGAAATGCTTTGGTTTGAAATTTGATTTTGAAATTTCCCTATGATTTACCATAATCTGATACTATTTTTAAAAGATAAGGAATAAAAAATCTATAAATACACAGATATCGCTTATTTACACAATCAACAAAAAATCTAAAAAATGGACACAAAAAAAACAAAATCTTCAAAGCAGGAAGAACCGAAAGTTGCAACAACTTTAAAAGAATTCTTCATTGACAGTCTGAAAGACATTTATTGGGCAGAAAATGCTCTGGTAAAAACTTTACCCAAAATGTTTGATCAAGCTACGGATCAGAAATTAAAAACTGCGATCAAAAATCATTTGGCTCAAACCAAAGAACAGGTCGTGAGATTGGAACAGGTTTTCGATTCTTTAGGAATGAAAGCGGAAGGAAAAAAATGTCTCGCCATGGATGGAATCATCAAAGAAGGTGAAGAAATTATGGAAGAAACTGCAGAAGGTCCGGTTCGAGATGCGGGAATTATCGCAGCTTCGCAAAAAGTGGAACATTATGAAATCGCAACTTATGGAACTTTAGCCGCTTTTGCGAAAACTTTGAATGAAAGAACAGCGCTTGATCTAT
Organism: Chryseobacterium sp. MP_3.2; assembly: GCF_035984805.1. Classification (NCBI taxonomy): domain Bacteria; kingdom Pseudomonadati; phylum Bacteroidota; class Flavobacteriia; order Flavobacteriales; family Weeksellaceae; genus Chryseobacterium; species Chryseobacterium sp. MP_3.2. The sequence goes on along the minus strand of NZ_JAXCHW010000006.1, from coordinate 181,459 downwards.
TATTAAAAACTTTGGGTGAAGAAAAAAAATCCGATTGTTTACTCAGTACAATTGCCGATACCAACTTAAATTCTCAGGCGGTTGATGGAAAACTTCAGTCCAAAGATTTAAATGCGGTCTAAACTATAAAACACACCTTAAAAATACTACTATGAAAATAAATGAAAGCGAACCGTTTGAAAATGGCGCAAATCCAAAACAGGAACAATTAGGAAAATATACCACCGATAATAATGGAGAATTTCTGACGACCGATCAAGGTTTAAAAATAAATGACGACCAAAACTCCTTAAAAACAGGAGAAAGAGGCGCAACTTTACTCGAAGATTTTATTCTGCGGGAAAAAATAACGCATTTTGACCACGAAAGAATTCCGGAAAGAATTGTTCATGCAAGAGGTTCCGGAGCACATGGAGTTTTCGAACTGTTCAAACCGATGGGAAAATATACGAAAGCGAAATTCCTCAACAATACTTCTATAAAAACTCCGGTTTTTGCCAGATTTTCTACCGTGGCGGGTTTTCGTGGTTCCACTGATGTTCCAAGAGATGTTCGGGGATTTGCCGTGAAATTTTACACTGAGGAAGGAAATTACGATCTGGTCGGAAACAATATGCCTGTATTTTTTATTCAGGATGCTACAAAATTTCCGGATTTGGTTCACGCTGTAAAACCTGAACCACACAATGAAATTCCACAGGCGGCTTCTGCGCACGATACTTTCTGGGATTTTATTTCTCTCATGCCCGAAGCAATGCACAATGTAATGTGGTTGATGAGCGACCGTGCAATTCCGAGAAGTTTAAGAATGATGGAAGGTTTCGGCATTCATACTTTTCGATTTATTAACGAGGAAGGAAAATCTCATTTCGTAAAATTTCACTGGAAACCGAAACAGGGCGTTTTGGGTTTAGCATGGGACGAAGCACAACGAATTGCGGGAAAAGATACCGATTTTCACCGTCGGGATTTATGGGAAGCGATTGATGAAGGGCATTTTCCGGAGTGGGAATTGGGTGTTCAAATAGTTCCACAAGAAGATGAACATAAATATCCTTTCGATTTATTGGATCCTACAAAATTAATTCCAGAAGAGATGGTTCCAGTTGAGATTATTGGAAAAATGACTTTGAATAGAAATCCAGACAATTTCTTTGCAGAAACGGAACAAGTCGCTTTTCATCCCGGACATTTGGTTCCAGGAATTGATTTTTCTAATGATCCTTTGTTGCAAGGAAGACTATTTTCTTACACCGATACGCAAATCTCAAGATTAGGTGGGCCAAATTTTCATGAAATCCCAATTAATAAATCAATTCCAGAAGTGACGAATAATCAACGCGACGGAATGCACAGAATGCAAATTAATAAAGGAAGAGTAGCTTACAACCCTAATTCTATGGGTGGAGGTTGTCCTTTCCAGGCAAAAATTGCGGAAGGTGGTTTTAATTCTTTTGAAGAACGTATTGATTCTAAAAAAATCCGAATGAGAAGCAAAAGTTTCTTCGATCATTTCAGTCAACCCGATTTATTTTATCAAAGCATGTCGGAAGATGAAAAAAGACACATCCAAAATGCTTTTTCCTTTGAATTAGGCAAGGTAAAAATTGTTCCGATCCGTCAAAGAATGGTTAATATGCTTTTGGAAATCAATGAAGATCTGGCAAAAATTGTAGGTGAAAATTTAGGTTTAATTCCGGCGAAACTTCCGCAACCAATTACGGGAAGCATTCCAGCGGATGGAGATCTGGAACATTATCATTCTTTAAAAGAAAAACTTCCAATAAAAGATGCGCCCTCTTTAAGCATGTCCAATAAATTACCGACAGACATTAAAGCCAGAAGAATTGCGTTGATCACCGCAGATGGCGTAAATGATGAAGCGTTTACGAAAGTTAAAAAACAATTGTGTGATTTGGATGCGATGGTTCAAGTGATTGCACCCAAACATGGCTTTGTAACCACGAAATCTGGCGATCAATATCCAATTGATGAAAGTTTATTAACTGCGGCTTCAGTTGTCTTTGATGCAGTTTATGTTGCAGGTGGAGATAATTTATCAACCTTATTGTCAAATGCCGATGCACTTCATTTTGTTGCAGAAGCCTTTAAACATTGCAAACCGATTGCTGCGGATCAAGACGCTTCAGAATTTTTACAAAAAGCAATTCCGGAAATTAAACTGCCTGCAAAAGGAGTTTCAACCGATGGAAATTTAGAAGATTTTGTAAAAAATATTCAGCTGCACCGATTCTGGGAACGGGAAAAAAATCCGGTTGTTCCGGCTTAAAATATTTAAATTTTAAATAGTAAAGAGGTTTTCATTTTGAAAACCTCTTTTCTTTACATCGACATAATGAATGATAAAAAATAAAACCTCGATCCCACTTTTCGTAAATTTGAGCTCTTAATTAAAAAAATATTTATGATTTTATATTCGCCCATTAAATTTAGAAATCTTGAAATAAAAAACCGTTGGGTCATGTCGCCAATGTGTATGTATTCCAGTAATGACGGTGTTGCAACCGACTTTCATTATGTGCATTACGGCAGTCGCGCTCAAGGTGGAACGGGATTATTAATGGTAGAAGCAACTGGCGTTGTTCCGGAAGGTCGCATTACCAATAAATGTATGGGACTTTGGAACGATGAACAGAAAGAAAGTTTGAAAAAAATTGTAGATTTTGTTCACCAGAATTCAGACAGTAAAATTGGAATTCAACTCGGTCATGCCGGAAGAAAAGCTTCAACCTGGAATGGCAAACAAATATCACTGGAAGAAGGCTGGGAAACCGTGGCTCCTTCAAAAATTCCATACGCGGAAGAGGAAAGAATTCCGCACGAATTAAGCACGGAGGAAGTTAAAAAACTCGTTCAGGATTTTAAAGATGCTGCGAAAAGAGCTTTGGACGCAGGTTTTGATCTGATTGAAATTCACGCAGCACACGGATATTTGATTCACCAGTTTTTGTCGCCTTTATCAAATGTAAGAACTGATGAATATGGGGGAAGTTTTGAAAACAGAATTCGTTTTTTAGTTGAAATCGTAGAAGCGGTGAGTGAATTACTGGATGAAAATCATCCGCTTTTTGTGAGAATTTCTGGGACAGAATATGCGGAAAACGGGTGGAATATCGAAGACAGCGTAAAACTTGCTGAAGTTTTGAAAGATAAAACCGTTGACTTGATGGATGTTTCAAGTGGTGGAAATATTGCAGGTGCCAAAATTACTTTGTTTGATGGATATCAAGTTCCACTTGCGGCACAGATTAAAAAAGAAACAGGCATGAAAACCGGTGCCGTCGGTTTGATTAAAACTTCTGAATTAGCGGAAGAAATTTTGCAAAAAGAAGAGGCTGATCTAATTTTTGTTGCTCGGGAAATACTTAGAAATCCCTATTTGGCAGTTCAAGGTTCCTTTGGAACGGAAGATAAGTGTGATTTTCCGCACCAATATGATAGAGCGAAAATTTAATTGAACATTTTTAAAATAGAGAAAGCCATTTCAGATTGAAATGGCTTTCTCCTTTATATGTGTCTAATTATATTTTCTGAAATTTTCTCGCAATTTTAGAAATTCCAAAGTAAAGTGCAGATGTTATTAAAAAAACAATTCCCAACATCAGAAAAAATTCTGTAAACCTCAGCAAAACGCTTGGAACTTTCGGATCACCATCCATGATGAATCCAATGGTGGTCATGATTGCTGAAATGGTCAAGATATTTAAGTGTTGTTTTTTCATGGCATTCGTTTTTAAGTTATGTTTAGAAACGTAGAATAATGTTCATTCGTATGCAACATTTTCTAACTTTAAGAATACTCAAATTTGCGAATCACTTCCAAAGTTTTATCAATTTCCGTTTCCTTGATCGCATCAGAAATAAACCAGCTTTCATAACCACTTGGTGGCAAGTAAATTCCTTTTTCTAACAATTGATGAAAGAAATTATTGAACAAAGCATGATTTGCTTTGGAGGCTTCCTCAAAATTAGAAACCGCATTGATGTGAAAAAAGATACTCATCATCGAACCTTTTCGATTTATTCTGTGTTCAATGCTTTTCGAATTTAAAATTTTTCCGATTTCAAAATCCAGAGTTTCTGTGGTTTTACTAAGATTTTGGTAAAAGTTTTCATCTTTTTTAATGAGTTGCAAAGTCGTTAAACCCGCCCGCATCGCCAATGGATTTCCACTTAAAGTTCCGGCTTGATAAACCGCACCTTTTGGCGCCAATTGATCCATGATTTCATTTCGTCCGGCAAATGCACCCACTGGAAGTCCACCACCAATCACTTTTCCGAAAGTTACCAAATCTGCTTTCACACCATATAATTCCTGAGCACCACCGAAAGCCAAACGAAATCCGGTCATCACTTCATCAAAAATTAAAAGCGCGCCATGCTCATCGCATAAGGTGCGCAGTTTTTGAAGAAAATTATTTTCCGGTAAAACGCAACCCATATTTCCGGCAACTGGTTCTACAATGATTGCAGAAATTTCACCTTGGTTATGACGGAACAAATCTTCTACTTGTTCAATGTCATTGTACTTTGCGGTTAATGTATCTTGAGCAGTTCCAGGCGTAACACCAGGAGAACTTGGATTCCCGAAAGTAGCCATTCCGCTTCCGGCTTTAATTAAAAAAGAATCGGAGTGACCGTGATAACAACCTTCGAACTTGATGAATTTATCGCGTTTTGTAAAACCTCGCGCTAAGCGAATCGCACTCATACACGCTTCGGTTCCGGAAGAAACCATTCTGATCTGGTCAATATTTGGGACATTTTCTACAATATATTTTGCGATCTCGGTTTCCAGTTCAGTTGGAGTTCCGTAAGAAAATCCTTTTTCAGCTTGCTTTTTTATGGCTTCTAAAACTTCAGGATGCGTGTGCCCCAGAATTGCTGGCCCCCAAGAATTGATGAATTCAATATATTGATTGTCATCTTCATCCGTCATATAGGCGCCTTTCGCTGCTTTCATAAAAATAGGAACGCCACCTACGGATTTAAAAGCACGAACGGGAGAATTTACGCCGCCCGGAATGTATTGATAAGCCTCGTCAAATAAGGCTGAACTTCTTTGGTATAACATAATGTTGTAGGATGATGGATGTTTAATGATGGATTTGCAAAAATTACGTCGCAGATCATCAGTTCAAAATCGTGAGTTATTTTCTAGGTTTTTTGCTTTGCAGATAAATAAGTTGTCCGGAGCGTGGTTTTTGCCCGGCGTCCATTCGGTTTTTAGAATATAATTTAGAAAGTTTTATTCCAAATTTCTGGGATACATCGTGCATGGTTTCGCCCGTTTGTGTTTTGTAGGTTGCCACATTTCCGCTGGAGGATTTTGATTCTAAAAAGAGAATATCATTTCTATTCAATTGAGATTTTTCCAAATCATTCCACTTCATCAAAGAATTTTCAGAAATTTTAAATTTCTTGGAAATCTCAGCTAAATCAATATCATTCGGAATGATAACGAATTTTTTACCTCCATTTGGATGGCTTTTTATAAGGATAGAATTGAGTGTTTCTGCTTTGGATACAATGTTCTCTACGTTCTTTTGCTGCTTGGCGTAAGACACTTGTTCATAAGGAACTTTTACCGTTACTGGTTTTTTTGAAGCTTTACTTTGCTCGAGCTGCGCCATAAAAACATTGTCATTGCTTAAACCTGGATACATTTTCAAAACGGCGTACAAGACTTCTTTGGAATTGGTTTTATCAAATTCGTAGAGTTTGTTTCTTTCAATTTTATCTATTAAAATGTAAGCGTAGCGAGGATTTGTTGCATATCCCGCTTTTTTTAAACCATGTGCCCAAGCTTTGTAATCCATCATGTCTAAAGTGAAAAGCTTGGTATAAAAAGGTCGGTACGCTAAAAATTTTGAATGATCTTCGTATGATTCTCGTGGATCATTGTACACTCGGAAACATTCATTGGGTGCATCATCTGTATGTTTCATGGTTTTTCCAGTCCACTCTTCTTTGCATTTTATGCCGAAGTGATTATTTCCTTCTTGCGCCAATCTGCTTTGTCCACCACCCGTTTCTAAAAGTCCCTGTGCTAAAGTAATAGAAGCCGGAATTTTATATTTTTCCATTTCCTCTACGGCGTAAGATGCAAACCTTTGGATGTATTGCTCATCTGTTTTCCAGGTTTGCGCATTCGATTTGGCGATAAAAAGGAGTGCAAAAGCAAAAAATATTTTCTTCATAAATTCTTTTTGATGATTTTAAAACGAGTAAAATTTTATCCAATATTAAATTTCAAATCACTCAGTAGTTAAGCAGATTACCAATTGCAGTAAATCCGCGTTATCTACTCAATCTGCGAAAATTTTATGATCAATCTTATAAATTGATTGATTCTCGATTTTGTTTTTGCAGCATTTCATTGGCTCCAAAAATCCCTTGTAAACCTCCCGTATGAAAGGCTAAAATTCTACTTCCTGCTGGAAAATAATTCTCGTCGATGAGTTCAAAAATCTTCTGCATCATCTTTCCCGTATAAATTGGATCGAGTTGAATGCCGTATTTTCCTTTAAAGTTATTAATAAAACGGACATTTTGGTCACTTATTTTACCGTATCCATTTTCATCTGCATCCAAAAGTTTGAAGTTGTCTCTCCCTGAAAATTGAAGAACGCTATTATATAAGGAGTCGTCTTTCACCACTCTTAAACCTACTATCTTCTGATTTTTCTCAGCAAACTTAGAAATTCCGGCCACGGTTCCGCCCGTTCCAACTGCGGTGCAAAGATAATCAAAACTTTTTGTTTCCTCTGTGAGCATGAATTGGATTCCTTCCACGGCAAGTTCATTGGTTCCGCCTTCGGGAATGAGTAACGCACCTGGAAATTCTTCTTGTAGAATTTGGGTTAACGCAGCTTTATCCCTATACGCCGCTCTTGTCACAAATCTAAATTCCATTCCATTTTTACGCGCGAGATTTAAAGTAGGATTATCCTGCCATTTTCCTTCAAGTTCTTCTCCCCGAATGAGTCCTAAACTTTTCAATCCAAACTCTTTTCCCACTGCGGCAGTTGCAGCAATATGATTTGAAAATGCGCCACCAAAAGTAATGATGAAAGGATTTTCTAAATTTTGTTTTAAATAGGAATTGATATTATAAAAGAGTTTCCAATATTTGTTCCCGGATATTTTCGGATCAATGAGGTCTTCTCTTTTCACAAAAAGCTGGATATTTTTCTGAAGTGCAATTTCTGTGAGGGGAATTGAAAAGTTGGGAATTTTCATTAGGGCAAAGTTGAGGGAAATATTTGAAATAATAATCTTTATTATTTTATTGATCTTTATAACATCTCACTTTAATTCTTTATATTAGATAGTAAGCACAAAATAAAGTAGTTATGAAACAATTAGAGAAATTAGACTTAATATTAAAAACTCTACATACTAACCAAAATTCTACAATTGAAGATATTTGCGAAACACAAAATATTCCTCTAAACAGTATCGACGAAATTCAAATTCTTGCAAAACGTCTTGAAGATGAAAATTATATAAGAGTTTTTGCAACTATTACTAGCTATGGTATTGAATATTGCGAAGAAAACTTAAGTTTCCCAAGAAGTAATTCCTCAAAAATCACTTTACTTATCACAATTCTTGTGAGATAGAAAATACAATTAAAGAAATTCACCAAGCAATTCTTGATAGTAATCAAATTTCCATCGATCAGCAGAAGAATCTGAAGGAAAGTTTAGAAATTATTGAGACTTTAATTAAATCAGGGAACAAGGCTAAACTTCCTATTCAAGAACTTTTATCCAATGTTGCTAACATTGGAAACATTGCACAATTTGTTTTACAATTAGGGAAACTCATTTCTTCTTAAATTGAAATCAAAAATTTTAAAATAGCCAAATCTGCGCCCCGGCCAGAGTGGAGCTCTTTTTGTGTAGCAAAACAGAACAAAAAAGCGGGAATCTCGTAAACATGACGAGAGAATTGTGCGCCCCAGTTTAAACACTAATTTATTAATTGAGGCAAGAACAAAAAAAAACTTTAAACTGAGATTGCTTCTTTCCTCGCAATTATTTTAAAATATATTTCCAGAAACTCCAGAATTTTCTTGTTTCCAAATAATTTAAATCGTTTTCCATGGCGTATGCTTCGCGCTCAAAAGAGATGGATTTATAGGCGAGAAAAGAATCTTTCAATTTGAATAGGAGAAAATAATATTCCATAACATACCACACATAAAAGAAGATCACCAACAATTCCGCCTGTTGACGAAGGTGGATTTTTTCGTGGTTCACCAGAATTTTATTGTGCAAATCTGACCGATTTTTTAGCAAAATAAAAGGGAAAAGAGTGATCCCCGAAATTTTTGTATTTTTGAGAAGTCTTGTGCTAATAAGGATCATGAGACAAAGATATTAATTTCAGGAAAGCTGATTTAACTTATGTACCAAAAAATCATCAAAGAAAACGAAGACTTTTACTTTAACGAACAAGGTTACAAAGTTTTTACAGAAGCATATCACTTGAAACGCGGTTATTGCTGCAAAAGTGGTTGCAAACATTGTCCTTTCGGGTACGATAAAAAGACAGACACTTTTAAAAAACCAGTGAGAAAGGAGGCCAAACCAAATGCAGAAGGATAAATGATGGATTAAAAGACAAATAATTGAGCATTTAAATACCCACAACAATATAATTTACCAAATCATGAATAAAAAATATATCATCCTTTTATTGGCTTCGGCTACTTTGGGTCTCGCTTCTTGCAGCCCTTTTCAAGTGAAATCTGACTATGCAGAAACTGCAAACTTCAATGAATACAAAACGTATAAATTGCGGATTGACGATTTGAAAATGAATGATATTGATCAAGACCGCGTTTTGAATGAAGTTTCTAAACAGCTTCAAATGAAAGGCATGAGTGTTTCTGAAACTCCAGATCTTATCGTCAACGTAAAAGCCAATCATAAAAAAGTTCAGGACATCCAAAGTAACAGACCTTATGGAATGTACGGTTGGGGCGGACCTTTCGGTTGGGGAGTTGGCATGAACAGAACCTGGACCTCTAATTACAATCAAGGCGCATTAATCTTAGATTTAATTGATGCCAGAACGCAAAAATTAGTTTGGCAAGGTGTCGGAAGCGGTATTTCCGTAGATTCTCCAAAATCAAAACAAAAACAAATTCCGGAAATTGTAGCGGAAATTATGGCGAACTATCCGCCGAATAGAATGAAATAATTTTTTAGAAAATATTGAAGACTGCAGAAATGCGGTCTTTTTTTTGACCTCATAAGTAATTAGCTAACTCATAAGTCACAGAAGTTCTTTCTATTGAAATTCAAAGTACACACAAGTTCTAAGCAAAAATTTTTGAAGTTGAATTTGTGAAATTCATGCAAGATTTATATAATTCGTTTTTAAAATTCCCAAAAAAAAAAGCCACTCGAAAGCGGCTTTTAAATATTATCATTAAATTATTTTCCGATGGCTTCTGTAATCGGGTTTCCAATATTTCCGCTTGGAAATTGAATGTGTAGTAAAGCTGATAATGTAGGTGCAATGTCCGTCATGCTATATTCTTTATTGCTTTCCCCAGCTTTAATTCCCCATCCCATAAAAACTAAGGGAATATGAGAATCGTAAGAATTCCAAGAACCATGTGTTGTTCCCAATTTTGAATAACTCGGCAACCATGAATCATGGAAAATTATTTGGATATCACCACTTCTTTGCCAAGTATAACCATTTACAATTCTACTTCTAATTGGTTCTGGAATAGAAGACGCACCCGCTTTTTTCATGTCTACCGCAAATAAAACTGAAGGATCTAAATTGATATAATCTATCAAAAACTGTTTAGCTTCATTACCATCTATTTTATTACTTATCATTAATTTATCATCAAGATAGACTTGATTATTAGTCACTTCGGAAACTAATTTGTCAATTCCTAATTTATCTTTCAACAATTGATTATAATCTTTTTCAGAAGTTTCTCCGTAAAATCCAGTGGGCATTTTCATTTCATCCATAAAACCTTTTGCATGAGCACCACCATGATCTGCAGAGAGAAAAACAGTGTATTGATCTTTTCCTACCGTGCTGTCTAAATGCTTAAAAAACTCCGCCAAATCTCGATCTAAACGCAAATAAATATCTTGGACTTCAATGGAGTTAGGTCCAAATTTATGTCCAGCGTAATCTGGAGAAGCTAAATTTACCGCGAGGAAATCCGTAACCGCATCTGCTCCTAATTGTTCTCCTTTAATTGCTGCTTTGGCAATGGCAAGCGTTAAAGTATTTCCAAAAGGTGTGTATTTAATTTCGCCTTTCTTACTTTTATAATCAGCCGCGAGATTGCTGTAAGGAAAAACTGGCGTTTTCGCACTTCCAAGTAAACCTTCCCACGGAGAATTATCTGGGGAACTTTCTGTGTATTGATTAATTGGCAATAATGTATTCCATCCATCTTTTACCAAGCCCTCTCCTACTTTTAAATCATTAAAATCTTTCACCCATTTCGGCAAAGCTTCCATATAATAAGTACTGGTCACAAAATCTCCCGTGGTATCATCAAACCAAAAAGCTCCGGTTGGATTATGTCCCGCTGGAAGAATTGAAGCGCGGTCTTTTAAAGAAACTCCGACTACTTTTGCCTGCATGTTGGTTGCTAACCGAAGTTCGTCTGTAATGGTAGTCGACCATAAATTACGTGGTGATTGATTACCAATTTTCGCGTTCATTGTACCCACAGATTTTACCGTATTATCTTCTGTACAATAAATGTTTTTTCCCGTGGTCTTATCAAACCAATCATTTCCGGCAATTCCATGAATCGCAGGAACGGAACCTGTGTAAATGGTGGTGTGACCAATTGCAGTATAGGTTGGAATATAATTAATATGAACATTATTGAGCGAATAGCCCTGATTTAAAAGGCGTTTGAAACCATCATTCTGGTATTTTTCATAGTATCGATACAAATAATCCCATCTCATTTGATCCACGACCAATCCAACAACGAGTTTTGGCCTTTCGATTTGAGATGATTTGTTTTTTTGAGCATTGAAGCCAGTTGAAAGAACGGTTAAAAATAGAATACCGATATTTTTTAACATAAGAAGAGATTTATAAATGTTGAATTTAAAGGTCAAATTTAAGGGTTTAAAACTGAAGAACAGAATGAACTTTTCATGAATTTTGAGAAATAGATGAAAGAAAAATTGAATGATTTATTTGATATTGCTTCATTCCTGGCAATGACAAAAAAGAGAAAACGCACCTTCGAAAAGATGCGTTTCTATATTAAATGATGATTTTCTTAGAATTTCAAATCACCATTAACTTCTCTTACTGCTTTTGCAGCCGTAGCAAATTTTTCTTTTTCTGCGTCTGTTAGAGAAATTTCAACAATTTTCTCCACGCCATTTGCGCCGATAATTGCAGGAACTCCTAAACAAATATCGCTTTCGCCATATTCTCCGTCCAACATTAAGGAACAAGGAATCATTTTTTTGTGGTCGCAAAGAATTGCTTGAACCATCACAGAAACTGCGGCTCCTGGAGCGTACCAAGCGGAAGTTCCCAATAATTTTGTAAGAGTTGCACCTCCAACTTTAGTTTCTTCTTCTACGAAAGCTTGTTTATCCGCACCTAGAAATTCGGTAACTGGAACTCCATTTCTGGTTGCTTTACTCATCAAAGGAAGCATTCCTGTATCACTGTGAGCTGCGATTACCATTCCATCTACGTCGGAAATCGGACATTCTAAAGCTTCTGCTAATCGGTATTTAAAACGTGCAGAATCTAAAGCTCCACCCATTCCGATAATCTGATTTTTTGGAAGTCCAGAAGTTTTGTGAACCAAGTAAGCCATCGTGTCCATCGGATTTGAAACCACGATGATGATTACGTCTGGCGAATGTTTTACCAAGTTTGCAGTCACCTCTTTCACGATTCCAGCGTTGATTCCGATGAGTTCTTCACGTGTCATTCCTGGTTTACGTGGAATTCCGGAAGTAATTACGGCAACTTTGGAACCTGCAGTTTTGCTGTAATCTCCAGTTGTTCCGGTAATTTTGGTATCGAAACCATTTAGAGAAGCGGTTTGCATTAAATCCATCGCTTTACCTTCGGCAAAACCTTCTTTAATATCTACTAAAACAACTTCTGCGGCGAAATCTTTCATCGCGATGTATTCTGCGCAACTTGCACCAACTGCTCCTGCTCCAACTACGGTAACTTTCATATTAATTTATTTATTTATTTATTTTTAATGGAAATATGGAAACTTGCGTTTTCATATTTTTATTATTTATTTTTAAAGGTAATTTAGAATCTGTCGTTTCCTTTTGACTCTCATTTTATTTAGAATTCAAATTTACGAAATGTTAAAGTTTTGAGCAATTTTTGTTCTTACTAAAGTTTTTCCGCTGACTTTAAACATGGTTTTCATTTATTCGATGCATTGTTCGTATTGTTAATTCTTACCTTAAATCAAGATTAGGCAGTAAATTATAAACTAAATTTGTTCAAAATTACAGAAGTAAATGGGATTTGCTAAGAAACTTCATGAAGGTTATTCCAACCGAAAATACGACATTGACAAGAAGAAAATCGAGGATTTTATTGATCGATTTTTTCGTTTTATTTTTTTTCTGGAATATCAAAGATGTTCGGAATTGAGCAATATTGAAAGCAGACTCAATGAATTCAAAGAAGAATTTAAAGAAATTTTATGTTCGGTTACGGAAGATCATGAAACCCTGAAAACCGATTCTTTCTTTGCTAGTTTCCCGATGATTTATGAAATGCTGGAAAATGACGCACAAGCAATTTTGGATAATGATCCAGCTGCAAAGAGTCTGGAAGAAATCATGTTTTCTTATCCTGGATTTTTTGCAATTGCGGTATATCGCTTTGCTCACGAACTTTACGAAAATAACATTCCCTTAATTCCAAGAATTTGGACGGAATTTGCGCACAGCAAAACCGGAATCGATATTAATCCCGGAGCCAAAATTGGAGCCCATTTTTTTATTGATCACGGCACAGGAATTGTGATTGGGGAAACCACGGTAATCGGTGATCACGTGAAAATTTATCAAGGCGTCACTTTAGGCGCATTGTCTGTGGCGAAAAATTTGCAGAATATTAAAAGACATCCAACCATAGAAAATGGCGTCGTGATTTATGCAAATGCCACGATTTTGGGAGGAGAAACAACCATCGGAGAGAATGCTTTAATAGGTGGAAATGTTTGGATTACGAGCAGTGTGGCTTCCAATTCGGTAGTCTTTCACAAAGGTCAAGTAACGGTGAAAAATAAATTCCCCGGAAATGAGCCGATTATTTTCAGTATTTAAAAGAAGTATTCTTTTGCAGCCCGACCTGAATGGAGCTCTTTTTTATGGTGAGATGAGCTTGCCGAAGATTACCATAAAAAAAGCGGGAATGGAGGGCGGAAAAAGCTGCCCAAATAATTAATAATCTTAAAAATTTATATTATGAAATTGAACAATATATTAGAAGCCATCGGAAATACTCCCTCGGTAAAAATCAATAAAATATTTCCAGATCACGAAGTTTGGATGAAATTAGAAAAACAAAATCCAGGCGGAAGTTTGAAAGACCGAATTGCTTTGGCCATGATTGAAAAAGCCGAAAAAGAAGGAAAAATAAATAAAGACACGCTTATTATAGAACCTACTTCTGGAAATACTGGAGTTGGTTTAGCCATGGTTTGTGCGGTAAAAGGGTACAAACTCGTTTTGGTGATGCCAGAAAGTATGAGTGTAGAACGCAGAAAATTGATGAGTTCTTACGGAGCTTCCTTTGTTTTAACTCCGAAAGAAGAAGGAACAAGTGGCGCGATTAAAAAAGCCACAGAAATGGCAGCTGAAATTGAAAATTCTTGGATTCCGCAACAGTTTGAAAATTCTGCAAACCCTGACGTTCATGCGGCCGTAACTGCTCAGGAAATTTTAAATGACTTTCCAGATGGGTTTGATTATTTGATTACAGGAGTTGGAACAGGTGGTCACATTACGGGTGTGACGGAAGTTTTAAAGAAAAAATTCCCGAACATGAAAAGTTTCGCGGTAGAGCCGAAAGATTCTAATGTGATCAGTGGCGGAAAACCTGGACCGCATCCGTTACAAGGAATTGGCGCTGGATTTATTCCGAAAAATTTGAACACCGATCTTTTAGATGGAACCATTCAAGTTGAAAAAGCAGAAGCTTTTGAATTCACGAAAAGATTAGCGGCTGAAGAAGGAATTTTAGCCGGAATTTCCACAGGAACTTCCGTAGCCGCAGTTCAACAAAAATTGGGAGACCTTCCAAAAGGAGCCGTGATTTTAACTTTCAATTACGATACTGGAGAAAGATATTGGTCAGTAGAAGGACTTTTTGAAGAAAATATCTATACGCCTTAAAAATAAAATCTTTAAGACTAAAGGGAATCATATCGACCTTAAAAATAAAAATCCTGCATTGCTGCAGGATTTTTCTATTTGTATAATTTCTGGCATTTCTCGCAGACATAGGTTTTTCGTTTTACCTTTCCCATCTCTGCAATCAGCAATTCTTTTTTATCTTTTGGGCAGATTTTTTTACCATAGGCCCAAGCCAATTCTTTTACTTCGTCTGTTTTCATTAAATCTAAAAACTCTTCTGCATAAGCGACCACGGCTTTCATTAAGAATTGTAATTTCTTTTCAGGAATTTCCCTCACGATGCTTTCTGGATGGATTTTTGCGCGATACAGGACTTCTACGCGAATAATGTTTCCCACTCCCGTGAACACATTTTGGTCCATCATCACATCTCCAATCATTTGATCTGCATATTTTGGCAATTTCAATTCATTGATGATGAATTCTGAATCAAACTCTGGTTTTAAAATATCGGTTTTGAAGTTATATAAATCTTTCGGAGCACCTCGATGTAGCTTCGTTTTCGCGACATAAAAATTAATTTCAGCATCAGAAAAATGTAGAGCGAAACTCGCGTTGACCTTTTTCCTCTTATTCACGAGCATACTCCCGAAAAGTCCTAAATGAACGCCCACAAAAAAATCTTTAAAAACAAAAAGCAGATTTTTGCCATAGGTATCGATATCTACCAATTTTAGATTGGTGATTTCAGACTTATCCATGTCGCCGTATCCCGACGCTTCGGAAACTGTCTTGCTTTTATAACGGGATAATTTATTTTTTAAAAATAATATGGAAGGACCTTCTGGCATTGCATTCTGTTTTTTGAAAATCTTAATTAACGTAGTTTTAAGTATACTGAACTTCTGTTTTTTTTAAGATTCTAGAAATTTTTACTGTAAATTTCAAATTTACGATTTGTCTTGGTTCCAGACAAGCGAGAGACGTTACTCCCGCTAAAAATATCAAAAAAAAAGACTGCCTTGTTAGACAGTCTTCATTTTATTGATTTGTATTTTATTTTTTAATAATCAGTTTAATGGTTTTTTCTGTAGTTGAAGTTTTAACTTTAACTAGATATAAACCACCGGAAAGATTATAATTGTTTACATTTAAAGTGGCTTTATTGCCATTTCTTGCAACTTTATTGCTGTAATCTCCAATCAGTTTTCCTGACATATCATAGAGCTGTACTACAACTTGGCTTCCTACTTCAGCGTCAAACTTAATGTTAAATTCTCCGTTTGAAGGATTTGGATATAGTACAATATATATTAATATTTTACTCTTATTTACAAATATACCTGTATAAAATTAACATCGGATTCTTAATTATGCAATTAAGTCAATGGCCACCATTTTCTATAAACATAAATCATTAAAAAAAGCCAAGAATAACCCAGACAAAATCCGCCTAGGACATCACTTGCATAATGAACGCGTAGATAAATCCTGCTTAATCCAATAAGCAGAGATAGACAAATTAAAAGTGTCATGATGATGTATTTCCAACTCTTCAAAAGGTCTGTTAACCAAACAAAGTAGGCTAATGTTCCATAAAATATAAAGCTGAATGTAGCATGACCACTGGGAAAACTGAATGTTTCTTCTTTGTGCAGTAAAGGATAAGGTGGTCTGGGTCTTACAAACCCAAATTTCATTGTTGCAATGAGCAGTAATCCACCGAGCAGAGTAAACGCGGTAAAATTGGCTTTTTTATGATTTTTAGTGAAAAGCAAAATGATTATTAGTAAAGCAGTTGCACCCATCATAAAACTAACAGAAGCGAAGTTGGTAACCGTGGCCATGAAATCTGTGAGATTCGCTTTTACGATGTAGGTTTTAAAAAACTTGAAAACTTGAAAATCAATATCCTCTTCTTTCTCTATCACAATTTCATCAGTAATCACAAAGAGTACAAACAAAGAAGCAATAAAAAAGAGTAAAGAAATAATTATTTTCGGAGATAAACTCCTATAGTAATTCTTAAATGCTTGAATAATCATACATTGATTTAAACGGTATTAAACTGCTAAAACTGGGAATTGATCAACATCTGTTTTGAAAAAATTAAAGTCAAATTTCTCACCTTTCATTCAGATGCGAAACCGTTTTTCAGCGCAGAAAATGAAATTTCTAACCTTTCTAAACAACTTATTTCTCTTCTTCGAAGTATAAACGGTAATATTTTCCATGCTCGTCTTGACCTTGCTCAATTTTTTTTCGGTCGCCGTGAACGTAAATAGAAAAATTTTTATCCAGTTTGATGATGCTTTTAAAATAGCGCTGGTTTTTTTTCACTGCGGTTTGGTTAATCGGGAATTCTTCTGAAATAGAAACCTGCATTTCTTGTTCGTAATCCGTTTTATAATTCACAAAACTTTCGATAACGTTTTTATCCGCCAAAACTTCAGTGGTAAATTCTTCAAAGTCAAAAGTTTCCTTTTCTTTAAAAAAATTGAGCGACTTGGTGAGAAAATCTGCTTGATCAGGCTTGTTCACATCAAATTCTTGGGGCAATTGTTTGATGACGAAATCTTTAAAAACGGAAAGCGTTTCTTGCGTGTGAAAATATTCATCATCTCGCTGCCGAATTTTTAAAAAATCTTCAAACCAATAATATTGATCTCCATTCTTATTATTGTCTACCACAGAAATGGCGTAACCTGTTTCCTTATCCGTGTTGTAAATGAGGCAACCTTTGTCCAATTTTGCCAGGGAAATTCCGTAATCTTTATCGATTTCATAGTTTTCCTCCTTTAAATTAATTTTTAAAAAAGGCTTTTTATCTTCTGTTTTAAAAATTCCAATGGAATCGATTTGAGAACCATCTTCCATTAAACCACCTTCAAAATAAACCACGAAAACCTCACCACCTTGAACGCGGGTGTTTTGTGTTATTTCAAATAGATGTTTCGC
The DNA here is from genome assembly GCF_035984805.1 of Chryseobacterium sp. MP_3.2. Taxonomy (NCBI): domain Bacteria; kingdom Pseudomonadati; phylum Bacteroidota; class Flavobacteriia; order Flavobacteriales; family Weeksellaceae; genus Chryseobacterium; species Chryseobacterium sp. MP_3.2. The sequence continues at coordinate 164,108 of NZ_JAXCHW010000006.1, read as the reverse complement.
AATATTTTCAGACTCGAAACGGAATTTATCTCTGTCTTCAAAGATTTCTGCTACAGAAGAATATATCGGATTTAAGGATAAATAGGAATCACTGTAAAACTGAAATTGCTCTTCAGATTTAAAGGCATTGATGAAATAATCAGTCAGCAATTCTTTCATTTCATCTTCTACCTGAAGTTCAGTTTCCGAAAGAAAAAGATGTTCCTGATTGATTTTGTTTCCTACTTTATGGACGATTATTTTGGAGAGCATATTTGTACTTTTTATGAGTGCAAAGATATTTATATTCAGCGCAAATCATCACCCAGAATTATAAAAATAATTTGCAGGAGCTATCACATTCTTCAAAATTTGCCTTAATGGTATTTGAACTAATTTTCATAAATACTCTTGATTTCAGATTTTGAACAAAAAAATTCCCCAAGTTTTCACTCGGGGAATTTAGTTTAACAAACTTATGGAAAATGAATTACTTCACTTCTTCAAAATCAGCATCCTGAACATCTTCTGCTCCAGAATTTGCGCCTGCATTTCCTTGAGCGCCATCTTGTGGCTGTCCTTGTTGTGCAGTATTGGCGTACATTTCTTCCGAAGCTGCCATCCAAGCTGCATCTAAGGCTTCAGTTTTGGTTTTAATTGCTTCTAAATCTTTTGCTTCAAAAGCAGTAACCAATTCTGCATGTGCTGCTTCTACGGCTGCTTTTTTATCTGCAGATAGTTTATCGCCAAACTCTTTCAGTTGTTTTTCTGTAGAGAAAATTAAACCGTCTGCTTTGTTGATTACTTCAACCTCTTCTTTTTTCTTCGCATCAGAGGAAGCATTTTCTTCTGCTTCTCTTTTCATTCTTTGGATTTCATCATCTGAAAGTCCCGAACTTGCCTGAATTTTGATGGTTTGTTCTTTTCCTGTTCCTTTATCTTTGGCAGAAACACTTAAGATTCCGTTGGCATCAATATCGAAGGTTACTTCAATTTGAGGCGTTCCTCTTGGAGCCGGTGGAATGTCTGATAAATCAAAACGTCCGATTTCTTTGTTGTCATTGAACATTGGTCTTTCACCTTGTCCAACTCTAATGGAAACGGCAGGTTGGTTATCACTTGCCGTAGAGAATGTTTCTGATTTTTTAGTTGGAATAGTAGTATTCGCATCAATTAATTTGGTGAATACTGAACCCATTGTTTCAATTCCTAAAGAAAGTGGCGTAACGTCTAATAATAGAACGTCTTTCACATCGCCGCTCAAAACTCCACCCTGAATCGCAGCTCCTAAAGCGACTACCTCATCAGGATTTACTCCTTTGGACGGTTTTTTACCGAAGAATTTCTCTACTTCTTCCTGGATAATTGGGATTCTGGTAGAACCACCTACTAAAATAACTTCGTCAATATCTGTAATCTGAAGACCAGCATCAGATAATGCTTTTTTACAAGGATCCATTGATCTCTTCACTAAATCTGCCGCCAATTGCTCAAATTTCGCTCTTGTCAAAGGTTTAACCAAGTGTTTTGGGCCTGTTGCAGTTGCGGTGATATAGGGAAGATTAATTTCCGTTTGTGCAGAAGACGATAATTCAATTTTCGCTTTTTCTGCTGCTTCCTTTAATCTCTGTAAAGCAATTGGATCACCTTTTAATTCTACGCCTTCTTCAGCTTTGAATTCGTCTGCTAACCAATTAATGATCACATCATCAAAATCATCACCTCCTAAGTGTGTATCTCCATTTGTAGATAATACTTCAAATACTCCATCTCCTAAATCAAGGATAGAAATATCAAAGGTACCACCACCTAAATCGTAAACTGCAATTTTTTGGTCTTTATGACTTTGATCTAAACCATAAGCTAATGCTGCTGCAGTAGGCTCATTAATAATTCTTTCTACCGTCAAACCTGCGATTTCTCCAGCTTCTTTTGTAGCTTGTCTTTGTGCATCATTGAAGTATGCAGGAACAGTAATTACGGCTCTTGTTACTTCTTGACCTAAATAATCCTCCGCAGTTTTCTTCATTTTCTGAAGAATCATTGCCGAAATTTCTTGAGGTGTATATTCTCTATCATCGATTTTTACTTTAACCGTATCATTTGGTCCGCTCACCACTTTATAGGGAACACGGGAAACTTCTTTCGCATCATCCTTAAAGTGTGTACCAATAAATCTTTTGATTGAATAAACTGTCTTGGTAGGGTTCGTTACTGCTTGTCTTTTTGCAGGATCACCTACTTTTCTTTCTCCATCTTCTGTAAAAGCTACGATGGAAGGTGTAGTTCTTTTACCTTCTGCATTAGGGATTACAACAGGGTCTTTACCCTCCATTACGGCAACACAAGAGTTGGTTGTTCCTAAATCAATTCCAATTATCTTACTCATAGTATCAATATTTTATGTTCTTATTTTAGTTACGTTCCAATTCTCCAATTTTGTACCATAGAACAAAGTGTGACATATTGACAGATTCGTATCATAAGTGGTCATCTATTTTGATTTTCATAACCTGAAAATAGGGGATCATAGTGTCCCAAGATGAAAGATACAAGAGGGTTCATCGGGGATTTTGGGCATAAAAAAGCACCCTATTTCTAAAAACAAAGTGCTCCTCTTTAAACAATTAAAATAACAGTTATTTTTTCAAGGTCAATATATATTCTACCATTTTTTTTGCATTGGCTTCACTCATTCCTTTGTGTGCACTCATCGGGATTTCTCCCCAAACTCCTTTACCACCCTCAATAATTTTGGTTGCTAACATATCAATATCTGCATCTGTATATTTATCTGCAACTTCCTGATAAGACGGTCCAACCACGCGGGAATCAATTTTATGACATGTAAGACAATCTGCACCTTCAATTAATGCAAGACCTTCATGTTTATTAGCTGCAGCTGAATCTAAAACTTTAAAGGCTGGCTCTTCTAGCATTACGTTGGATTCTTTATCAGATTCCAAATTTTTATTGCAAGAAAATATCGATAATAAGGCAAAAAGCGCAATGTATTTATTCATCTTTCTAATTTTTAACAAATTTAGTAAAAATTTGCTCCACAAATATGGCGATAAATATCATACTAAGCGTATGACTGTAGTCATACGAGGAGAACTGTTAATGATGGTACTTTTGACCTATAAATTTAAACAATAAACATATGAAACTCTTAAAAACACTAGGTCTTGCTACAATCACTTTTGCATTCCTTTCTTGCGAGGGAGACAAAAAAACAGATTCTGTTCCTACTGCATCAGGAACGGAAACCACTGCCACTGCAGAAACTACAGCCGATGCATCATCCTACGATCCAAATAGAGGCTTAGGGAAGCATGACAAAATTGACGTGAGTAGTTTTGATCCCGCTTTAGCTGCTGCCGGCAAAGGAATAGCGGAAGTGAAGTGTACCTCTTGCCACAAACCAACAGAAGAAAAATTAGTAGGTCCAGGTTGGAAAGGAGTGACCACCAGACAAACTCCTGAATGGATTATGAACTTTATCTCTAATCCAGACCCAATGATCGATGTGGATCCAGAATTACAAAAACAATTAGAATTGTGTTTGGTTAGAATGCCAAACCAAGGTCTTGCAGACAATGAAGCTCGCGAAATCCTAGAGTATATGCGGGAAATTGACGGAGCGAAGTAAGGATCAAAATTCAAAAATTAATAATCAAATATAAAATGAAAAGTCTAAAATTATTCGGACTCTCTACCATTATTGCCGTAAGTGCTCTAACCAGTTGTAAGCCGAAAGGAACAGAAACTGCTGTAAGTGGTGATGCTGCTGAGAGAGTTTATGTAGCTCCCGGAAAATATGACGAGTTTTACAACTTTGTCAGCGGTGGTTTTAATGGACAGGTGAGTGTCTACGGTTTGCCAAGTGGAAGATTGCTGAAAGTTCTTCCTGTTTTCTCTGTTAACCCAGAAAACGGGTATGGTTACAGTGAAGAAACGAAACCCATGTTAGAAACTTCTCACGGATTTATTCCTTGGGATGATCAGCATCACCTTTCACTTTCCCAGACTAATGGTGAAGTAGACGGAAGATGGCTCTTCGCCAATGCTAATAATACTCCACGTGTTGCAAGATTAGATCTTAAAACTTTTAAAACGGTAGAGATAATAGAAATCCCTAATTCCGCGGGTAATCATTCCTCTCCATTCCTTACAGAAAATACGGAGTACGTAGTTGCAGGTACCAGATTTGCCGTTCCTACAGATGACCAAAACGGTGACGTTCCAATCAGCACATTCAAAGAAAACTTTAAAGGTGTAATCTCTTTTATCGGAATTGACAAAGAAAGTGGGGAAATGGATATTGATTTCCAGATAGAAGCACCGGGAATTAACTTTGACCTTTCTCATGCAGGTAAGGGAAAATCAGCAGACTGGTTCTTCTTCTCCTGTTACAATTCTGAAAAAGCCAACACCCTATTAGAAGTTAACGCCTCCCAAAATGATAAAGATTTCATTATGGCGGTGAACTGGAAAAAAGCTGCAGAAATGGCGAGAGCAGGTAAAGGTAGAAAAGTGGCTACAGAATATGTTCACAATAAATGGGATGAAAGCACGCATTCAGCAACTTCTACCATGAAAAAAGAAGTCTTGGTTCTTTCTGTAGAAGATATGAAAGATGCAATGTATTTTATTCCTTGCCCGAAATCTCCACACGGATGTGATGTTGACCCAACAGGAGAATACATTGTAGGATCTGGTAAACTAGCTGCCTTAATACCGGTTTTCAGTTTTGATAAAATTCAAAAAGCGATTGCAGACAAAGCTTTCAGCGGAGAATATGATGGTGTGAAAGTCATTAAATATGAAGCAGCACTTTATGGTGAAGTTCAGAAACCAGGTTTAGGACCTTTGCATACAGAATTTGATGGTCAAGGAAACGCTATTACTTCCATGTTCGTGTCATCTGAATTGGTGAGATGGAATATAAAAGATCTAAAAGTAATTGATAGAGTTCCTACTTTTTACTCTACAGGTCACTTAATGATTCCAGGTGGAGACTCCAAAAAACCTTTCGGGAAATATGTGGTAGCCTACAATAAAATTACGAAAGACAGATATCTTCCAACAGGTCCAGAATTGGCACAGTCTGCTCAATTATTTGACATTACAGGAGACAAAATGAAACTCCTTCTAGATTTCCCACTCTTTGGCGAGCCGCATTACGCACAAGCTTTACCAGGGGAAATGCTCTCTAAAACTTCTGTAAAATTCTTTAAAATAGAAGACAATAAACACCCTTATGTAACGAAAGGAGAAAAGGAAAGTAGGGTAGTAAGAGAAGGCAACAAAATACATGTCTACATGACCTCCATCAGATCTCACTTTGCACCAGATAATATTGAAGGCGTAAAAGTTGGTGATGAAGTTTATTTCCACGTAACAAATCTTGAACAAGATTGGGATGTGCCACATGGATTTGCCATCAAAGGAAACCAAAATGCAGAACTGCTCATCATGCCAGGTGAAACATGTACACTGAAATGGGTGCCGAAAAAACCAGGAATGTATCCAATGTATTGTACCGATTTCTGTAGTGCCCTTCACCAAGAAATGCAGGGTTATGTAAGAGTTTCTCCAGCCGGAAGTAATACGCCGCTGATCTACTCTCTCAATAACAAAAAAGACAACGCGCAAAGTCCCGTGAAAGTCGCAGAAACCAAATAAATTTTATTACATAAAGGGCAGTTTTACTGCCCTTTTTCTTTTTGATGATATCAATCACTTTGTGCAAAAGGTTGCTTTAAGAACCATTTAAAGAACCGACCTTTACCTAGCAAACTCATCGTAAAAAAACGTATTTAAATACTAAAAAAATGAAGAAAAAAACATTACATCAATATTCCAGAATGACACTCATTTTCCTTGGGATCTGTCTTGTTGTTTCTATTTTTGTTCCTATGTGGTCCATTTATCTGGAGGCTCCACAATACCCAGAAGGACTTTCTATGTTCCTCTGGTCTTATAAAATCTCCGGCGATTACGAAATTATTAACGGCTTAAACCATTATATCGGCATGAAGACGATTCATCAAGAAGATTTCTGGGAATTTAAAATACTTCCTTATGCTTTAGGGTTTTTCGCACTCCTATGCTTTTTGGTCGCCTACCTCAATAAAAAAGCTTTACTCTATGCAGCTACAGTCTTATTCTTAATATTCGGAGTTGCGTTTATGGTGGATTTCTACATGTGGGAGTATGATTATGGACACAATTTAGATCCACATGCGGCCATTATTGTTCCAGGCATGTCTTACCAACCTCCCTTAATCGGATTTAAACAATTGCTGAATTTTGGCGCGTATTCTTATCCCAATATTGGCGGTGGAATTATGATGGGCGTTGCAGCTATTTTGGTTATCTTAGCCATTATTGAATTTAAAAGACCTGTGGACACAGTAGATTTAAACTCGTAATTAAAAAACTTTTCTATGAAATTTTCAAAAACGTCTCTCCTACTTTCCTTCGTAATTACTTTAATGGCTTGTCAAGATAGTGGTCCGCAAGATTTTCTTCTCGGGCAAGACCAGTGCGATAATTGCAAGATGACCATTACTGACATAAAATATGCTACAGAAATGATTACAGAAAAAGGCCGTATCTATAAATTTGATGACCTCAGCTGTATGACTATGTACGAAAGCTCCGAAGTAGAAAAAGCCAAAAATGCCCAGTTTTATGTTATTGATTTCCCTTCAGAAAAATTTGTAGAAAAAGCCAATGCTACTCTTGTTCAAGGTGGAGCCATAAAATCCCCCATGGGTGGAAACACACAAGCTTTCGAAAATATTTCGGTGGCAGAAAAAGCGGCAGCTGAGTTAGGTGCTGCTGTAATTAAATAAAAAATTCATGTTCAGACTTGTGTTTCTCTTTTTACCCCTCTTCTTTTTCTGCAATGATTTAAAAGTCGGTAAAAAAGAACAGTTTAAAACCATAAAACATGCGGTCTCTGCTGCTAAAAGTGGCGACCGTATTTTTGTAGAATCAGGCATTTATAAGGAGGGAAATATCAGCATTGATAAACCACTTTCTTTAATCGGTATTGGCAGACCTGTATTAGATGGGCAGATGAAATATGAGATTTTGTCTTTCCGCGCCAATCACATCAACTTAAAAGGTTTTAAAATTATCAACTCTGGAGAAGACGAAATTGAAAATATTGGCGCTGTACGTTTGTATGACAGTCATTATTCTACCATTGAAAATAATATTTTCGAAAATAATTACTTTGGAATCTACATTCAGAGAGGCTATAAATGTTTGATTCAAAATAATAAGATCACCTCTCATCGATCCAGATCTCAAGAAGGAGTTGGGGATGGAATTCATGCTTGGGTGAGTGACGAAATCTGGATCAAAAACAACTATATTGAAGGTCAAAAAGATGGAATTTATCTGGAAAAAGTGACCAAATCCTACATCTACCGCAATTATTCCAAAAAGAATCTCAGATATGGTTTGCATTTTATGTTTGCAGATGATAATGTTTATGTAGAAAACACCTTCGACAATAATAACGCTGGAGTTGCCGTGATGTACAGCAATAATGTAGGAATGACGGGCAATAGCTTTATCAATAATTGGGGCGATGGCAATTATGGATTACTGCTAAAAGACATTAGTTTCAGCAAAATAAAACACAACAGATTTCACAGCAATACTGTTGCTATCTTTCTGGATGGTGCTACAAAAATTGATTTGTTTAAAAATGATTTTCAAAGCAACGGTTGGGGAATGAAAATCAATTCTAACTGTATGGAAAATCGGGTGATTGAGAATAATTTTATCAATAATACCTTTGATGTGAGCACGAGTGGCTCCATGGCGATGAATGATTTCAAAAAAAATTATTGGGACAAATATGAAGGTTATGATTTGAATAAAGATCAAATTGGGGATATTCCCTTTCACCCTTTAAGTTTGTACGCCGTTTTGGTAGAACGAAATCCTGCCGTAATGCTCCTTTTTAAAACTTTCTTTGTAGACCTTTTGGATAAAACGGAGAAAATTATTCCGAGTTTAACGCCTGCAAGTTTTGTTGATGAGCATCCACTGATGAAAAAAGTGAACCTTTAAAAAAGAAAAAGGAATTTTTACGAAAGTTTAATATTCTGGGAAAGTGATATGATAGAAGTAAGAAACTTAACGAAAACATTTGGCAAGTTCAAAGCGTTGGATGATTTGAACCTCAACTTTACTGATGGGAAATCCATCGCTCTGATTGGTCCCAATGGTTGCGGAAAAACAACGCTTATTAAATGTATTTTGGGTCTTAATGTGGTAGAAGATGGCGATATTTTGGTAGAAGGCAAAAGTGTAAAAGATGATTATCTCTACAGAAATAATATTGGTTACATGCCTCAAATTGGGCGATATCCGGAAAACATGACCATTAAGCAAACCCTCAAAATGATTAAGGACACGCGGAATATTGCTGATGATTTACTGGATACAGAACTTTTAGAAGCTTTCGAGCTGGAGAAATTGTATCCAAAAAAAATGGGCACACTTTCTGGTGGAACCACTCAAAAGGTAAGTGCAGTTTTAGCCTTCATGTTCAACCCGAAAATTATTATTCTGGATGAACCTACCGCAGGACTGGATCCATTAGCTTCAGAAATTTTAAAAAATAAAATAATTAAGGAGATTGCTAAAGGAAAATTAATCATCATCACCTCTCACCTCTTAAGTGAATTAGATGATATGATTAGTGAAATTGTGTTTTTGAATGAAGGAAAAATGATCATTCATCAGTCGGTGGAAGATTTAATGACGGAGAGAAAAACTGAAAAAATATCAGAATCCATCATCAGCATTTTGAAGGAAATGAAAAACTAAATTTCTTCTATCTTCTTCCTTCGGTATTCGTTAAGTTAAAAATTGCTTTGGTTCCGGCCAAAAATCAGATTATGAACAAGATTGCGCGCTTTATTTTATTCGATATTCTAAAAAATAAAATTGTCATTTTTTATACTATTTTGCTATTCATTATTTCTTGGTCCGTTTTGGGCTTAGAAAATAATTATACGAAGGCTACTTTAAGTTTATTAAATGTGGTACTGCTTGTAGTTCCTTTGGTAAGCATTATTTTTTCTACCATTTATGTCTATAACAGCAGCCAATTTATAGAGTTGCTCCTCAGTCAACCTGTGGCGCGGGTAAAAGTTTGGTTCAATATTTTTTTAGGACTTTCTACGGCCTTAGTATTCGCCTTTCTTTTGGGTTGCGGCGTCCCAATTCTACTCTATTCCTCCATTGAAACTGGTTTTTCCCTTATTATCAGCGGTGTTTTACTCTCCATCATATTTACTGCCTTTGCAATGCTATCTGCCATTTCTAGCCGAGATCGCGCAAAAGGAATTGGAATTTCTATTTTCATTTGGCTCTTTTTCAGTATTATTTATGATGGCGTATTGTTGATGTTGATGTTTCAGTTTGCAGATTACCCCATAGAAGGAATTATGGCAACGTTGGCTGGTTTAAATCCCGTCGGTTTAGCCAGGATTTTCGTTCTGCTCCAATTAAATATCTCCGCCATGTTAGGTTATGCAGGTGCAATTTTTCAACAGGTATTCGGTTCAGGCGGCGGCATGGGAATTTCTATGCTGGTTTTACTAATTTGGGCCACTGTCCCATTTGTGCTCTCTTTGATAAAATTCAACAAAAAAGATTTGTAGAATTCTTTCTCTTTAAGCGAAGTAATTTCGCCGTTCTTCCGTTAATTTACTACTAAGAAAATCTGATATTTATCACCATATCAAATCTATTTACTATGACCGCGGTCATACACAAACTTCTAAAGTCTGCGTAAATTTATTCAAAATTAAAACAGATGAAAAGGTCTCTACTTATTCTCGGCATGATTGGATTTGCCCTTGTTTCCTGCAATAAATCGGAAGCAACAACCAGTGAATCTTCTACCTCTACAGAGAGTGTTGGTCATGGTCAAGATGGAATTCAAGATGATGACTCCAATCCAAACGTAGTTCAACTAGCCGCAAAAACTCCAGAACTATCAACCTTGGTTACAGCCGTGAAAGCTGCGGGATTAGCAACTTCTCTAAGTAATGCAGGACCGTTTACAGTTTTTGCTCCACTAAATTCGGCCTTTGACAAACTGCCAGAAGGTACGGTAGAAGGATTATTGAAACCAGATAAAGTAGATGATTTATCAGATATTTTGGGATATCACACTTATGTGGGGGTCATCAAAGAAGATCAAATGAGTGATGGCCAATCTTTAGGAATGGTTAGTGGTAAAAATATAAAAATCACCATGGTAGACGGAAAACCTCTTATCAATGGGAAAGCTAAAATTGTACAAACGGTTCCCGCGTCAAACGGAATTGTTTATGTGATTGATGAGGTCTTACTTCCCGAATAAAATAAATAAGTAGTTTATTAAATTTAGTGTTTGGAATGGCTTTTCATTAGTTTGAAAAGCTATTTTTTTGCCTTGTTTTTAAAATCACTTATAGCAATTTCTTCTCCTTCATGTTGATAAAGAGGATAAAAATAGAAACCATCATCAATACAGAGAATACCAAAAGAAAGAGGTTCGCGAAGGGAATTGAAATATATTTGATAGAAAAAACACCCATTAAACCGAGCGTAAATTCATTCAGAAATATACCGAGAAGCAAAAGTTTCAACCCGAGAAGAAGTGATTTAGAGATAATGAAAAAATTAGTGGCTAAAATCTGATTAATGATGAACGTTGCAATGCACATAAGTAAAACCAAATGAAGATAAGCAATCACCACATTTCTAAATCCAAAAGCAAATTGATTGACCACCGGAATGGTTGATCCTAATTGCAAAATAATCTTCACCGCAAATGCGAGAGCTGCAAATAAGAGCACGAATCGTTGCATCGGTGACCATTTTAAAACCAAATTAATCCAGTTTTTCCTTACGAACTTTAAGAGCATGAATGCGCCTACAGTTTGTGCAATGGCGGCTATCACAATGACGGTAAAAATTGCAACCGGTATTTTCATCCAGAGTACAGAAAGTCCGTAACCTACCAAACATCCGAAGAACGAAAGCCAAAATAGGAGTTTATTCTGCCGTTCATCAATGGGTGCATTTATTTCCTTTAAAGAAAAAAGCAGCAACCCAATACAAGAAAATATAAAAAAACCATTGTACTGAAAGTGAAGATAGTAATATTCTGCAGCCAGAAAATAGTCCCGCGAAACCAATCCCGAAATCTTCATATAACCGAGTGAAAAAACTCCGACTGATGAAATCACCGCGAAAAACAATCCTGCTAAAAACCAAATTTTAGAGGAATCTGAGATTTTTGAAGAATCACGCAAAAAGAAATAAAAGAAAATAAAACTACAAAGCAATGCGGCAGTAGAAGCAGCAATGGAACCCCAAAAATATCCGCCATAAATAAAGCTGAAAAGCATAGCAAAGGACGCCACTAAATTTACAATGATTAATCCCTGGTATTTTTTTAAGTTAATGCTCGCATTTATTTTCCCTAGATAAATTACGATTAAAACATAAAGCGCATTGGTAATCCAACCATAAAACGCAAAATGAGAATGCGCTTCTTGCAAATGTTTTTGATCTACAAAAGGCAGGGAGAACATTATTTTATAGCGCATAATTACGCCTAGAACAGCCACAATAAGAAAATTAAAAACCGAAAATTTAAGCCAGAAAGTCTTTTGCATTAGTAGTGAATTTTATGATTTATGAGTTCTAATTTTCCATCTTTTTCCATTTTCTTTACCGTGCGGATCACTGTTTCTACAGCTAAACCTGTGGAATTGGCCATTTCTTTTCGGGTAACATGTATGATTATTTTATCCTCCAGCTCAATTCCGATGCTTCGTTTATGAATTTTTAAAAAATTAATAATTCTTTCACAAGGATTTAAATGAGCGATAGATTTCAGCTTCAATGTCTTATCGTACGCTTTTCTCGCGATTTCTTTCGTAAATTGTAGCAGCACATCGGGGTGATCCACCATGAATTTTTGAAAAAGATCTGGGCTGAAACTAAAAATTTCTGCACTATCACTTGTGATTACCGCATTTGCGGGATACCTTTCTCCTAGCAGAAACGGGGGTTCCCCCAAAAAATGCCGATCGATTACTTTAGAAATCAAAAATTCTTTTCCCTCAGAATCAGTGTTATAAATGGTGATTTCTCCCACCAGTAGATAATGAAGTTGTGTGGCTTTTTGATCTTCCCGAAAGAGAAAATCTTTCTTCTTCAAGTGATGAACGGGAATTTTATTTTTTACTAAAATTTCTTTTGAAAACATGGTGAGCATTTCCCTCAAATTTAAGAAAATTTAACCTTTTAAACGGCCTAAAAACCAAGTAAAAACGCGAGAAATTACCTATTTTTGAGAAAATCTAAAGCTTTATAATGTCAAATCAATTTAATCCAAGAGATATTACCTGGTTGTCTTTTAATGAACGCGTTCTTCAGGAAGCGATGGATGAAGAAGTGCCGCTGCATTTAAGAATTCGCTTCCTTGGAATTTTCTCCAATAACCTAGATGAATTCTTTCGGGTACGCGTTGCAGGTTTAAAACGCGCCATGGATTTTAAAGATAAATTTATCACGGAATCTTTTTACCAACCGCCTACCAAAATCTTGCAGAACATTAATGATATTGTGATTCAGCAGCAACAAAACTTTGATAAAACCTGGAAGAAAATCCAGGTCGATATGGCGGATCACCATATTTTTATTCGGAATGCTAAAAACTTGTCCAAAAATCATCAGGAGTTTGTGACGAAGTATTTTGATGAAATGGTAGAAAGTAATGTGATTCCCATATTGCTCAATGAAAATTCCCCCATGCCTTATCTGCGTGATAAATCCCTCTATATGGGAATTGCGATGCGCAAAAAAAAGTTTCAATATGAAAGTAAATTTGCCATCATAGAAGTTCCCTCCAAAATTTTAGGACGATTTGTTTCTTTGCCAGATGAGGACAATATCACGCACAATGTGATGCTTTTAGAAGACGTAATTGCCTTTAATCTTCCACACATTTTTTCTTATTTCGGGTATGATGAATTTCAGGCGCATTGTTTTAAAGTTACAAAAGATGCCGAATTTGATTTAGATAATGACATTAAAACAACTCTAGCAGAAAAAATAGAAAAAGGTATAAAATCCCGCCGAAAAGGTAAACCTACGCGTTTCGTTTTTGATAAAGAAATGGATAAGGCCTTGCTAGAATTCTTGATCAGAAAATTAAACCTCAGTAAGAAAGACAGCATTATTCCAGGTGGAAAAATTCATAATTTCCGACATTTTATGGACTTTCCAGATGTTTTCGAGACCGATTTAAAACCGGTAGAAAGAACTTCTTTTGACCATCCAGAATGTGTAGGGAAAAGAATTACAGACGTCATCCAAAAATCCGATATTCTACTCAATTTTCCCTACCATCATTTCACGCCTGTAATAGACTTGTTGCGGGAAGCCGCCATGGATCCAGAGGTGAAATCAATTCAAATTACCGCCTACAGATTGGCAAGCAATTCCAAAGTGATTAATGCCCTAATCAATGCGGTACGAAATGGAAAAGACGTGACGGTGATGTTGGAACTTCGCGCCAGATTTGATGAAGAAAGCAATTTGCGCTGGAAGGAAATTTTGGAACAAGAAGGCGTAAAAGTTTTAGTGGGAATCCCCAACAAAAAAGTGCACGCAAAACTCTGCGTTATTAAAAAAAGATCTCAAAATAAAACCTTGCAGTACGGTTTTGTGAGTACAGGGAATTTTAATGAAAAAACTGCAAGAATTTATGGTGACCATCTATTGATGACGAGTGACAGAGCAATTATGGCAGATATCAACAAAATATTTATGGTGCTGCGTAAACCAAAAGAAGACATCACAACTGCCCTAAAATCTTGCAAAAATTTGTTGGTGTGCCCCACTTCTATGCGGGAGAAAATTATCCATCACATTGATAAAGAAATTGAGGAAGCCAAAGCAGGGCGCAAAACCCTCATCATTATTAAATCAAATTCTCTAAGTGACCGCATTTTAATTTCTAAATTGTATGAAGCTGCAACGGCAGGCGTAGTAGTTAAATTAATTATCCGCGGAATTTATTGCGCCGTGAATCAGAAAGATTTTAAAGAGAAATTGATGGCAATTAGTATTGTAGATGAATATTTGGAACACGCCAGAGTCATGTATTTTTATAACAAAGGGAGTGAAGACACGTACATTTCTTCCGCCGATTGGATGACAAGAAATCTGGATTATAGAATTGAGGCTGCGGCTAAAATAACGCAGAAAAATTTAAAGAAAGAGATTAAAGATATTTTAGAAATTCAGCTCAATGATAATGTTAAAGGCAGAATTTTGGATAAAAAACTGAGCAATTTTTACGTAAAGTCTGGTGATAAAAAAATCCGGTCCCAAATTGAAACGTATCATTATTTAAGAGAGAAGGCAAAAGTTTAAAAAACCAATTGAAAAGCATAAGCGTAAACATTAACCAATTCTAAATAGGTTTGATTCCAATAATTACGATTACACTCAGGATGAGACTTACTATTTCTTTCCTTTTGTTAATAATTTCTTGCGGTAAAAGCGAGAAACTGAATTCAAATAAAATTCTAACAGATGAAGAATTGGCCATTCAAATTGCCGAAAAAAAATGGAGGGAAGTTTATGGAAAGAAAGCAATGGCAGAAGAACAACCTCTGAAAGCCAAAAAAATTAACGATAGTATTTATTTTGTTGAAGCAACATTCAGTAGCACTGGTTTTGGTGGAGTTGCTTTCGGAGAAGTTGACATTAAAAACAAGGTGGTTCTAAATTACTCCCACGGAAAATAAAATTGAAACTTTAAACTTTCGCCCATTCAGATTTAATACTTACCTTCGCCACGCTTTTAGAAAAGGGAATCATGTGTAAATCATGGGCTGTCCCCGCAACTGTAAATCACCAAAAAGGAACTGCAATACAACCACTGAGCAATCGGGAAGGTGCAGTTTTGTGAAAGTCAGGAGACCTTACTACAAAGCATTAACATAAAAAAATGCTTTCGGAGGAAAGGCCTGAATAATGACTATAAGACACCAATTTTCTGCTGCGTTCCTGTTTTGTTTTTTGTTGAGTTTTGCTCAGGAGAAGGCTATTGACACTGTTTACATATTCGATAATCAGTTAAAAAATTCTAAGAAATTTCAAAAAATCCAGACTTTAAATCAGGAAGATTTATTGAAAAACACGACGAATCTTTCGGAAGTTCTGCGTTTTCAATCTCCCGTTTATATTAAAGAAAATGGTCGCGGAATGGTTTCTTCGCCTTCTTTTCGTGGAACTACAGCCCAACAAACTGCTTTTGTTTGGAATGGAATTAATATTAATTCAATATTTTTAGGACAGGGTGATGTCAACAATCTAAACCTTCTTAGTTATGACCAACTCGAAATAAAATCTGGCGGCGGAAGTGTAATTTACGGAAGTGGTGCCATCGGTGGAACCATTCATTTAAACAACGAACTTTCTTTTGATAAAGGTTTTCATTCTACTTTATTTCTAGAAGGTGGTTCTTATCATACCATCAATTCTTTTCTAAAAACTTCTTACAGCGACGATAAACTTTCTATTAAAATCTCGGGGAATTTTGTAAAAAGCGATAATGACTATGAAGTACCGGAAAAAAATTATGTCAACCTAAATGGGGAATATGATAACCGTACTTTCAATTTAGGAGCGGCTTATAAAATCAATACGAAAAACAGATTGTCTTGGCAAACTCAAATTTATGACGGTGAACAGCATTATCCTACTTCTGAATTTGGGACCAAAACTAAATACTTAAGCAATACTTTTAGGAGTTTACTTGCCTGGGATTTCATTTCAAAAAAAATAAATAACAGTTTCAAAGTCGCTTATCTTCAAGATGATTTTCAATATTTTAGTAACATCAACCAACCTAAAAGCAGTGGTGGTTCGGGCGACTCTTATTTCGCTAAAAATGATTTTAATTATTTCTTCAATAATCAACTGGCCTTCAATTTAATTACCGAATACCACTTCGACAAAGGAGAAGGTTATCAATCTGGTATTGCTGGTGTCAGCAGAAATGCAGGTTCAGTTGCAGGTTTGCTAAGATGGAATCCAAATCAGGTGTTAAATTTTGAAGCAGGCGTTAAAAAGGATTTTGTGGAGGAAATCGCAACTCCAGTTCTTTATTCATTTTCTGGAAAGATGAATGTTACCAATTGGTATTCTTTTGCCTTAAATATTTCAAAAAACTTCAGATATCCTTCCTTCAATGATCTTTACTGGAAACCTGGTGGAAATTTAGATTTAAAACCAGAAGTTTCTCATCAAGCTGAATTAGGAAACAATTTTAAATACCAAAATTTTAAATTAAACCTTACTCCTTATTATATCCAAATAAAAGATATGATAAGATGGTTGCCAACTCCCAATGGCTACTGGTCTCCGGTGAATACCAACAACGTGGAATCTTATGGTTTAGAATCGCAACTGGATTTCGAAAAAGCGTTTGAAAATCATCAAGCAAAATTATCTATTGGCTACGTCTACACTCATTCTAAAGACACGGATACAGACCTATTTCTAATGTATGTACCTCAACATAAAATTTTCGGAAATGCGACTTA
Organism: Chryseobacterium sp. MP_3.2; assembly: GCF_035984805.1. Lineage (NCBI taxonomy): Bacteria > Pseudomonadati > Bacteroidota > Flavobacteriia > Flavobacteriales > Weeksellaceae > Chryseobacterium > Chryseobacterium sp. MP_3.2. The sequence goes on along the minus strand of NZ_JAXCHW010000006.1, from coordinate 147,471 downwards.
CAAATATCGTTTTGCGGAGATCTTTGTTCAGGGAATGTATAATGGATTGACTTATACCACGAGTGACGAAGCAATTCGTGACGCCATCAACCCGTATTTTGTAATGAATGCCGGGGTGAATTTGACCTTTTTGAAAAACTACCAAATCGGATTTAAAATCAATAATATTTTTGATGAAATCTACGAAACCACCGCTTATTTTCCTTTGCCAAAAAGAAATTACAGCGCCAATCTTTTAATTAACTTTTAAATAAATATAAAAATGAAAATTTCTAAATTACTGTCTGCAGTATTCGCCGCCACCTTGCTTTTTACCATTTCATGCAGAACAGACGATCCTATTGTAGAACCACAGCCAAAAGGTGCTTATGAAAACGGAATCTTTCTTTCAAACGAAGGTAATTTCGGCACACCAACTGCAACGGTTTCTTTTATTTCTGATGATTTATCCATAGAAAATAATATTTTTAGTACTAATAACGGAGGTGCTGCTTTGGGAGATGTTCTTCAAAATATTGGAGTGAATGGCGATAATGCATATTTGATCCTTAATAATTCTAATAAAATTGAAATCGTAAACCGATATACCTTTAAAAAAGTGGCAACCGTATCTGATCAGGTTTCCCAGCCAAGATATATTGCCTTTGCAAATAATAATTATTACGTAACAAACAGTTCTGGTACTTCGAAATATGTGAATGTTTACAGTGCTACGACCAACACTTTTCTTAAAAAAATTGATTTGACTAATGCAGGAGAAAGAATCTTAGAAGCCAGCGGAAAAATATTCGTGCAAAATGCTTCATTTGGTTCAGGTAAAAAAATCACTATTATCAACCCAACTTCCAACACGGTAGAATCTGAAGTAATCGTTCCTAATGGAAACATCCAGAAAACAATTTCTACTGGTGGGAGTGTCTATACCATCGCATCTACTTCAACCGATTCTTACATCTACAAATTGAGTCCTACTGGCGCAATTTCTTCTACGATTACCTTAACTGGAATTGCTAATGCAACTAATTTAGAAGCTGATGGAACGAAATTTTTCTTCAGTTCTGGAGCGAAAGTTTATTCAATGGACATGAGCACCACGACAGCGCCAACCAATCCAATTCTTACCCTAACTGATACTTCTTGGTCATCGTTGTATGGTTTCAGCGTAATTAATGGTAAAATTTACATTTCTAATGCGAACGGATTTATGGCAGACAGTACGGTAGAAATTTATTCTACTGCAGGTACTTTACTCAAAACAGTTACCGCAGGAAGAGGAACCAATGGTTTCTACAAAAATTAAACACTCCTTTATCTAGGTAACAGAAAGCCCTTCAAACTATATTTGAAAGGGCTTTTATTTTAAACTAAAATCAAACCGATAGATCGACCTTCCTGAATAACGAAATTTCTGGCATCTTCTCTATTATTTGCAATTTCACCTTCTAAAATAGCTTCCTTTACTTTTTCCTTTAAGATTCCGATTTCGCGGCCAGGTTGTAAATTGAACATTTCCATAATTTCTTCCCCAGAAATGGGCGGTTGAAAATTGCGGACCTGATCTTTTTCTTCTACCTCTTTGATTTTAAGCGCTACTTCTTCAAAATTTCTTTTAAATTTCGCCTGCTTGGCTGAACTTTTCGTGGTGATATCGGCTTTGTTCAAGATAAACAGATCTTCCAAATCTTCTCCAGCATCGAATAAAAGTCGACGGAGAGCAGAATCAGATGTATCGTCATCAATTAAAGCAATGGGTCTTGAAGAAAGTTTGACTAATTTCTGAACATATTTCATATCTGCCCCCAAAGGCAATTTCAGACGATGAAAAAGAGACTTCACCATTTTTGAGCCTAAAAACTCATGCCCGTGAAAGGTCCAACCACTGCCTTCAACAAACTTTTTGGTAGGCGCTTTTCCAATGTCATGAAGTAGAGCGGCCCACCGAAGCCAAAGATTATTTGTATTTTGAGATATATTATCTACCACTTCCAGCGTGTGCCAAAAATTATCTTTGTGCGTCTGTCCTTCTATTTCTTCAACCCCTTTTAAGGCTGTTAATTCTGGCATTATCATTTTTAATAAGCCTGTTTGCTCTAACAACTGCAGCCCTTTTGAAGGTTTTTCTGAAAGCATGATTTTATTAAACTCAACCATAATGCGTTCCAGCGAAACGATTCGTATCCTTTTTGCTTCACTTTTAATTGCCGCCAAAGAATTTTCTTCAATAGTAAAATTTAAAGTAGACGCAAATCTAATGGCACGCATCATGCGAAGAGGATCGTCAGAATAGGTTTGAACAGGTGCCAATGGGGTGCGTAAAATTTTATTTTTCAGGTCTGAAATTCCCTCAAAAGGATCAATTAATTCTCCAAAATTATTTTCATTTAAGGAAATAGCCAACGCATTGATCGTAAAATCCCGACGTTTTTGGTCATCTTCTAAAGTACCTGTTTCTACAAAAGGTTTACGGGAATCTTCAGCATAGCTTTCTTTTCTGGCACCTACAAATTCTAAATCCAGGCCATTATGCTTAAACATTGCAGTGCCATAATTTTTGAAAATAGAAACTTTTAAATTGGGATCTATTTCATTTGCAACGGCCTTTGCAAGGCCCATCCCGTTTCCTTCTGTGACAAAATCAATATCCGTTGAACTCACTCTTTTCATCAATAAATCCCGCACGTAACCACCCACGATGAAAGCAGACTGCTTGTTTTCTGCTGCAACTTTTGCTATTACTTTAAAAAGTTTAAGATTTTTATTCTGATTAATATTGATATTCATAAGGCAAAAGTCCGAGATCAGTTGATGATCGTCTATAGTTTTGGCAAAGGTAAGGAAAGGATGGTGAAACGGAAATTTGAAGCTGCCTATCTGCGCCTATTTTGTAAAAAATGAAAGCATGAATTGAACAATTCATGCTTCTTTGTATCTTGTATTTGGTACGCCGTACGGATCTGCTAATAATTTCGGATAAATATGCTGTAGTAATTGTAAAGCGTGTATTTAACATTTACTGAATATCTGGCGTATCTAAGAGCCAAACATCGATTTCTTCTTCTAAATATTCTGCTTGAAGTTTTACAGCTTCAATAAAATCATCGGGAACAGGAGAACATTCTTTGTTTTCTAAATCCCAAAGGTCATTAGAAATGGATTCATACTCAGAATAAATTCTTTTAAAGCGCGGACTGTTTTTTTCCAACTCTTCAATCTTCGTTTTTTGCGGACTAAATTTTCTAAAAGATCTTTGCAATTTCATGGTTTTTTGTTAAATTTTCATTCATAATGATATATCGTTATCAGTTCTAAAATTTCTAAGACATTGCCAATAAATAATTGAAAATGAATTAATTAACACCCTCTGAGTTTATTTTAAAAATTAAATTTAGATAATAATTTGATATAAAAAAATATTTTAACAAGTTTTTCTGATTGTTTAACATATAGTTTTAAATTTGCAACAATCTTATATGAAAGAACTTTTATTTAAACAAAAACAGATCCTTCTTTTCGCACTTGCCGGTGCGCTGAGTGCAGTAATTGAGATCGGTTCTTTTAAGATTTTCAGTGTACAATTGCCGCAGTTTTTTCCACAGGAACAGAATTTTTTGGGAATTCATTTCCCGCTGAGCAATATTTTTTCTACAACGTGTGGTATCGTGACCAACTATTTTTTAAGTATCTGGTTTGTTTTTGAAAGAGGCAAACATTCTAAAAAAAAGGAATTTACTTACTTCATGCTTATTTCATTTTTATCTACCATCATCAGCTTAACAATCTTCCAACTCTTTTTCCGTTTGGTATTTCTACAATATTTTGATTTTGTGGGTATATTCGTTTTCAGCCGAGAAATGCTGAGTAAAATCTCTGCCATCATTTTGGTGTCGGTTTTAAATTATACAGTAAAGAAAAATGTTATATTTAATGGATAAAAACTTCTACAATTTCCGCTGAAACTAGATACAATGAATAAAATTCTCAATTATATTTGGCGAGGCTGGATGGTGATTTTAGGAACGGTGCTCACCATTGTAATGGGAATTCCGGTTCTTTTATTTTCTATTCGAAAAGAGCATTATAAATATGCCTACAAATTCATTCGCATGTGGTGTTTCGGCATGTTTTACGGCATGGGATTTCGGTATGAATTGAAAAATTTAACTGCAAAAAAAATAGATAAAAGCATGCAATATGTTTTTATTTCTAACCACACTTCCATTATGGATGTGATGTTACCCTGCATCTTGATGCCTCATCATCCTTTATGTTATGTAGGAAAAAAAGAATTAGTGAATATTCCAATTTTTGGAATTATTTATAAGAGAATATGCGTCATGGTAGATCGTAAATCCGCGAAGAGCCGTGCTGATGTATACAGAAGATGTGCAGAAAGAATGGAAGAAGGAGACAGCATTGTAATTTTTCCAGAAGGCGGTGTTTCAGATGATACTTCAATCGTGTTAGATGAATTTAAAGACGGAGCTTTTACGCTCGCTTACAAGCATCACTCCCCTATTTTAGTATTTACTTTCGTAGGATTGAAGGAAATGTTTCCTTTTGATTATTCAAAAGGTTATCCAGGAAAAGTTCAGGTTTATTTTAATGAAATTTTAGAACCTGTTGAAAGTGTAGCTGCTTTAAAAACAAGAGCGCATGCCGAAATAAAAAATACTTTGCAAAATCCTCTGTGAGGGGGAAAATAGTTATATTTGTTTTAACTAATAATAAATAAATGTCTAATACTACCTATTCTAAGCAGACCAACTGGGGTCAATTCATTCCATTGGTTACTGTTTTTTTCTTTTGGGGTTTTGTTGCAGCGAGCAATGATATTTTAATCCCCGTATTCAAAAAAGCTTTTAATCTAACCCAAAGTCAAAGCCAATTGGTTTCGGTTGCATTTTACGTTGCCTACACCGTTGGATCACTGATTTACATGTTTATATCCAAAGCGATTCGCCAAGATTTAGTAAATAGGATTGGGTACAAAAATGGTTTAATTACGGGACTTTTGATATCTGCTGCAGGAACTTTACTCTTCTATCCTGCTGCAAACATGTCTTCTTTTCCCTTAATGATTACAGGATTATTCATTTTAGGTTTAGGATTTTCTTTACAGCAAATTGTAGCAAATCCTTTAGCCATTGAAGTTGGCCCCGTGGAAACTGGATCACAGCGATTGACAATGGCGGGGGGGATTAATAATTTAGGAACTACCATAGGTCCATTAATTGTCGCTTTTGCTATCTTCGGTTCAGCTACAGGATCAAATACGGAAGCGAGTATAGAATCCGTGAAAATCCCTTACATGATTTTAGGAGGCGCATTTATACTAGTCGCTATTTTATTAAAATTTTCATCACTGCCACAGATTACTCCCACTATAACAGAAGATACTACAGATGCAGTTCCGGGTGAACATCGCGATTCCGCATTAAAATATCCACAGCTTGTTTTAGGAATGATTGCAATATTTGTTTACGTAGGTGTAGAGGTTTCTACCGCAAGTAATTTACCTGCTTACATGGAGCAATCTCTGGGTTTTAGCACGAAAGATATCGCACCTTATGTATCTTTATATTGGGCCTCATTAATGATCGGACGTTGGACTGGTGCAGTAGAAGCCTTTGATATTACAGCTGGTTCCAAGAAAATTTTAAGATTTTTAGCACCCTATTTAGCATTTGGAGTGTTTCTTTTGGTAAATGCAATTGCAAAACATGATTTATCCAATTTCTACGTTTACGGACTGGTCATTTTAGTGATGATTGCATGTGATATTTTAAGCAAAGGAAATCCAGCAAGAATGCTTTTAATATTTTCAGGAATGGGAATTCTCTGTATCGCGATTGGAATGATGACTACCGGTATGCTTTCTGTCTATGCTTTTACGAGTGTGGGTCTATTCTGTTCTACATTATGGCCTTGCATTTTCGCTCTTGCAATCAATGGTCTAGGAAAACACACCAATCAGGGTTCTGGTTACCTAATTATGATGATTATGGGAGGTGGAATAATTTCTTGGTTACAAGGTTGGTTGGCTGATCAAACGAATATTCATTTCAGCTATATCATCGGAATTTTATGTTTCCTATATTTGGCATTCTACGCAATTAAAGTGACCGGAATTTTAAAAGCACAAGGAATTACTTTAGATCAAATTAAAAGTGATGGCGGACATTAAAATCCAATCATTATATAAGAAAAAAAGATTTTGGGCAGGTATTTTACTTGCCCAATTTCTTTTGTTTTGGATTTTATCAAAGTTTACTTTCTTTATTAGCTTGATGGAAAGTTTTTTTGAATTTCAAAAAAGCATGCATCAAAAATTGTTCTCGTTCTTCCCTTTTTCCATGGGAGATGTATTTTATATTTCCATCTGCGTTTTCTTACTTTTTACGATTGTTAAGATTATTAATAAAAAGTCCCGACATAAATGGATATTCAATTTACTTCTATTTGCAAATGTGTTCTACTTCTTTTATCAAATTTTTTGGGGCGTTCTTTATTTCCAAAATCCGCTAAATGAAAAACTTCCGCAAGAAGAAGTGCTTGTAATCGAAAGAAAAGAGTTAGCATTACAATATCTGAAAAAATGCAAAGTCACTAGAAATTTGGTTTCTGAAGATTCGAATGGAGTCTTTCAAATTAAAAATTTAGAACGAACCAAAAGTCAGATATTAAAGGAGCAAGAAATGCTTCCTACCTTTATTAATGATAAAAAAAGCACTGAAGAATTATTGATGAAACCTAGTTTATTTCACGGCGTGATGAGTTATACAGGTATTCTGGGATACTATAATCCCTTCACTGCAGAAGCCCAGTATAATGCGGAATTGCCTGCCATTTACCTGCCCTTCACCCTTGCTCATGAATCCGCGCACCAGTTAGGCTATGCAAGAGAGCAGGAAGCCAATTTCATGGCTTATCTTCTCGGCAAAGATGCAGAAAATGTAGATTTGAAATATAGTACCGAATATTATGTTCTAAAATCGATTTTGAATTCCTTGGCTGAAGAAGATGTGCGGTTTGTAGAACAAATTCTTACACAATATTCTCCAGGGATGAAAAGAGATCGCTTGGCCGAGAAAGACTTTAGAGAAAAGCACGAGGGTTTATTAGATTTTGTATTTGGATATACCAACGATTTATTCTTAAAAGGAAATCAGCAGGAAGGCAGCATTACTTACTCTTATTTTGTTGATTTAGTGGTTCGCTATGAGCGTCTGTAGGGTAAGAAATAAACAAGAAAAAAGAATTGCATCTTACGATGCAATTCTAAACACAAATGATGAAAAAAAATTTATTGTCTTCTTGATGACTAACGTCATTATTAAGACAATCCAAATGTATAACAATTTTTTTATCCAGCAAAATTTAGTTCTATAAAATTTTACAAGACTTTTAACTATAATAATTTATGTTTGATTTATATGTATAACAATTTACAAATTTTTGTAATTAATACAAATTAATCTGCAGTTTTCACTTGAATTTACATTGGTAAGTTTTCCAGAATTTTTCATGAACGGTCGAAAAATTAAGCCGTAAAAAAAAGCCCATCAAATTGATGGGCTTTTGTAGCGAAGACGGGAATTGAACCCGTGACCTCAGGGTTATGAATCCTGCGCTCTAACCAACTGAGCTACCTCGCCATTAGAGTGGTGCAAAGATATAAATATTTTGTAACGCAGCAAAAATTAATTTAAGTTTAAATAAGTAATTACATCTGCGGCATGATCAGGCTTTGCAATAATTTTGTTAGCACTGTCTAAAACGAAATAAGTTGGCGTTGCATGTACATTATACGTCTCGCCGTAGGAACTGTACCAACCTCTTAATTCTGAGTCATTTACCCAAGGAAGATTTTTAACTTTCGCATCGTATACCGCTTTTTCACTATCTAGAGATAAGGCAATAACTTCTATGTTTTTAGATTTCATAGCAGCATACTTTTCTATAAGTTTAGGTAATTCAGCTTCACAATGGGAACAGGTTGATGACCAAAAGACAACAATTTTCTTATCTGCTTTCAGATCATAAATAGATTTAGCTTTCGTATTGGTAGCACCTTTGAAGGTGTTATTCGGAAATACACTTCCAATTTCTGTATTTTTGTTCGTCGCGATGGTTGATGCTAATCTATCGTTTATGGTACATTTTAAGTTTTGTGCTTCAGTAAGATATTTAGTCTTAAGATCCGTCATTTCATAAGCGTTGAAGATGTCTATTAATTCTGACAAAACGGTTTGACCTCTCGGCGTTTCCAGGTTTACTGCAGTAAGTAGTTTATCAACATCTGCTTGCACACGATCTTTAGGACCCATATTTAAATAAGCCATTAAAATTTCTCTCATCAGAGAAGATGATTCTAACATTTCATTGGATCCTGATAGAAATCGGATGGTCTCTTCTTGGGTTGCTGGAGTAGAACCTGCTTTTTTCTCTACGAACTTACTGTAATTAGTTCGGTAATAGTTAATGAAGGAATTTTTGGTAAAGTCTTGACCGCTTGAAGATAATCTCGCAATTTCTTTTTCTAAAGCCAAACCAAAATCATTTTTACCTTTATAGTATTCTTTCATTTGATAAAGTGCTGGCAAAATGTATTGCTGCTTCTGCTGTACATCTTGAATACTATTCATGAGCGCATTGCTCTCATCCAAATATTCTACAGTAGTAATTTTATTCTTGTCTGAATCAAATTTGATTTTAACGTCTTTATTCTCTGAAATAAAATTGAGAGAAACGTTACTTTCCGGGAAATAAATTTTCATCATTCCCACGTAAGGTTTATCTACATTAATTTGCCAACTATTTCCTTTTCTTATCTCTTTGGTGTTTAATATATCTTTGGAACCATTAAGGGAATAGAGATATAATTCTTTCGGGGTAAAATTAGCAGTAGTTTCTATATTGATTTTAAATTGAGCAGAAACCGTTTGCAAGGCAAGAATTGCCACAAGACCAAAAATATTTTTCATGATGTAAATATAAAAAAACTCACCGAATTCGATGAGTTTAAAATGATCTTAATTTTATCTTTAAACTACTTTTTTTTGTAGCTTTTTCCCAAAATATAGAATAAGCAGCATGGCAACAATTGCAAGCACATAAATGTACAAATCTATTGGAGAAGATGGTGCTCCTGGACCTGTACCGCCACCACCAGGTGGAGGGCTTGGTGGGCCACTTTGGGCTTTGTAGGCTAATCCTAAAATTAGGAATAAAAAAAGTAAAGTTTTATTAATATGTTTCATAACATGTATTTTTATATTATCTGATGATTTTGGAACTGATTTTTTCCCCAGTTTCTGATGTAGCTGTTACAATGTACGAACTGTTTCCTTTTGATAAAGTGATTTCATAATCATTATCTGCTTTTACAGATTTTTGAGTAATCACTAATTTTCCACTCATATCATAAACTTGAATGTCTGCATTTTTCCATAGTGGATCAAAACGCACTACAAACTTGTCAATGGACTTATTGTAAGCCACTACTGTACGAGATGGTTTAACATTACCATTTGTACTTAATACGGTATTCGGCTTTCCAAAATACAGATTATATTCTTCGCTGTTGACAGGTATTGTTTGATTCTGAGCAATTTCTGTAACTTGACCAGTAGGTGATTTATAATAAAATCCAACTCCGGTTGATAGATTATGAACGCCGTTTTCTATTAATTGGGCATTTTCTCTAATCTCAAATTTTAAGGATTTAATCGCTGAACTATATAATGCTAAAGGGATTGCTTTTCCTTTAAAATCTTCTTCATTAGCTTCATTAATGTAGAGCCAATAATTATTGATGTAATTATTATCGTATCCACCATTGATAGCATCTTCTTCATACGTACCTAAAATATTACCACTTCCTAATCTAGATTGCACTGTATTTCCAGTGGTGTAACCAGAAGTTGCACTTGGATATACCGCGTAATATGCTCGAGCCAATTCATTACCATCTGCATCTAAGCCAATTATTCCTAATTGCTTAACAGAAGAATTAGTCTGTCCTTGCTTCGCCGTTGGAGAATATGGAGTAGCACTTGACCTAGGAGAATATTTAAATCTTCGTAAACCATCAAAATTTAAGGTTGCGCCTAAATTATCATTGAGTTTAATAACAAAAGTTTGCATTGGGCGAATTATAAGTCCCACATCACCAACAGGAGATGGATTTGCGCTCGTAAAATTTACAAATTTTGCATTTTCAGAATACGTTCCTACACCTGGTAAAGTTTTTACTGTTCCTGGATCAAAACGGATACCTTTGATAGTTGAAATTGCATTTCCATCGCTTGGTGTTGCTTCCACAATCCCTATCTGGCTCAGATCCAAATTAATTAAATATGGATTTCCGAACTGATAGATATTTCTTCCAAAATTGGCGGTCCAAGGTGTAGCTAAATCCCAATCATCTTGTAAATACGTATTGTATTTCTCATTATAAGAATTATTAAAGCTTCCTCCGGGTCCAAAATTAATCGGGTTTACTCCTGTATATCCCGCGCCACTAAGTGATTCTACAATTCCGTTTGTAAATGGCACCCCACGAAGAGTGTAAACTGAACCATTAGGAATTGCAGGTACAGAAGGGTTTGCTGCCATAGACGCGGGTGGATTTCCTGTATCCAAATTATTGGATCCCAACATATAGTATGTATTTCCTTTTGGCGTAGTGGAGCTGACATTGAAATTATCTGAAACAACTGTTGTATTATTCCAAGTAAGAACTTCATTTTTGGAGTACCTGGTGTTGTTAAAAGTTTTACCTAATGTGCCAATTCCTGTTCCAGATAGACTGGAAATTTGTTTTTGATAAAAAGGTAATGCAATCTGTTGATAGGTACCATTTTTTGCAGTTCTAAATTCCTTATCCACAATTGCAGTAAGTAAAGTAGATTGTGCAATTCCATTGATGTATAACTGCCCATAAGTTGATGGTGCAGTTGTACTAGCATAGTTTGCGGGGTTATTGATCCTTAGGATAATATTACCTCCAGAAAGTTGCGGAGCTGTACCTGCCGCGTTTAATGTTTGTAATGCATCACCAGAAGCTCCTACTACCATTACGTCTCCTCTTACATCTAAAACTCCTGTTCCTGTTGTTTGAAGTCCACCACCGTTGTAAACCAATGTGTTTTCAGATACATAAAATAGTGCTCCTGAATTGACACTACTTATCACGTTTTGTGCGGCTGCTGAAACGCCAAGCGAGAGAAGAGCCACCGTTAATAGATTTCTTATCATTTTAATAAAATTTGTGTTTTTAATGAATATAATTCAGCAACAAATATATTACAAATTTTTCTATATCAAAGCAAATCAAAAAAATTAGGAGACCTTGACATCATTTAGGGTTAAAACCACCTTTTTCTTTGCGGCAATATTAAACATATAATCTTCCAAAACCTTTTCTGTAGTTCCGCGCAAACCTCTTGCTCCTAGGCCCTTGTCAATCGTCTCATCTACAATCTTATCAATCGCTTCATCTGTGAACTTTAATTCTACCCCGTCCATTTTAAATAATTCTACAAATTGTTTAACGATGGAATTTTTTGGCTCCTTCATAATGCGGATCATGGTTTCTTTGGAAAGTTTATCCAAATAAGTGACAATTGGAAATCTTCCTAAAAGTTCTGGAATCAGACCAAATTTTCGTAAATCAATCGCATTGATTTGTTTTAAGATATATTCCTCCTCTTCATTTTTGCTCAGTTTTTCTGCACTGAATCCAATTGAATGCTTGTTTAATCTTTTTTCAATGATATCTTTAATACCATCAAAGGCGCCACCGGCGATAAATAATATGTTTTGCGTGTTAACTTGAATGTACTTTTGATCAGGATGTTTTCTCCCGCCTTGTGGCGGAACATTTACAATACTTCCTTCTAAAAGTTTAAGCAGTCCCTGCTGAACTCCTTCACCAGAAACATCGCGTGTGATGCTCGGATTATCTGATTTTCTCGCGATTTTATCAATTTCATCAATAAATACAATTCCTTTTTCCGCTTTTTCAACGTCGAAATCTGCTACTTGCAGCAATCTGGATAAAATACTTTCTACGTCTTCTCCTACATATCCCGCTTCTGTTAAAATGGTAGCATCTACAATACAAAAGGGAACATTTAATTCTTTTGCGATCGATTTTGCCAAAAGTGTTTTACCAGTACCCGTTTCTCCAATCATGATAATATTGGATTTCTCAATCTCTACTTCTCTGTTTTCATCTTGTGCGTGAAGCAGGCGTTTGTAATGATTATAAACCGCAATTGAAAGTTGCTTTTTCGCTTGATCTTGTCCGATAACGTACTGATCTAAGAATTTTTTAATCTCTTTTGGTTTTTTAAGGTCTTCTACCTTATCTGCAGCTGGAGCAATTTTAGCATTCGCATTTTCTTTAACAATAGCGTGAGCTTGCTCAATACAATTTTCACATATAAAACCTTCGTTTCCAGAGACAAGCATTTCTACTTCACTCCGTTTACTTCCGCAAAAAGAACATTGGTTAGAATTCATATAATTAAGTGGCGTTTAGTAGTTAAAAAATTTATCAAATATTTTGACAAAGTATTTTTATGAGTTGATAATAAGATTTTGAATTTCTTCGTATTCCATCGAGGATAATTTTAATCTCACGTTTTTAAAATTCAGGTCTTCAGTTCTATTAATCGGAACTAAATGAATGTGTGCATGCGGAACTTCTAATCCGATTACTGCAACAGCGATTCTTTGATTCGGGAAGGCATTCTCTAATTTTTTTGCCACAGACTGTGCAAAACTCCAAAGATTTTTAAAGTCATCATCTTCCAAATCAAATATAAAGTCAATTTCTTTTTTTGGAATTACCAAAGTATGTCCTTTCGCCAAAGGCATTGCATCCAGAAAAGCCACGTGCTCATCATCTTCAGCAATTTTAAAGGAGGGAATTTCTCCGGCGATAATTTTAGTGAATATAGAACTCATCAGATTTAAATTTTGATATTAAAACGATTTAAAGATAGGTTTGAAATTCACGTTTTCGAACTTTTATCTTATAAATGCAAAAATACTATTAATTAAAAAAATTCTATGTTAAGGAAGTGATAAACTTAGATCGTTATTAATCCACTTAAACGGTAATATTTAGGATCTCAAACGTTAATTTGTTTCCATTTGGCAGCACAATCTCTGCAGTTTCCCCAATGCATTTGCCCATAAGACCTTTTGCGATTGGAGTGTTGAGAGAAATTTTACCGGTTTTCAAATCACTTTCATTATCTGGAACAATGGTAAATTTTTGTTCTCCCTTCGTCGCAAGATTTTTCAGGGTAACCGTAGTTAACATAGAAACTTTGGAGCTGTCTAATTGCGTTTCGTCAATTACTTTACCATTATTTATTAAGTCTTTCAGCTTAGAAATTTTCATCTCCAGCATCCCTTGTGCTTCTTTCGCTGCATCATATTCAGCATTCTCAGAAAGGTCTCCTTTATCTCTAGCTTCAGCAATCTGCTGTGTAATTTTTGGTCGTTCAATTGTTTCCAGTTGTTCAAGTTCAGCCTTCATTTTATCTAAACCTGCTTGGGTAACATAACTTGCCATAGTCTCTAATATTTAACGTTAGTATAAAAAAATAATCCGACATTTGTCGGACAATGTTTTCTTTGTGAATTCGTTTTACAAATATATAACTTTATTTTAAATGAAAAGAAAATTTTCACTTCTATTATTAGCAATACCACTCATTTTCAGCACCTTAAACCTAATTTCTTGCAAAGAAAGAGAAGAAACCGTATCCTGCTTCCCCAGATCACCCATCAGTGTTATTCTTAATTTGAATTTGCCCGCATATTTTGCTTTGCAAAGTGTAAACGGATGGATTTATCTAGATGAACAACAGTCTGGAACGCGCGGTCTAATTGTAGTTAAATCAACAAACGGATTCAAAATTTATGATAGAAACGCACCGCATATTTGCCCAGACAATAATACAACACTGACTGTAGAAAGCAATATAAAAATATCTTGTCTAAAAGATGGCGCTGAATGGATTTTACTAACAGGTGAACCCACCAAAATCGCTCAAATTGCGCCAAAAACATACCGATACAATTACGACGCAAGCAGCAATATTTTATCAATTTTTGAATAGATAAACATTTTTGAGGATGAAGGCAGTAATTCAGAGAGTTAGTATGGCAAAAGTAGAAGTCAATAAGAAGATTGTGGGTCAAATTTCCGCAGGTTTATTATTGCTAATTGGCATCGATGAAGAAGACACTGAAACAGACGCAGAATGGCTGACTCAAAAAGTGATAAACTTAAGAATTTTCAGCGATGAGGAGGGAAAGCTTAATTTGTCAGTGCAAGAAATAAGAGGAGAAATTCTCTGCATCAGTCAGTTTACTTTAATTGCTGATTACAAAAAAGGGAACCGACCTTCTTTCATTAAGGCAGCCAGACCAGAAAGTGCGATCCCTCTTTTTGATTATTTCAAAGTTCTGCTTTCTCAATCAAATCTAAAAATAGAAAGTGGAATTTTCGGTGCAGATATGAAGGTTAATTTGATCAATGATGGACCGGTAACCATTGTGATTGACTCCAGGACCAAACTTTAGGTTTATCAATTACAATTCTCTTTAGCTTTATAAAAAATTCAGGCAAATATTGAAGTCGATCAAAGAAATGTGACTGTAAATCCACGGTCATTTTATATTTTTGAGTAAAATAAATACTCTAATTTGAAAAAGTTAATACCAGTTTTGGCCCTTCTTTCTTTAGTTTTTTGTAAAAAAGATGATAGCAGGCAGAAAAAAATGGATTTGAGCGAAAACATGCGCATTGATTCAATAAATGCCGCTCGGATTAAACACAATGAGCAGATTAAAGCATTGAATTCAAAAAATTTATTTCGAGATTTAAGTGGATCTCATCGTTTAACTCATAATTTAATTTCAAATTCAGGAGAAGTACTGCTAAAAAAAATCGGGAGAGATTTATATTTCATTTCTGGTGAGGCCAAAGCTGGCAAAGACTATGTAAAAATTGAAGGAGAAATCAATATGATTTCTCAGGATTATTTAAACTTTGAGGGTCAGATCACTCAAAGTATTGCGGAAAACGAGAATGGTAAATTAGACTTGCGTAAGAAAAAAACCAGCTTTGCCAAAAAAGGAAATTCGAATTATTTCCGCTTGCAAAACATGACAAATAGTCAAGGATTTATAGATTACATTGACCTATACCTCAAATAAAAAATGATGCTATATTACAAAATATCAGGAAACGGAAAAGAAAATTTAGTGCTTTTGCATGGTTTTATGGAAAATCACACCATTTGGGAGGACATGGAAAAAACACTCTCTGATGATTTTAAACTCATAAAAATTGATTTACCTGGACATGGAAAATCTGATGTGTACGGAGAGATTCAGACCATGGAATCAATGGCCGAAGAAGTACATAAGATTACCACTCATTTAGATTTACCAAAATTTCATCTGCTTGGTCACTCTATGGGCGGTTACACCACTTTGGCTTTCGCGGAAAAATATCCGGAAAAGCTAAAATCCTTGACCTTATTCTTTTCGACCTACTTCCCAGATGATGAGGAGAAAAAAGAACAGCGCAGAAAAAGTTTACGACTAATTAAAGAAGCTTTTTCAAATTATGTTAGTGCAGGTGTTCCTAATCTTTTTAACCCCAATGAAAAAGATATTTTGGAAGGAAAAATAAATCTCGCGAAAGAAATAGCGCTTTCCACAAAAAAAGAAGGTGTTATCGCATCTGTGAGAGGCATGATTGAAAGAACGGACAAACTTGAAGTCCTGAAAAATTTCTCTGGTAAAATTTTAGTTTTAGCTGGTAAACATGACGGTGCGGTAAATGGCAAGAAAACTCTGGAACTTTTGCCTGACCAAACTAACATTAAAAGTTATCTTTTGGATTGTGGGCATAATGGTCATTGGGAAAAACCAGAAATTTGCGCTTCCATTATCAACTCTGAGCTTTTGCACAATCTGCCGAAAAAATTCATCCTTTAGAACATTATAATCAAAGAATTATTAATTTGGTCTTCCTTTTTTTTCTTAAAAACAGGGTTAAATAGATCAGTAATTCTGCAATTAAAACTCTTCCCCTTCAATTTTAACTTTAAAATCTTCGATGGTTTCTTCGATGGACTTCATGTATTTTCCACCTGCAGCATTAATGTGACCACCGCCATCAAAATGATTTCTAGAAAATTGATTGACATCAACATAATCTTTGGATCGGAAAGAAATCTTGACAAAATCTTCATACAAATCCTCCATAAAAAAGGCAGAAACTTGTGTTCCCATGATACTTAACCCATAATTTACAAAACCTTCTGTATCTCCTTTTTGAAAGCCATACTGTTTAAGCTCATCTCTCTTTAACCACAGAATCGCCACTTTCCCATCTTTCACCACTTCAATTCTTCCTAAAATCAACGCTAACAGATGAAGTCTTGAAACGGTGTTAGTGTCCCAAGTGCTGGATGTAATTTGTGCTGGATCTGCGCCATTTTCAATGAGTTTGGCTGTAATTCTATGGGTAGTAGCACTGGTAGATCTAAACCTGAATCCTCCCGTATCAGTCATTATTCCTGTATAAAGGCAATCTGCAATTTCCTTATTGACCAATTCCTCTTCCCCTAATGCTTCTATAAAGTGATAAACCATCTGAGAAGTAGCTGGAATGGTAACATCTGAATAAACAAAATCAAAATTATCTGGTTGCTGATGATGATCTATCAAGATTTTCTTTGCGCGCGCTTTTTCTATCCAAGGGCCTACTAAATTTCCACTTCTGTGGGACGCGTTAAAATCTAAAATGAAAATAACATCTGCATTGTAAATTGCTTCACCTGCAATCTTTCTTTTATAATCTGCAATGATTACTTGTTTCGCTTCTGGCATCCACTTTAGAAACTTAGGGAAATCATTTGGTACAATAACGTCCGCTTCCAAACCCTTCTGTTTAAGAAAATGTTTCAGTCCCAAACTAGAACCAATTGCGTCTCCGTCTGGATTATAGTGAGTGATAATAACTATTTTATTTTGGGGAACTAAAAGATTTTTAAGGGCAGAAATTTGGAAAGAATCAAACATTAATTAGAATTTTTGGAGGAACAAAGATAAGATTTGTTTTCAAGGGAAAAACTATCTAAACCATTCTTCATAAAATTTTCCGGGTGTTTTTACCTAAGGTTCAAGGGTGATTAGGCTAGGAGAATAGCACAATCAAAAACGGAGCTTTGCAACACATTAACCCATAAAAATGAAAAAAATCTATTTACTATTCCTTACTCTGTTTGGTATATTCGCCTTTGCACAAACTAACCGAACAACAGATGTAATCCCACCAAAGATTGACATAAAACCAATAACATTTAAGTATCCTATAAATGCATTTGTAAGTTTGAATGATTATTACCAAGAATTTAATGCGCAAAATTTAATCGCACCAAAATTACATGGACAAACGCCATTTATAACTGACAATATATCGTCCCAACAGTTTGATGCTGCAAATACCCTATATTCTGCAAATGCTGCTGAGGATTTTACAGTTCCTGCACATAAATTCTGAAACATAAATGCAGTGTTTATCCGTGGACAAACCAATGACTTAAGCTATCCAACTTCTTACAATGTAACTTTCTGTCAAAATAAGCTCTCAAATTTACCCGGAACTGTAATTCGAACAGAAAACATAGTACTTGCAGCTGGATCGGAAAGCCCCTCAATACCTCTAGCAACAACTCTTGTCTTGACTGAAGGTACCTACTAGGTTTCCATTCAAGCAGTTCTAGATTTAAGTGGTGGTCAATGGTTCTGGAGAACATATGACGATGCAGGAACTTTAGATGCACCTTATGCCTGGATCAATCCAGGGAATGGGTTTGCAACAAGTTGCAATACTGGTTGAAAAACCGCTTCCATCTGCTTACCTGCGCAAGTGAAAGATTTAATTCTCACTATTGATGGAATCGAAACAAATCCATGTAAAACAATAACCGGAAGAATATTGACTACGGATTCTACACATTCCCCAAGAATTACAAGAGGTGGCGTTCATCCTATCTGTGGAATCGCGAAAGCTTATTCTGGAAATTTTGGAAGGGGAAATTTCCATTACAAAACTTATACGGTTCAAAACACTTCCGCCTCTCCAGATTGTGTAACTCTGACTTTAAAAAATACAGATCCAGATCCATTGAAGCAAGTTCACCTAATCGCCAATACAGGTAGTTTTAACCCAGCTAATTTATCGCAAAACTACTTAGGAGATATCGTTAACAGTTCTGTAACTGGTAAAGTTGAAACAATGGCCATTACCATTCCAGCCAATACTACAATCGTCCTTATCGCTATGGAACCTACTGCAAATACTGTATTTACTGCTGACTTCACCATCAATGTAATTTCCGCAAATTGTGCAAGTATTCTTAAAGCCATAGATAACAGTATAAATAAGATTAGCATTTATCCAAATCCCGTTAAAAAAGTGCTTTATGTAAACGGAATGATAGTAGAAGACGCCAATGTCTATGATGTGAGTGGGAAATTAATTGCTATTAAAACTACAAAAAATGAAATTAATGTAGAAGAATTGCAGAAAGGCAGTTACATCCTTCAAATGAAAGACAAAGCTGGGAAAGTACACCAAGATAAATTTATCAAAAACTGATAAATACATAAATACTCAATCGTCCATTTGGCTAGCCAAGTGGACGATTTTTTTAGAGAAATAATTAACAATTTGTTTGCAGTGAATAAAAAGTTTCCTATCTTTGCAATCTGAAAAATAAGATATAGTTTTTACTAAAAATAATCGCAATGCCAAAAAGAACATTTCAACCATCTGAAAGAAAGAAAAGAAACAAGCACGGTTTCCGTTTAAGAATGTCAACACCAAACGGTAGAAGAATTCTAGCTGCGAGAAGAGCGAAAGGCAGAAAGAGCTTAACAATCAGTAGCCAAAGAGCGAAAAGATAATCTCTAATCTATCATATACAATTATGCTTGGAAAATTATTTTCAGGCATTTTTTGTTTGTTAAATTTTCCTAAAGTGTCTTAGAAAAAGAATCTTTTATCTACTTTTGAAAGGTAAATTTGATTCTTATCATTCATCAAAAAATTACAATCTAGTATGCCACATTCCTCCCATGAAGGTCAAGATGTTATTCAATTAAAAAATGCCAAGATTGCGCAGAAAAACTTCACCGTTTTAAATGATGTAAATCTCAATATAAAGAAAGGAAGATTCTGCTACCTCATCGGTAAAACCGGTTCTGGAAAGAGTTCACTTCTAAAAACCCTTTACGGACACATTCCCCTTACCGCTGGTAATGGAAGTGTTGCTGGATATCAATTAGAAAGTTTAAGTATGTCTGACATTCCGAATCTTAGAAGAAAATTAGGAATTGTGTTCCAAGATTTTCAACTTTTGCCAGACCGAACGGTGGAGAAAAACTTGAAATTTGTTTTGGAAGCCACGGGTTGGACAGAAAAAATAAAAATAGATGATCGTATCAATGAAGTTCTGGCAAGTGTAGGTATGAAATCCAAAAAACACAAAATGCCTCATGAGCTTTCAGGCGGTGAGCAACAAAGAATTGCCATTGCAAGAGCATTGCTTAATCATCCCGAATTAATATTAGCAGATGAGCCAACCGGAAATTTAGATCCAGAAACCTCGAATGAGATTATGACTTTGCTAAAACAGGTTGCTTTTGAAAACGGCTCCGCGGTGGTGATGGCAACGCATGATTACCATATGATCCAAAACTTTCCTGGGGAAGCAATCCGTTGCGAAGACGGTAAAGTGACCGTATTGGACACTGCAGAGCTTTTCGAATAGTTCAAAATGCTGTTGTTTAAAAATAAGAAATCCTGTAATTATTTACAGGATTTTCCTTTTTAAGCTCTTTAATTCTTACCCTTTGAATTGACCCATGGCAATAAATTTTTCTTGCCGTTGAGTTTCTAATTCTTTTCCGGTAAATTTGGAAAAGGCTTTAATATTTTGCAAAATTGAATGTTTTAAATTTTCAAAAGCCACTTTAGGTGCATAATGCGCGCCGCCTAAAGGTTCAGGAATAATTCCATCAATAAATTTTTCTCTCAAGGCGTCATCAGGTGTTAATTTTAATGCATTAGCTGCATCTTCTTTATGATCCCAATTCCTCCATAGTATAGAAGAACAACTTTCGGGTGCAATTACGGTATACCAAGTGTTTTCTAGCATGTAAACTTTATTTCCAACGCCAATTCCTAACGCTCCACCGCTTGCTCCTTCTCCTATGATGTAACAAAAAATTGGAGTTTTAAGCATGGTCATTTCGAAAATATTACGGGCAATTGCTTCACCTTGGCCACGCTCTTCTGCTTCTAATCCCGGATACGCTCCTGGAGTATCAATTAGAGTAATTACCGGAATCTTAAATTTCTCTGCAAGTTTCATTAACCGCAAAGCTTTTCTATAGCCTTCAGGATTACTCATCCCAAATCTTCTGTGCTGTCTTTCTTTAGTTGTTCTTCCTTTTTGGGTGCCTATTAACATTACTCTTTCCCCATCAATAGTTGCTAATCCACCAATCATTGCTGGATCATCTGCAAAGTTACGATCTCCATGAAGTTCTAGAAAACTATCTTTATCTACCAATCCTTTAATAAAATCTAAAGTATAGGGTCGGTCTGGATGACGCGATAATTGAACTCTTTGCCACGGCGTAAGGTTTAAGTATATTTCTTTCTTTTTTTCAATAATTTTATCCTCGATTTGGGAGCAAGCCAACTTCACATCTACCCCACTTTCTTCTCCCACTAAAGAACAGGTTTGGTACTGGTCCATCAAGTCTTTTACAGGAAGTTCAAAATTTAAATACTCCATTTTTTCAATTCAGATTTAGGTTCAAATTTACTAAAAAATAAAGGAAATTAAGAGATATTATTCACTGCATTTTGTAAACGAGCAAGGCTTACTTCTTTTCCCAGAATTTCTAAAATATCCGGAACATCTGGTCCTTTCAATTCACCAACTAAGGCTAAACGCAGTGGCATCATCACTTTTCCCATTCCTAATGATTTACTTTCGGCGAAATGGTGGATTGAATTTTTCAAATCTTCAGCTTCAAATTTTTCAACTTTGTCCAAATGTGCACAAAGCTCAGAAATTATTTCCGCAGCGCTTTCATTCCAAGCTTTTTTTACGGCTTTTTCTTCATAATCAGTTGGACTTCGGAAGAAAAACAACCCTTGGGTATAGATGTCTTGAACGAAAGTTGCGCGCTCTTTCATCAAAGAAATAATCTTCAGTAATTTTTCATCTGAATAATTCTGGAATTTATCGCCTCCCAATTCTTTTAAAATAATAAGTACTTCTTCCGGACTTTTCAGTTTTAAATATTCCTGATTAAACCATTCTGCCTTGTCTTTGCTAAAACGTGCACCGGCTTTATGAACTTTGTACAAATCAAATTCTTGAATCATTTCCTTTAAAGTTAATAGTTCCCGATCATTTGCAGGACTCCAACCTAAAAGCGCTACCATGTTTAAAAAAGCTTCCGGAAAATAACCTGATTCTCGATATCCTTTGGAAATTGCTCCGGTTTCCTGATCTTTAAAATCTAAAGGAAAAACAGGGAATCCAAATTTATCACCATCTCTTTTGCTTAATTTTCCTTTTCCTTCTGGCTTTAAAATCAAAGATAAATGAGCGAATTCGGGTTTTTCCCAGCCCATTGCTTCGTATAATAAATAATGCAAACCAAGAGAAGGAAGCCATTCTTCACCGCGGATCACATGGGAAATTTCCATCTCATGATCATCTACAACATTGGCAAAATGATAAGTTGGCATTCCATCATTTTTGATTAAAACCTTGTCATCTAAGGTATTGGTATTTACGGCAGAATTGCCACGAATAATATCTTCAAGATTTAAAACTCGATCAATAGGCATTTTAAACCGAACAACATAAGGAACATTATCTTTCTTAAGTTGCTCTACTTCTTCTTTTGATAAAGTTAAAGAATTTTTAAGTCGATTTCTTGTAATATAATTGTAGGCGAATACTTCCCCATTTTTCTCAAATTCATTTCGAATTTCATCCAATTCTTCTGGAGTATCAAAAGCGATGTAGGCGTAATCAGTTTTCAATAATTCAACTAAATGTCTGTCATAAATATCACGTCTTTCTGATTGGCGGTATGGCGCAAATTTTCCACCGTGTTTTGGACTTTCATCTGGAATAATACCACACCATTCCAATGCTTCCATAATATATTCTTCTGCACCTTCTACAAAACGTGCGGTATCTGTATCTTCAATTCTTAAAACAAAATCACCTCCATGATTCTTCGCAAAAAGATAATCATAGAGAGCTGTTCTTACTCCTCCTAAATGTAAAGGTCCGGTTGGACTTGGTGCGAAACGCACTCTTACTTTGCTCATTTTTCTTAAAATTTTAAGGTGCAAATTTAAAGAAAAAATCCCCCACTCGCCTTTTAATTCCTATTGTTTTCGCCTATAAGTTGATACTAAAGTGAAGTAATAATGTAAGAGTTAAAGAAATGTCATAAGCGTGTTTCAGAAAAATACTTATTTTTGTATCTAAATAAAGAAACTATGTTAGAGATCGGCGAAAGACCTTGGGGAAAATACTTTGTTTTGGCAGATGAGCCACACTACAAACTAAAGAGAATTGAAGTTGATCCCGGTCAAAGACTTTCTTACCAATTTCATCATCATCGCCAAGAATTTTGGACGATTATACAGGGAGAAGCCGTTGTAATTTTAGATGAAATCGAAAATTACCTTAAATACGGCGAAAGCATTCATATTCCACTCGGAGCAAAGCATAGAATTGAAAATAGAAGTTCAGAATTGGTTGTGTTTGTAGAGGTTCAGACCGGAACTTATTTCGGAGAAGATGATATTGTGCGGTTAGATGATGATTACGAACGAAAATAGTAGAAAATTCTCAATTGTAATTGCTTTATTTAGCTGCTAAAATATCTTATAAAAATAATAATGTCGATAAAATTGAAAAATTTACATTATAAATTTACGTTTGAAAAATAATGAAAATTAAAATTGTATTTGAAATTGGACTAATCGGCGATTTGCACCATTCGCAAGCAGGACTTTATAGAGTAGCTGATGAATTATTAAAAAGATTCACCAAAAACCCCGATATGGATTTACGCTATTCTCTTTATGCCCATTCCAGCAGCAAGACGAGTACACCAGACATTGAAGCAATACTGAAAGAAAAAGGAAGTATTCTAAAGGGAGTAAATACGAGAAAACGGATTGCTTTCTTACCTTTTCGGAAAGAAAAACTCTTTAAATTTATTTATAAACAATTTGGCATTACAAACTACAAAATCGTAGATAATTGCGAATTGAAAGATGCGCAAATTTACCACTCACCTTATTTCCCAATTCCAGAAAAATTACAAAAACACACCGAGCTTAAGAAAGTTGTTACCGTACATGACCTGATCCCATTTCTTTTTCCCCACCTTAATTCTGATAAAAATTTAATGGAGGAAATTTTCGAAAGTATTGGGTCAGATGGTTTTGTAATCTGTGTTTCGGAGAGTACTAAAAAAGATTTATTAAAACTTGTACCCTTTATAAACCCTGCACATGTTTATGTTAGTCTTCTTGCCGCATCTGCTGAAAAATTTTTCGTTTGTGAAGACGAAGCCAACTTGAAGAAACTGCAACTTAAATATAATTTGCCCGAAAGATACTTTTTAGGACTTAGCACATTGGAACCTAGAAAAAACATAGATCATGTAATAAAATCATTCGTGCAAACCATTACAGAAAATAATATTGACGATTTAAGTTTAGTATTAGTGGGGTCAAACGGATGGGATTATGACAATATTTTTAAAGCCTATGAAAATTGCGAAAAGCTAAAGTGTAAGATTATCTTCACCGGAAGAATTCCTGATGATGAATTAGCTACTGTTTATAGTAATGCGGAGGCTTTTTTTTACATGTCATTTTACGAGGGTTTTGGCTTACCGGTTTTAGAAGCTATGCAGTGTGGAGTTCCGGTAGTTGTTTCAGACAATTCATCACTACCAGAAGTAGTAGGTGACAGTGGAATATTATTAGATGCAAAAGACGAATTTGGGCTTAGAAAAACCATGCTTGATCTTTATCAAAATGAAGCTTTAAGAAGAGAATTATCTGAAAAATCATTAAAAAGGGCAAAACAGTTCTCATGGGAAAAAACGGTAAATACGCATCTTACTATTTATAAACATATTCTTAATTCTGAAACTTAAACCATTGAAAAAGAATATACTCTATTTCATGCCGGATAATCCCATGACTGGCAAAGCTGGCAATACTACAAGGCTAAATCAAATGCTTTCTTATTTTAATGAGAATGAAAATATTTCTGTTCAATTTGTATCCCTGAAAGATTGGGGTAATTGGACAGATGAGCATTTAAAATCGTTTAAAAAAACCTATAACAATGTAAGAATTCAATTGCTTAATAAAAAGTATAAAAGCACATTTTTAAAATATTTATTTCTCTATAAAATTCCTTACCTATTTAAGTCTAACAAAATTGATATTACTAGTCTCATTCTCAGAAGAGATTTTAATAAAATTATAAAAGCAACGAAATTTGATGCAGTTGTAATAAGCTACGCCTTATGGGGAAAACTGATTGATGAAATACCTTATGAAACGTATAAAATCCTAGACACTCATGATTTTATTACTGGACAACGCAAAAACAAGCATAATTCAATAGGAAAACTATTTCAAGATGAAATGGAAATTTTAAGAAGCTTCGATGAGATCTGGACCTATTCAGTAGAAGAGCAATACATTTTTGAACAGTTCACAGATCGAAAAATAACTTTAATTCCTGTTTCTTTTCCTTTAAATTTTGAAAGTACTGACAAATCATTTGTATATGATGTAATTTATGTGGCCAGTAATAATCCACATAATATTGCAGGAATTAAATGGTTCTTAAAAGAAGTTTTACCTCATTTACAAGATGTGAAAATTCACATTGTGGGAAATATTTGCAAAGAAATTGACGATTATGACAATGTAATTAAACATGGATTGGTAGACGATTTAACTGCAATGTACCGGAGCGCAAAAATTGCAATTTGTCCCATGTTGAGTGGCACTGGAATTAAAATAAAAGTAGTAGAAGCACTTTCTTATGGAATTCCTGTGGTTACAAACAAAAGAGGTGTAGATGGATTGATTAATAAAACAGAAAATGGCTGCATCGTAACAGATGATCCGAAAAAATTTGCAGAAAAGATGATGCACCTTCTCCAAAATGAAGAATTTTACACGAAAACAAAAGGAGAAGCAATTTCTTATTTCAAAAATAATCACGATCCAGAATTAGAGTTAGAACTACTGAATACTATTTTCAAATGAAGAAAAAAATACTCCTTGACTTGGAAAGATTACGCTATCCTTACTCGGGAATAGCTAATGTTTTTCGGAATTTGGCCAAAGGATTTCATGAGGAAAACAAGAATTTGGACGTTACTTATTTTGGCGATTTTTCTACCCTAGATTTTAAAATTTCAAAGAAGATTGAGTGGAAAAAATGGTTTAAATTTTATGAAAATTTTAGTTCTAAATTTGATATTATTCATGTAAGTCATCAGCTTTCCTCTTATTTTCAGAAAAATTATAGAAATTCTACTAAAATTGTCACCCTGCACGATCTCAATTTTCTGCATGAAAATCTTTCGGAAAAAAAGCGAAAAAAGATGCTGCGCAAAGTAAACAATAATCTAAAAAATACAGATTACTTAGTATGCATCTCGGAATATGCTAAAAAAGATATTTTAGAAAATAGAAATCTTTTCACTTTTAAAAAATTAAAGGAAATTGTGGTCATCCATAATGGAATTGAACTTCCAGCAGATAAAACCTATGATTTAGGAAAATTTTCGTTTTTGAATCAAAAAAAATACATTCTCAATATTGGAGTTCTCTTTGAGAAAAAAAATCAGCTTTCCTTAGTAGAAATGCTTCCGTTCATCGATGACGATTTGGTTTTGATCGCTTCAGACGAGAAAAATCCTTACGCAGAGAATTTTAGAAAAAGAATAAAAGACCTGCAATTAGAAGAACGCGTTCATATTTTGAAAAATATTACAGAGGAGGAAAAATACGCACTCATCCAAAATTGTAGTGCCATGTGCCATCCGAGTATTGCTGAAGGATTCGGCATTCCACCGATTGAAGCGATGGCTTTCGGGAAGCCTGTTTTCCTTTCAACATTTACAAGCTTGCCAGAAATTGGTGGTGATGCAGCTTTTTATTTCGAAAATTTTGAACCTAAAAAAATGGCAGAATTTTTTACGCTGAAAATAAAATATTACGAGGAAAATAAGCCTGAACTTTCCGCAAAAATAAAAAATTGGACAAAACAATATGATTATAAAGTAATGTCCAATAATTATTTAAACTTTTATGAAGAGATTTTGAATAAATCTACTTCTTAAACTCCATAATTGTCTTCTCAATAATAGCAACACACTCCATCATTTGTTCCTGTGTAATCACCAAAGGTGGCGCTAGACGGATAATATTTCCATGTGTAGGTTTCGCCAGCAATCCGTTTTCTTTCAACTGCACGCAAAGATTCCACGCAGTATCACTTTCCGGCGTATCATTGATAATAATTGCGTTTAACAATCCTTTTCCACGTACTTTTACAATCAAATCTGTCTTTGAAATGATTCGATTGATTTCCTCGCGGAAAATATTACCCAAACGTCGAGCATTTTGAATTAAATGTTCTTCAGTAACTACGTCTAAAGCTGCGATAGCAACTTTGGCTGCAATAGGATTTCCACCAAAAGTAGAACCATGTTGACCAGGTTTAATGACTTCCATAACATGATCATCTGCTAAAACTGCAGAAACAGGATAAGCGCCTCCAGAAAGAGCTTTACCCAAAATTAAAATATCTGGTTTGGTATAAGTAGC
The DNA here is from genome assembly GCF_035984805.1 of Chryseobacterium sp. MP_3.2. Lineage (NCBI taxonomy): Bacteria > Pseudomonadati > Bacteroidota > Flavobacteriia > Flavobacteriales > Weeksellaceae > Chryseobacterium > Chryseobacterium sp. MP_3.2. Next base: position 120,446 of record NZ_JAXCHW010000006.1, on the reverse strand, counting down.
CTGCTTTTCGCATGTATTTTCGCAAGAGCAATTCCCACAAACTGCCAAAAGACTCCCTGTGCGAGCGATTCCGGTTTGAACTTCATCTGCGATAAACAACATACCATTTGCATGGCAAACTGCTTGCGCCTTCGCCATAAAATCTTCAGACGGCGTATAAACTCCAGCTTCACCCTGAATAGGTTCTACTAAAAATCCGATAACATTTTTTTGTTTCGCTACTTCTTCCAAAGCGCTGATATCATCATAAGGAATGCTTATAAAACCACTGGTGTAGGGACCAAAATTATCACGCGCATTGTCATCATCAGAGAAAGAAATAATAGTGGTGGTTCTTCCGTGGAAATTACCTTTGCACACCACAATTACCGCTTCGTTTTCTGCAATTCCTTTTTTTTCATACGCCCATTTCCGGCATAATTTAATGGCTGTTTCTACGGCTTCTGCTCCCGTATTCATTGGTAAAACTTTGTCGAAACCAAAATATTCAGTCACATATCTTTCATAAGGACCCAACACATTATTATAAAACGCACGGGAAGTTAGAGCTAAAGTTTGTGCTTGAGCAATTAATGCTTCTATAATTTTCGGATGAGAATGTCCCTGATTGACTGCCGAATACGCTGAGAGAAAATCAAAATATCTTTTTCCTTCTACATCCCAAACGTAAACGCCTTCCCCTTTTTCTAATACCACAGGTAGTGGATGGTAATTGTGAGCGCCATGCTCATTTTCTAAATCGATATACTTTTGGGAGTTTTTTTGAACTAAAACGTCTGACATAACTTACTTTTTTACAAATTTAATGATAATAACTGAGACTAAAACTGTTCGATTGAATATGTATTTCTTAAAATTAATCCAATTCTATTAATCATACCAATATTCCTTTCCTACGATGTAACCTGCGGTTTTGAAAGCTTTTTGAAGTTCGATCCCTACCGTTTCATTGTGTCTGTCACTGGATAAATAGAGGAAAAATAAATATCCCAATACTTTGTCAACTTTCCCACCGTTCGCTTGATTACTGTAAGTTGTTGTCACTGCATCATGTTCGGTTTCAAAAATCACATTGATATCTTTTCCAATTTTTCGAATCATTTTTAAAGGAACTTCTTGCTTTACAAGCTGTACACCGTTAGAAGATGAACTCGCTTTTTTTATTTCGAAAGATAATATTTTGTTTGTACTAATAGTATACGGTTTGACTATGGAAATTGTATCGCCATTAAAATTTGGGGACCGAAATTGATTTCTCACTTCTTTCTTCAATTGGCCATTCAAAATTTTCAAAATCTTTTTTTCCTGTGAAAATATCAAATTTTGAAATCCGAGAAGCGTAAAAAGTACAATTATATATTTCATAATTCTGGTGGAATCTTGAGATTAAAATTAGACTCGCTTGAAGTTACCCTCTTAATTATTCTGATATCCCAAAAGCTAAAACTCCCATTTTATCTTCCTCAAAGGCAGATGAAGTATAATAATATTTTGACCCAGATTTAGTCCAAGTCTTCATTTCAAAAACGGATCCGTCACTTGCCTTTACTTTTTCTGTGGTAGATTTAAAACCATCGTCCTCCAGTTCCGATTCTATAAAAACATTATTCAGGGCTCCAGAATAATTACAGAAAATGTTTGCAATGCTGCCATTTTGCAGATATTCAATCTCCAAAGCCAAATATTTTGCTTCGAAAATTAAAATTTCACTAGTCCTTTCTTTCTCAATTTTTACATCGCCAAATCCCTTTTCCTTCAAAAAAGATGCAACCGTATTTCTCGTAGTATTGAAAAATATATCTTGAATGATAGCGAGTTTCTGATTTTTAAAGGAAGTGATTGCGATTTTACTTGAGGCAACTCCATCACTAGATTTTAGTAACCTTATCAAATATTCCAAAGAATTTTTTAAACGATTCGCATCCGATTCTGTTTCTAAAACTCCAAACACAATTAAATCTGAAGGCTGAAATTTGACTTCAAATCTATTTGAGCGCTTTGCAACAATTAAAGGTCCCGCTTGCATAATATCCTTCTTTCTTATTTCGCCATCGGAATATGTTGCCACCAAAGTATTTCCATCTAGTGCTAATTTCACAACTCGAAAATCATCTAGTTTATAAGAATTTTTAAAAAGAGACTCCATAGAATCAACGGTTTGCTGCTTCGTTTGAGCTTGAAATAATATATTTCCAAAAAATAAAACAGAAAGAAATAGTAATTTTTTCATAACAAATTATCTTTTGATTTGGTTGTTTTTAATTAGTGTAAAATTGTCTAAAATTTCAACCGCTGAATTTAACGTAAAAATATGATCACAATATTTCTATTTACCTCAATTTTAATTATTATCCTCAGTAAATTTAAACAAGAATTATCAATTTGACAAATTTAAACCATTACGCTTTTAAATAGTTCGATATGATTTAAAATAAATATATACTTCCAACTTAAGCCACAATTTATGATGGAACAGAATTTAAAATAAGTAGAAAGTTTTCACAAAAAAAATACTGATTTTTTCAAATCAGTATCTTCTTTCTATAGGTCTATTTTTAATTATCGAAATTTTTATCCATCACAAAACTATCCATAAATGCGGTGGTGTAGTTACCAGCAATGTAATCTTCATTTTCCATTAACTGACGATGGAATGGAATGGTTGTCTTAATACCTTCAACATAAAATTCTTCTAAAGCACGCTTCATTTTAGCAATGGCTTCTTCTCTAGATTGTGCAGTGGTGATTAACTTCGCAATCATAGAATCATAATTAGAAGGAATGGTATAACCTGAATAAACGTGAGTGTCTACACGGATTCCATGTCCACCGGGAATGTTTAACCCCGTAATTTTTCCTGGTGAAGGACGAAAATCATTTAAAGGATCTTCTGCATTAATTCTACATTCTATAGAATGAAGTTTTGGATAATGATTGGCTCCAGAAATTGGTACTCCTGCAGCTAATAAAATCTGCTCCCGGATTAAATCATAGTCAATTACTTGTTCTGTAATCGGATGCTCCACTTGGATTCTGGTATTCATCTCCATAAAATAAAAGCGTCTGTTTTTGTCTACCAAAAACTCGATGGTCCCTACTCCTTCATATCCAATATATTCTGCAGCTTTCACTGCAGCTTCACCCATATCTTTTCGAAGTTGATCCGTCATAAATGGCGACGGTGTTTCTTCGGTAAGTTTTTGATTTCTTCTTTGGATAGAGCAATCTCTTTCAGAAAGGTGACAGGCTTTACCATATTGGTCTCCTGCAATCTGAATTTCAATATGACGTGGTTCTACAATTAACTTTTCCATGTACATTCCACCATTCCCGAAAGCTGCTGTAGCTTCCTGAACCGCAGAATCCCATAGTTCATGTAGATCTTCAGCTTTCCAAACGGCTCTCATTCCTTTTCCACCACCTCCAGCAGTTGCTTTAATCATCACGGGATAACCAACTTCTTCTGCTAAAACGGCGGCTCTTTCGTAGCCATCAATAAGACCTTCGGATCCAGGAACACAAGGAACGCCCGCTTCTTTCATGGTCGCCTTCGCATTTGCTTTATCTCCCATTCTATCAATCTGATCAGGAGTGGCGCCAATAAATTTGATACCATTTTCTTGACAAATTCTTGAAAAATTAGAATTTTCTGAAAGAAAACCATATCCGGGGTGAATTGCATCTGCATTGGTAATTTCTGCCGCTGCAATAATGCTTGAAATCTTCAAATAAGAATCTTTACTCATTGGTGGACCGATACAAACCGCTTCATCCGCAAAACGCACGTGCAAGCTGTCTTTATCTGCAGTAGAATAAACCGCTACGGTTTTAATTCCCATTTCTTTGCAGGTACGTAAAATACGCATTGCAATTTCGCCTCTGTTGGCTATTAATATTTTTTTGAACATCTATTTAGGTAATTTTAAATTTTAAATTCTGAATTTTAAATCATTTTAAATGAAGAAATCTCATCTAAAATTTATAATCTATCATTTAAAATTCCTAAGAAGGGTCTACTAAAAATAAAGGTTGATCATACTCTACTGGTGTAGAATCATCTGCAAGAATCTTTACAATTTTTCCAGAAACCTCTGATTCTATTTGGTTGAATAACTTCATTGCTTCTATTACACAAACCACTTTACCAACGGTTACCTCATCTCCGACATTGATAAAAGTTTCTTTGTCTGGTGATGGTTTTCTGTAAAAAGTACCGATCATTGGAGATTTTATGGTTACATATCTGCTGTCATCTGACGCTTCTTCTACTGCGGGTGCAGTTGCTGGTGCAGAAGTCTGAGCTGCTGGAGCAGACATCTGCTGTGGAGCGGTGTGGTAAACTGTAGGCTGACCGTAATTCATCTCGCTTCCACCAAGTGGAGTTTTGATTGTGATTTCAAAATCTTTTGTTTTATACTTTACTTCGGAAACTTCTGCCTTAGACACAAATTTTATGAGGTTCTGTATGTCTTTAATGTCCATATATTAGGGTATTTATTTATTATGTCAAAGATACTAAAAATCACTAAAAAATAACAAAAAACCACTCAAAATTGTAAATTCTGAGTGGTTTTGGTATAAAATTGAAGTTTTTCTAAAGAAAGTCTTTAGATTTCTTCGGTAGCTTCTACTGCTTTTTCCATTACTACTTTTCCTCTGTAATACATTTTGCCTTCAGACCAGTGTGCTCTGTGGTACAAATGCATTTCACCTGAAGTTGCATCTTTTGCCAATTGAGGAACTACCGCTTTATAGTGTGTTCTTCTTTTATCTCTTCTTGTTGAGGATTGTCTTCTTTTAGGATGTGCCATTTTGTTATAATTTTGTTGATGAGCGATGAGTTTTTGATTGCTCAAATCTCATCATTTTAAACTATTTTAATTTTTATCTTTTAAATTCTTCAGTGCATCCCACCGGGGATCACTCTTCGGTTCTTCTTTTATTTCTTCTTTTGGAGTAAACTGCTCTAATATTCTTAAGTTTTCTTCAGAAATATCAGGTGAAATTTTCTTCATTGGAACAGAAAGCATTACGTTTTCATAAATCAATTGCGCCGCATTAAAGGCGTAATCTGTTTTTGGGATTGTAATTACATCTACACCGCTATCATCATATTCTTCTCCAAATTTCACTAAAACTGAAATTTCATTCTCTAAAGAATGGTCGAAATGATCATTAGAAATATCACATGTTAAATTTACCGTACCAAAAATTTTAATCCATAATTCCAAAAAAGTAGTGTGTTTCTCTAAGAGAATTTCTGCTACCAAATTAGGTTCTGTAAATTCCTGTTCTGTATCGAAAAGTTGAAAGAACGTTTTATCTATCTCAAATCGGAATTCGTGTTTCCCGTTTTTCAGGCCCGAAAACACGATGTCGTAGTTTCTTAGTCTGTCCATAAAATGAGTGTGCAAAAATATGCAATTTTTTTAATAATACAAATAAATTTTAGAACTATTCTTAAGTTATTATTTTAACCTGCTATTTAATTGTGACGATCTATGGGTAAATCCTCTTCCGCATTGTTGTTTGAGGAGTTTCTTCGAGGTTGCATTCTGTTCGTCATCAAGTCATTATAATCTCTTCTATTTTTAAAAATTTTGATTCCCATAAATATTGCTTCAGAAAAACTTTGCGAATCCGCAATATTTTGTCCTGCAATATCATAGGCGACTCCATGGTCGGGGGAAGTTCTAATGAATGGCAAACCCGCTGTATAATTCACCCCTTCTTCATAAGCCAAAGTTTTAAAAGGTGCTAAACCTTGATCATGGTACATTGCTAATACTGCATCATAATTTTTAAATTTATTGGGTTGAAAAAAACTATCTGCCGGAAAAGGTCCGAAAGCTAAAATCCCATTTTCAAAAAGCTCTTTAATGGCGGGCTGAATAATCTCAATTTCTTCCGTCCCAATTACTCCGCCGTCTCCAGAATGAGGATTTAGGCCTAAAACTGCAATTTTTGGACGCTCTACTTGAAAATCTTCGATTAAGCATTGGTTCAATAATTTGATTTGCTTTTTTATCTTTTCTTTAGAAATATTCTCCGCGACCTTTGATAAAGGGATATGATGTGTAGAAACCGCTACTTTCAAACCTTCAGTCACTAAAAACATTAAGCCTTTTTTGCCAAATTTTTCTTCTAGATATCCAGTGTGTCCTGCATGCGCAAAACCTTGTTTCATCATTTCGTCCTTATTAATTGGTGCGGTAACCAAGACATCAATCTCATCATTCATCAGTGCATTAGTTGCAGCTTCTAAAGATTCGATGGCCATTTTTGTTGATTCCTCTGTCGGAGTTCCCAACTCTACATTTACATTGTCTTTCCAGAGATTAACCATGTTGATTTTATCTCCGTGAGCTTGGCTGATTTCTGTGATGTAATGAAAGTTGTGTTGAAGCTTGAAAATATTTTTCTGATAGGTAAAAAGTTTGCCAGATCCAAAGATTATGGGAGTAAAGAAATCAGTAATCGATTTGTCATTAAGCGCTTTCATAATAATTTCTGGACCAATGCCATTGAAATCACCTATGGAAATTCCTACTCGTACTTTGGGATTTTTCGAACTCATTTTTATTACCTTTGATGATTAATAGAATTTCACAAATTTAGGAAATTAGAAATAACTTTTTAAATATAATTTACTTCTTCCCATTTTCCCTCTTAAATTAAAAAAATATGTTCACTGGAATTATCGAAGCTACCGGAATCGTTCAAAATATTGAAAAAAAAGGCGAAAACATTCATTTTACTTTAACCTGTCCCTTTACTCAGGAATTAAAAATTGATCAAAGCTTAGCTCATAACGGATGCTGCCTTACTGTGGTAGAAATTGATGGTGATCAATATGGAGTGACCGCAATAGCTGAATCATTAATAAAAACAAATTTGGGACAATGGAATTCAGGTTCCGAAATCAATTTGGAACGTTGTTTGAAGTTTGATGGCAGATTGGATGGACACCTTGTTCAGGGTCATGTAGACCGCACCGGAACGGTAAAAAATATTGAAGACAAAGACGGAAGCTATTTCGTAACTATTCAATATTCAGAAACAGAAGATTTTACTACTGTAGCACAGGGATCTATTACTGTAAATGGGATTAGTTTAACTGTTGCGAAGAGTGAAAATAATACCTTTTCTGTCGCATTAATTCCTTATACATGGGAGTTCACCAACATGAAAAATCTTAAAATCGGTGATATGGTCAATTTAGAATTTGATATTATCGGCAAGTACATAACGAAATTGATGAAAAATAATGCCACTCTCTCACTATAAAGGATATCGTTTAAGGAACAAGGTTTTTGGGGGTTTCCTTATTATTTGTTTGCTCAGTATTGTAGGATCTGCGGTACTATCTTTTTTTATTCTAAGAAACAATGCCACCGAGCAAAGTCGGACTGACTTACAAAAAAAATCAGAATCTCTACTTTCTACATTGGATTATGCTGTAAGTGATAAACATGTTTCCACTGAAGATTTACAAAATGTTTTAGCCAACGAAATCTATGAAATTGCAGATGTTAATAATCAAGACATCATTATTTACGATTTAAAAGGTGAGTTTATTATCTCTAATAAAGATTTAAATTTAATCCCCCAAAAAAAAGTTCCTCTAGACATTGTTAATAAAATTTTGAAGAGTGATAAGCGTGTAGACTATCAAACCTTCGATCAAAATACAGATGCTAATGTAACTTCCTCTTTTACTATTTTAAAGAACAATATGCTGGAACCCATCGCTATTGTTTATTTTCCTTACTACCATAATGACAGCTCTTACATTAATGTTTTTAATAAGTATGTTAATTACATTATCATAGTGAACCTATTTATCATTGCATTTGCCATTTGGCTCAGCTGGATTATTTCTAACAATCTGACGAAAACTGTTACCAAATTTTCTGATTTAATTAATAATGTAAATCTTCTGGATCAAGAACCGCAACCCATCAAGTATTATCACAATGACGAGCTTAACCAACTTGTGAAAGCCTATAATCAAATGATTCTTCAAATAAAAGATCAAAAAGAACGCCTTAGCTTCAAAGAAAAAGAAGAAGCATGGCGAGAAATGGCAAAACAAGTTGCACATGAAGTGAAAAACCCGTTAACCCCAATGAAACTGACGATTCAAAATTTTGAAAGAAAATTTGACTGTAATGATCCAAAAATTGGTGAAAAAGTGAAAAATCTGAGTAGAACATTAGTTGATCAGATTGATTTGGTGGCAAATGTGGCCAATGCATTTTCTCAATTTGCACAACTACCAGAAAAGACAAATGAAATCTTTGACCTCAATCAAGAAATTAAAGATATCATCCATGTTTTTAGCGATGAAAAAATTTATTTTCATGCGAACAAAGATTCGATTATGATAGATATGGACAAGATTTATCTTTCTAGAATTATCACCAATTTAGTGGGTAATGCTAGACAAGCGCTTTCTGAAGATCGGGAAAGCGCTATCAATATTGATGTAGAACAATGCCAAAAAAGAGTAGAAATTTCAATCACTGATAACGGAGTAGGAATTCCTAAAGAATTATATGGACGAATCTTCGAACCCAACTTTACCTCTAAAACAAGTGGCACTGGATTAGGATTAACCATGGTGAGAAAAATGGTTGAAGATTATAAAGGTGAAATCTCTGTGCAATCTGAGGTTGGCAAAGGATCTACATTCACCATCTTACTACCGACCAATCTCTAAAAATCTTGCAATTTTATTGTCCAATTTGCATAAATGAAGCCTTTTCAATTTAAAAATTTCTCAATTGCGCAATCGAAAAATGTTTTTCGGGTGGGCACGGATGGAGTTTTGTTAGGAGCTTTGTCTTCAGTAGAATCTGCACAAAATGTTTTAGAAGTAGGAACTGGAACAGGACTGATTGGTCTAATGGTGGCACAGAGAAACGCAGAAGCAAATATTGTAGCACTTGATATTACTAAAGAAGCAGTTTCTGTTGCCTCTCAAAATTTTTCTCAATCACCCTATTCTGATCAACTACTAGCTCTTCTTTCTGACTTTAAAGAGTTTGAAACAGAGATGAAATTTGATCTCATCATTTCTAATCCGCCTTATTTCGAAGAAAATCCTTCTCTTAAAGATCGGATTGCAAGGCAGCAAACAGATTTGAATTTTGAAAATTTAATATCAAAGTCTGCAATTTTATTATCAAAAAACGGAATTTTATCTTTAATTATTCCTTTTGAGGCCGGAGAAGTTCTTTACAAAATCGCCACGGAAAATCAATTGCACCTTCATCGAAAAGTAATGATATATGGCATCAAAGATTCCACACCAAAGCGATTGATTTTAGAATTTGGTTTAGGAGAAAAAGAATTTGAAGAACAAGAATTCACCATAGAGAAATCTCCACGAGAATATTCCGATGAATATTTAGAACTCACGAAAGATTTCCATATTTTTAAAAAGTAATCATTCACTTGCTACCCTACTTTGGAGAATTCAATGTAATCACAATATCCTTATTAATGTTTTTACTGCTGCTATATTTGGCGTCACATACAGATGTTGTAATGGTGTAAGTTCCCTTATCGATTAAGATAAAATTCTGATTGTTTGCCGGAACATCTAAGTTGTAATATCGCTTTCCACTAATTTTAACTATCAAATTGCATTTGGATTTGTTAACAATTTGAACATAAGCGGTTTTGCTGGAGGGATCTGTATTGAATAAGTGATTCAGCAGATCTGCCGTTCTTTTATTTTTATCATTGGATCCGTCTTTCGCCACATCTCTTTTAATAGCCGTTTTCAATTTAGTGGTACTGATGGGTTTTACCGTAGGTTTCGCAACAGCAGCTTTTTGGGTCGCGGGTTTGTCATTATTCATTACCGCTACCAATTTTCTTCTAAATTCTGGCGTTTTGGGATGCGTTGGATTGCTCTTTATAAAACTAGCAATCACCTTAATATCTGTACTTTTCTCCACTTGAGCTGCGGTATAACTGGATTGTGCGAAACTCAATGAAGAAAAAAATACGGAAAGAAAAAATAAATATTTGTACATAAAAAGAAGCGTTTTTTAGAAGTTGCAATTTTAGAGATAACGATTAAATCTTCTTTTTAGTTTGTGTGAATTTTATTATCTTTGCACCGCCCTAAAAAAGCTAAATTAATCAAATTTAATATTAAAAAAGAAAAAATATGTACACACCGGTTGCTGCAGATGTAGCTAAATTAAGAAATATTACTGGAGCAGGAATGATGGACTGCAAAAAAGCATTAGTAGAAGCTGAAGGAGATTTTGACAAAGCAATTGATAACCTTAGAAAAAAAGGACAAAAAGTTGCAGCGAACAGAGCAGACAGAGATTCTCATGAAGGTGCTGTAATTGCTAAAGTTAATGCAGACAATACTGTGGGTGCAATTATTGCTTTAAACTGTGAGACAGATTTCGTAGCAAAAAATGATGATTTTGTAAAACTAGCACATGCATTAGCAGAAGTTGCTGTAGGAAAAACGAAAGAAGAATTTTTAGCTGCAGATTTTGATGGTTCTACCGTTGCTGATAAATTAATCGCTCAAACAGGTTTAATCGGAGAAAAAATTGAAATCGGTTCTTTCGAAAGTATTGAAGGTCCTTTCTTAGGAGCGTACATTCACGCAGGAAATAAAATTGCGGCAATTACTTCGCTTTCTGCTGATGTAGATGGAGCTGCAGAAGTTGCTAAGTCTGTTTCTATGCAGGTTGCTGCAATGAAGCCAATTGCTTTGGATGAAACTATGGTTTCCCAAGAAACAATTGACAAGGAATTAGAAATCGAGCGTGAATTGTTAATGAAAGAAGGGAAACCTGCAAATATTATTGACAATATCTTGAAAGGTAAAATGCAGAAATTCTACAAAGACAATACATTGGTTCACCAAGCTTTTATTAAAGATGGTAGTACTTCAGTTGCGGATTATGTAAAGTCTGTAAATGCAGATCTTAAAGTAGTTGGTTTCGTAAGAGTTAGTCTTGCTTAATCATCAGAATTAAACATAATAAAATCTCTTTCTATTTTTTAGAAAGAGATTTTTTTTTCGGCTTTTTAAAGGTATTTTTACAAGCTTAATATAATTCCCCTTCTTTGAAAAAAATCTACTTAATTCTGATGTTGATGATCTTCGGATCTTACCATGCACAGCTGGATACAGACCACTGGTTTGCACCTTTTGCGGCAAGTGTGCCACGAAATGGACCGCTGAATGTGGAGAGTTATCTTTATCTTTCAACCAGTGAAACGACCCCTTTCAACGTGGATATTTTTCAAGGAAACATCTTGTTTAAAACAGTGCAAATTTCCAAAGGAAATCCGTTAGCAGTAGATATTCCTTTTGAAAAAATGATTTCTGCAGATTTAGCAGATATGTTTAAGCCTGTATCCATGGGACTTTACGTTAAAGGATCGAAAAGATTTTTTGCTAATTTCAGATTTGTGGTTCCTAATCATGCAGAGATCATAACCTCCAAAGGATTAGCTGGTGTAGGGAAAACATTTTTCGCGGCCATGGCGAGAACCGCATCTGCGCAACGATACGTGACTTCGACCATTGGGATAATTGCTACAGAAGATAATACCACTGTAAATATTTCTGGTTATGATCCAGCAATAGTATTTTTTGATGGGACAACAACTCCTACGAAAACTGCTACTTTAAATAGAGGAGAATCTTACATCGTAAATGTAATCAGTACAGGTGCTACGGCAAATCTTGAAGGATTAATTGGTGCTAAAATTGAAGCTGACCAACCTATTGCAGTTACAAATGGAAATTACAACGCTATTTACACCAACGAAAATTCTAGTAATAACGATATTTTAATGGACCAGTCCGTTCCAATTGAAAGATTGGGAAATGAATTTGTATTGGTTAAAGGGAATGGTCCGCCCTTTAACAATATGGAGTCGGGCTTAATTGTAGCTACAGAAGATAATACCACGCTTATCATTAATGGTGTCTCTGTTCCTATCACTTTAAACGAAGGTGAATATTTTATTGCTGATTCTCCCTATTATCAAGATCAAGGAGATAGTCATTATAATATGAGCATTAAGTCTTCCAAAAATATTTATTTATATCAACTTTTGGCGGGTGTAGAAAATGGAAATCCTTACGCAACTGGAGGCTTTAATTTTATCCCGGCATTGAGTTGTTTTTTACCCAATAACATTGATGAGATTTCTGATATCAATAAAATTGGAATCACCTCCTATAATGCGAAGCTCAATATCATCACTGAAGTTGGCGCTTCTGTGAGTGTTAATGGAACTCCACTTTCTGGAACTCAAGGACCTTTTCAAGTAACAGGAAATCCAGGTTGGGTTACTTATAATGTTCTAAATGTATCCGGTAATATCACTGTAAACTCTACCAAATCTGTCACTGCAGGAATCGCTTCAGGTGATGGTGCAGTTGGCTACGGTGGATATTTTGCGGGTTTCAGCTCGGTCCCAGTAATTTCTAAAACGGGCGACTGTTTTTCTGGGGTTCTTTTGCAGGTTGATGATTCTTATGATCAATACAAATGGTACCTGAATGGTGTGCTTCTGTCAACTGAAACTACTTATTTTCTTAATCCACAGCAATATGGTAGCGGAGATTACACCTGCATTATTACCAAAACGAACTGCGATACGAAATTAACCACCCCGTATCAATTTTTAATTTGTGCACCAATTTCTACCAGCAATTACATTATTGGAAGCTGTAAATCAATTTTAATTCAACCCAATTTTACTGCTTCTACGCAAACTATAGTACCATCTAAAACAAAAATCCGAGTGCAGGGAACATCTGGAACTGCAACTATAAATGGTACAACAGGAATCATAACTTATATTCCGAATGCATCTTTAACAACAAATATCAGCGATTTCTTCGTTTACTATATTGAAGGAAATGGTTCCCCAGAAGATTCTGAGTTTTTTAAAGTTACCATTGACCTTAAAGTTTTGGAAACAAAAAACGCAATTTTAAAAGTCTGTGCTAATGCAGATGGAACCGGAACTTATAACCTAACATTAGCTCAAAATTCCACGGATCCGAATAACACCATTCAATATTATTCTGATGGTGCGCTTACGCAGCCTATTCTAAATTTCACCACTTTCACCACATTACCCAAAACGGTTTATGCGAAAATTTTGTCGCCCTTTGATTGTGAAGAAACGGCTAATATTAATTTACAATTAGCACCAACTGCTCAAATTAATCTGAGTAATTTCAATCCCACCTTTTGCGATGATAATTTTAATGGAAATGCAACGGTTAAATTTTCAGACATCAATCCGCAGATTATTTCAAACTTTACTTCGGATTTTATTGTAAAATATTATCTGGATTCATCTGATCAACAAATTGGAGCAAGCAACTTTCTACCTAATGATTTCAGTTACGCTACAAATACTTTAATTTATTTTCGAATTGAAAATATTGCAGGTTGCACCACCCAATTTGGACAGTTTGAATTGAAAATTGGAAATTCTATTACGATTTTAACTAGTGTAGTTTCAACTTCAGTTTGTGATAATGCACTAACGGGAAATGTCACTGTTCAATTAGGAGATTATAAAAGTTTTTTTACAACAGACGCCGCAGTAACTTCCACCTATTACAAAACAGGGACTGATGCACAGGTGAAATTAAATCCAATATCTTCTTCACAAACGCTTTCTCAAACCGAAACTTTTTATGTCAGATTTGAAAGCGCTACAGAATGTCCGACAATAGGAGAACTGACCATTGTTTTTAAAAGTCCGAAAAAATCAACTGAGCTCATTGATCAAACCATTTGTCCCACCGCTGAAACCATTATAGAAGCGGGTCTTGGCTTTGATTCTTATCTTTGGAGTACAGGAGAAAACACTTCTTCAATTTCTGCTCCGGTAGGCGAATATTATGTAGATTTAGGTTTTAATGGATGCATATACCGACAGAATGTGACAATTTTTGCGTCAGAACTTCCCGTGATTAGTAATATTGAAGTTACTGGGAGTACAGCAACAGTATCCGTGACTGGAGGAACGCCTCCATATCTTTATTCCATAGATAATGGACCGTTTCAAAGTTCCAATGTCTTTCAAAATATTGCACGCGGGATACACACAATTAATGTTACAGATTCTCAAAACTGTGAAACTGTAAATAAAGATTTTTTAATTATTAACTTGATTAATGTAATCACACCAAATGACGATGGCTATAACGATACCTTAGATTACTCTGAATTAAAAATTAAAAAAGATGTAAAGATTGAAATCTACGATCGTTTTGGTGCTGCCATTTTTCAAACACAGAAAGAACCTTTCATTTGGGATGGCAAAAGTAATGGACGGGCACTCGCAACGGGAACGTATTGGTATATTTTACAATGGACAGAACCTGATTCTGGGCTTATTGTAAACTATAAAGGTTGGGTTCTGTTGAAGAATAGAAATTAATCAACTGCTATAGTAATATTTTCATAATCGCGAAATCCATTTAAAAAGTCTTTTACATTCATCCTTTTTTTACCTTCTAATTGAAGTTCTAAAGGTTCATAAAAACCATCTCCTACAAAGATTTTAAAAGTATGTTTATTAATTTCTACAGTTCCTGTGTGATTTGACGATTCTAATTTCTCAAATTTCCCTTTAAATATTTTTAAGGATTTATGTTCTTCACCAATTTTCAGAATAGTGAATGCAGCCGGATAAGGAGACATTCCCCGAATAAAATTAAATATGGTTTCAGCCGGTTGTCCCCAATTAATCCTGGTGTTTTCTTTAAATATTTTAAAAGCGTTTTTCGGAGTTTCTACTTCAGGTTGCGGTTTTTCTTGAATGCTATTTTCTGCCAAACCATCTAAAGTTTTTACAACTAATTTTGCACCCATCTCCATTAAACGATCATGAAGATCCCCCGCATTTTCTGTCGGTAGGATGTCCAATTCCTCTTGCAAAAGAATATTTCCCTCATCAATCTTTTCATTGATGAAAAAAGAGGTCGCTCCGGTTTTTTTCTCTCCATTAATGAGGGCATAATTAATAGGTGCGGCTCCACGATAATCTGGCAATAAAGATGCGTGAAGATTAAAAGTCCCGATTTTAGGCATTTCAAATAAAATTTTCGGCATCATTCGAAAAGCAACAACTACAAATACATCTGCTTCCAAAGCTTTCATATGAGCTAAAAATTCTTCGTCGCGTAATTTTTCTGGTTGAAAAAGTGCCAAATCATTTTCTACGGCAAAACTTTTCACTGCAGACTGATTCATTTTTTGCCCACGTCCACTCGCTTTATCTGCGACCGTAACTACACCCACTACTTGATGAATGGATTGATGAATTGCTTCTAATGAAGTTTTGGCAAATTCTGGAGTTCCGAAGAATACTATTTTTAATGATTTCATGTAAAATTGAAAGTAGAGGTGTTAATAAAATTTTGGCATGTATTCTATTTTCAAGCCAAAGTATAAGTTCTAAAATTGAGCATTTTTACCTTTCCTGAATCCAAGAGATGAATAAGGTTTTCTAAGATATTTTCTTTCTCAAAATAATTTAAACGCATAGAAATCTCTTCCACACTGGAGGGTTTTTGTTGCAAAATTTGAATTATTTCCGTACCGATATTTCTTCCGAAAACTTGCTCTTTTTGCTGATCACAAACGGAACATTTGCCACAATTCTTAACATTTTTTTCACCGAAATAAGAAAGTATCATTTTCATTTTACAGAAGTCTGTATTTTGCACAAAGAACTTCATCTCTTCCCACTTTTGGATCTTATTTTTTTGAATTTGCTCAAAAAGATTCCAATATTGACCACCAATCGCACGATCATCCCGATGTTTGAGAAATTTTATGCTGGACATGTTTCCATCAATATACTCCAAATACTTTTTTTGTTGCATTTCACGGATCCGCTCCTTAACAACGTGAATTTCTGAACCAATTTTTTTGCTAAAGTTTAATTCACTTAGTTTTTGCTTATGGGTATTCAATCCCGAGACATTTCTAAAAAGTAACTCCATAAAATAAGCATCTTTTTTAGCCAACAAATCAAGTTCGTCTGGCTTAATTTTCATTTCTATGGTAGACAGGGATTGATACGTGTTCATGAATATAATTTCCTGATGATGCAAGAAATTTAGGACATTGTTAATTTTGGCAAAAGTATATTTTGTATAATTCTGAATTCGTGAAACGTGGAGCTGAAAAATATTTTCGGGCAAATCATTTTCTGCAATTTGAAAGCAAGAATAAAGATAAGTGACCATATTTTGAAATTCTGCTTTATTTGGAATCTGTCTGTACAAAATTTCATCAAAGTTACGGAGCTCCTGATCATTCCATAACAGAAATGCAAAAGACTCCAAGCCATCTCTCCCTGCTCTACCAATCTCTTGATAATAATTCTCCAAAGACTGTGGCGGAGAAAAATGTGCAACAAACCGAACTTGGTCCTTATCTATTCCCATTCCAAAGGCATTGGTCGAAACTAAAACATGATTATGACTTTTAATCCAATAATTTTGTTTCTCATTTTTCTCTTTTACTGGCAAACCAGCATGAAAATAATCCACATTTTTAATGTCATTTTTTCGAAGAAAATGGGTAAGTTCCTCCGTTTCTTTACGGCTTCTGACATAAATAATTCCAGATGAATTATTAAATTTCATCAAATTTAAAATTCTTTCATATTTATCTGAAACTTGATCCGAGATGATTTTGATATTGGTTCGTCGAAAACTTTTCTGAAAAATTGAAGTTCCCCGTAAATTGAGTTTGAGTTGAATTTCTTGTAGAACTTTTGGGGTTGCGGTTGCTGTTAAAGCTAAAACGGGTATTTTTTTCAGATTTTCTCTGAACTGTTTGATGTTTTGATAGCTTGGCCGAAAATCCTGACCCCATTCTGAAATACAGTGTGCTTCATCTACCGCAATAAAAGAAACTTGAATCTCTTCTAAATGTTGAAGAAATAACCTATTGGTAAGGCGCTCTGGACTTAAATAAAGCAATTTTGTAAGGCCAGATTTACATCGGTTAAAAATTATTTCCGCTTCATATTCATCTAATTCCGAGGAGAGATATTCCGCTTCTATCCCATTATTCTTCAATTGAAAAACCTGATCTTTCATCAAAGCCAAAAGCGGTGAAATCACCAAACATGTACCTTCTAAAATAAGTGCCGGCAATTGGTAGCACATTGATTTTCCACCACCTGTTGGTAGTAAAGCCAACGTATCTTTTCCCGAAATCACAGCATCTATAATTTCTTCCTGACTATCTTTAAATGCATCATACCCCCAAAAATGAGAAAGGGTTTGCATCTTTAAATTTTGGAAATCCTGTGGCGAAATCATCTTGTAAAAATAGGTAAACAATAATCAAGAAACAAAAAAAGCCACGCAATGCGTGGCTTTAATATGAATGAAATGCTATATTATTTAGCTTCGAAGTAAACTCTTCTGTTTGCTCTATTTTTCCATTCTGGACATTTAGTAGCTGGTTCACATTCTGGATATTTAAGGTCTTTTTCACCTCTACCCAATGCATCTAGCTTACCTGTAGTAACACCATTTTGCATTAAATAATTTTTAACATTATTTGCTCTTCTTTCAGACAAATTTTGATTGTAAGCATCAGATGCTCTTGTATCTGTAGCACCGATTACATTATATGTTCCTGTAGAGGAGTTGATATAATTAACGGCGTTATTTAAGATTGGAGTGTTAGAAGGTAAAATACGATCTGAATTTAAATCGAATTCAATTCCTTCCAAAGTTCTTGTATTATCTGTAACTGTAGTTGAAGTAGGACAACCATTATTTTCTACTGGACCAGGAACAGTAACACACTTGTCATACAAGTCAATCACTCCATCTAAATCTGTATCCAATGCAACACCTGCTCCATCAACTCTCGCTCCTGCAGGAGTATCAAGTTGTCTGTCCCAATCATCGCAAACGCCATCATTATCTGCATCTCCTTTTTTACACACTTCAACATCTTGGTTTTTATCTGCCAAAACATCTAATTTGTAATAAATTTCCTGCAATGGGTCATGCCACATTAAATGAGACTGATGCTTTCCTAATTTAAGAGAAAGTCCTAAAGTTGCGTTCAAAAAGTTATCAGAAATCTGATCTTCTCTCATGTTGATAGGGCTGTACTGAGCTCCACCACCATCAAACTGATCATCTCCAGTAACCACATACATTACTCTACCTTCTACATCGATTCTTCTGTTTACTTTATATTTTAGACCAGCACCAGCTTGACCAAACATAGAGCTTAAGCTGAAAGGTTTAATCTCTGTTTGTAATCTTTGTCCTTTCGCATCTTCTAAATATGCTCTGTATGCCATAGTTCCTACTCCTGCATAACCATGTAAAGCCCATCTATATGGAGATTTATTATCTACTCTTCTTAATAAATTAGAGAAGTTAACGTCTCCAATCAAAGATAAAGCATCATATTGAGTTCGTGCACCTACATCTTGAAAATCAGTACCAGTAGCATTGTCAGTTTTCGTATTAAACCAACCTTGTCTAGTTTCTCCTCTGTCATATTGAAGATTGATTCCAAATGCATGAGTAATTGCTTTGTCAACACTTAAGTAAGCAGAATAACCGAAAATATTTTTTCCGTTACCATTTTTAATGGACGTTAAATCTCCAGACTGAAGAAGAGGAACACCCGCTCCCGCAGAAATTGCCCAGTCATTAAATCGTTTCGAATCTTGAGTGAAGGGAGAAACGTTTGCAGATCCTGAAGAATAAGTATTTGGATACCCTTCTGCAGAAACCGCGACAGAATCTTGTGCACACATTGCAACAGGAAGTGCTAATGCTGCGATTATTAAATTTAGTTTCATAATTTATTTTTTTTAGGTTGTAAGTATTTTATAAGATCTAATGTTAATTTATGATAATCTTAACATAAAACATTCTTGCACCGATATCAAATTTCATACCATTTTGAGTATTGACTTTTAATTAACTGCACTATTAAGCGGGCAACCATTATTTTCAATCGGTCCTGGAACGGTAACGCATTTATCATATAAATCGATCGTTCCGTCTAAGTCCATGTCTAATGCTACACCAGCACCGTCTACTCTAGCTCCAGATGGTGTACCTAATTGTCTGTCCCAATCATCGCAAACGCCATCATTGTCACTGTCGCCTTTTTCGCAAACGATAAATTCATTTGTAGAATTTTCTAAGGCATTTACTCTGCTGTACGCTTCTTGCAATGGATCATGCCACGCTAAATGTGAAATATGCTTTCCTAGTTTAAATGATAAACCCAAATTAACAGTTAACATATCATCACTATAAGAATCATTAATTAAATTATAATTAATTCTTGGGGAACCTGTATCTCTTAAATCACCACCTCCGTCAAATTCTTCATCACCACTAATGATGTACATTGTTCTCAGCTCTATATCAATTACTTTGGAAGCCTTATATTTTAATCCAACACCAGTTTGGACAAAAAATGATGAAAAATCAAATTTTTGATTTACAGCAAGTGGAAAAGTTCTTGGATTGTAATTTGAAATATCCTTATCAATTAAAAGGGTTTCATACGCTTGAAGTCCTCCTCCAGCGTAACCATGTAAAGCCCATCTGTATGGAGATTTATTATCTACCCTTCTCAACAAATTAGAAAAGTTAATATCTCCCAGAATTGAGACTTGCTGATATTTGGTATAAGCATCTGCAACTCCAGCTTTCACTCCTTCTGCTCCAGGTAATTGACCTCTCTGGTTACTCTCGCCCATTGCATACTGAAGACTAGCACCGAAAGTATGGGTAATTTGTTTATCCAAACTTACGTAAGCGTTCCAGCCCCAATTAATTTTTTTGTCGTAAAAAGAAGTTAAATCTCCCTTCGCCAAAAATGCGGCACCTCCACCTACGGAAATTGCCCAATCATTAAACCTCCTGGCTGAATTGTCAAACTTTGCAACATTGGCAGAACCACTAGAGAAAGTATTGGGGTAATCATTGTTCACGGCAGTAGAGTCCTGCGCATAGAAAACCATAGGAAGCATAAATGCTAAAAATAAACCTAGTTTCATATTTAATGTTTTATTGTGTTTTTAAATTTTTTAATAATTCCTGAGAAAAACTTCTTTCAAACACATGCTTGTAATGCGGAATCAATAAAGTTTCTGACTCGAAGACAAGACCCTCATACTGCACAATATCAATGTCTATCAATCGGTCCGTGTACTGTTGTGTAGCTGATGAATCCTCTAATCTACCCATTTCCTTTTCAATATTTTTTACGGAATTCAAAAGTTTTAAGGGCGAAAAATGCGTTTTTATTACTATTGCAATATTACAAAAAATATTCATACTGACAAATTCTACAGGCTGGCTCATTAAAATAGGAGAGCTCTTTAAAATTTGCCCCACATCCCTCTCTAATAAGGATAATGCAGTTTCAATATTTTTAATTGTATCTCCCAAATTACTTCCGAGTAACAAAGTGACGTTATGGTGCGACATATTGTGAAAATAATAAAATTTTATGAAAAGTTTTTTCAAAAACGTTTTAGCAAATATAGTCGCTATAATGATTATAGTGGGTCTTTTTTTCCTATCTCTGATTTTATTGGTAGCAGCAAGTGCTTTCAGTGATCAAAAACCCTCGGTTAAGTCAAATTCCATTCTTACTTTAGATTTTAAAACAGGAATTATTGATAGTCCATCTGAAGATAATCCAGACCTCTTCGCCTTTGGAGACCAAACGAAAAGCCTTCTTCTTTATGACATCTTAGAAGCCATCAAAAATGCGAAAACAGACGACAAAATTAAAGGGATTAGCATAGAAACTGACGGTATCCGTGCGGGAATGACACAATTAGATAATGTACGTGCAGCTTTAGAAGACTTTAAGAAAAGTGGGAAATTTGTTTACGCATACGGTAATGTAGTGTCACAACCTGCTTATTATCTAGGTTCTGTAGCAGACCAATATTTTTTAAATCCTGCGGGTGGCATTGACTTAAAGGGATTATCCACAGAAGTTTTGTACATGAAAAGTTTCACAGAGAAATTTGGAATCGGTATTCAAGTTATTCGCCATGGTAAATACAAAGCGGCGGTAGAACCATTTTTGCGAGATGATATGTCACCAGAAAACAGAGAACAGCTTTCTACTTTATTAAATGACATATGGTCCGTGAATTCAGCGAAAATAGCAACATCCCGAAAAATGGATTCTTCACAGTTCCGTACTGTTGTAGATAGTTTATATGGTATAATTCCTGAGCTGAGTCTTCAAAACAAACTCGCTGATAAATTGATTCAAAAGACAGAGTATGACCAATTACTTAAAAACAAATTGAATCTAAAAGAAAAAGATAAACTTCAGAAAATCTCTTTTAATAAATACATCAATTCCTATTCCGATAAAGATTCAAATGTCGATACTCAAATAGCAGTTCTCTATGCTTCTGGAGCAATTTACAATGGTGAAGGATATGATAATATTTATGCAGATAATTTCGTAAAGGATATTAAAAAGATTGCAGCAGACGATAAAGTAAAAGCCGTAGTTTTTCGAATCAATTCGCCGGGAGGAAGTGCGAATGCATCAGATGAAATTCTTTTTGAAATGGCTCAGTTGAAAAAGAAAAAACCTGTTGTAGTATCATTTGGAGATTATGCAGCTTCCGGCGGTTATTATATTGCCATGGCCGCAGATAAAATTTATTCTGAACCCAATACTTTAACGGGTTCCATTGGCGTATTCGGAATGATTCCCTATTTTAAAGATGTAGCAAATAAAAATGGTTTAAGTTCCCATGCGGTAACAACCAATGCAAACTCAAATATGTTTTCTCCAATCAATGGAATTTCCGCAGGAGGATTGGCCATGATGAATAGAAGCGTAGAGCAGACTTACAAGAGATTTGTCTATTTCGTAACAGAAAATAGAAAAAAATCTTTTGAACAAATTGATGAAATTGGTGGTGGAAGAGTTTGGAGTGGTACACGCGCAAAAGAAATTGGTCTTGTTGATGAACTGGGAACATTGAATGACGCTGTGAAATTTGCAGCATCCAAAGCAAAAGTAAAAGATTTTCAAGTTACTTCGTACCCGAAGAAAGTAAATAAGTTTGAACAAATTTTTAAATCAATGGACGAAGATCAAATTTCAACTCGAATAATTAAAAATAAAATGGGGGAAGAAAACTTCCAAATGTTCCAGCAAATTACCAATCCAAAATTAAAAAGCGGCGTTATGATGGAAATGCCGTTTCAAATTAAATTTGATTGATGCTTTAGAAATCGAATAAAAAATCCCGAACTAAAATTTAGTTCGGGATTTTTATTTTTTAGATAAGATCTTATCCTCTCTTTGTGGCCATGCCGTAGATCCAAAGGACAAGCAATGCCCCAGCAATAGCGATAAACATACTACCTATGTTAAATCCGTCTACATCTCCAAATCCAAGAAGTTGACCAACAAAAGCGCCAACATACGCTCCAATAATTCCCAGAACAATTGTTAATAACCAACCCATGTTTTGGTTTCCTGGCATAATGAATTTAGCGATTGCACCTGCGATAAGACCAAATATGATCCATGTTAAAATACCCATAGTTTTAAGATTTTAATGTTAATAAAAAGTTTAAGTTTATTTTTAGATTAAAGAATTATTTCTATTTCCTCTTTCTGAAAAATGAATCTACAAATTCTGTTCCATTAAACAATTGAAGGTCTGTCATTTTTTCTCCTACGCCAATATATTTTACAGGAATTTGAAATTGATCAGAAATCCCTATCACCACTCCGCCTTTCGCAGTTCCATCTAATTTGGTCACTGCCAAAGCATTAACTTCTGTGGCGGCTGTAAATTGTTTCGCTTGTTCAAAAGCGTTCTGACCTGTAGAACCATCTAAAACTAATAAAATTTCATGTGGAGCATCTGGAATTACTTTTTGCATCACTCGTTTAATCTTGGTCAATTCATTCATCAGATTCACCTTATTATGTAATCGTCCGGCGGTATCTATAATTACAACATCTGCATTATTGGCAACTGCGCTTTGAACAGTATCGAACGCTACAGAAGCAGGATCTGATCCCATATTCTGCTTGACAATGGGAACACCAACTCTTTCACTCCAAATTACCAATTGATCTACCGCTGCCGCACGAAAAGTATCTGCCGCACCTAAAACTACATTTCGTCCCTCAGATTTAAACTGATGCGCAAGCTTTCCAATGGTTGTTGTTTTGCCAACACCGTTTACTCCTACAACCATGATCACGTATGGTTTTTTACTCTCATCGATATTTCCTGTAGATGCATGAGGATTTTCTAACAATAATCCAGAAATTTCTTCCCTTAAAATAGTGTCTAGCTCATCAGTATTCACAAATTTATCGCGAGCAACCCGATTTTCTATCCGTTCAATGATTTTAATGGTGGTAGATGCACCAACATCAGAGGCGATAAGAATTTCTTCCAGATCATCAAGAACTTCGTCATCAACTTTACTTTTACCGACAACGGCTTTGGAAATTTTTTCAAAAAAACCTTGGTTGGATTTTTCCAATCCCTTATCCAAAGTTTCTTTCTCTTCTTTTTTAAATACTTTCTTGAACCAACTCATTCTTTAGATTTACGAATTAAATTTATGAAATCACCCTATTTTCGGCGAAAACAAAGATAACAAAAAAACTATCCAAAAAATTGGATAGTTATATATGGTATTTGCCAGGCAAAAGAATTATTTTTTCAAAAAACCTTCTACTTCGTCAGCATTCATTACTCTTTCTTCGAAAACGTAAGCACCACTTTTTGCGGATTTTACCATTTTCACTACTTTGGTCATTTTTTTAGAACCTGCACCACCCTGAAGGGTTGCTACTACTTTCTTTGCCATCTTTTATTCTTTTAAAAATTACTTGATTTCTTTGTGAAGGGTATATTTCTTGAGAACCGGATTAAATTTTTTCAATTCTAATCTCTCTGTTGTGTTCTTTTTATTTTTCGTGGTAATGTATCTTGACATTCCTGCTACACCAGTTTCTTTGTGCTCTGTGCACTCCAAAATCACCTGTACTCTATTTCCTTTTTTTGCCATGATTTCTTATTTAATAAACCCGTTTCTAGTTGCACGTAAGATTGCTTCTTCAATCCCAATTCTATTGATGATTCTCAATCCATGAGCAGTAACTTTTAAAGTTACCGATTTCTCTTGCTCTGGAAGGTAAAATTTCTTCTCCAATAAGTTAATTTCAAAACGACGTTTTGTTTTGTTATTAGCGTGAGAAACATTGTTTCCTACCATGGCACGCTTTCCTGTTATTTGGCAAATTCTTGACATATCTCGATGTTCTTTATTTCTAGTAAATATTTCAGAGTGCAAAATAACGAAGAATATTTTATATAGACAAACATTTATGAATTAAATATTTACAATATTCTAAAAATTTTCAACTCCTTTAATTCTGTGATAATACGAGGAAAATCATCTCGCCCAATTACTTAATTCCTGAAAACACTTCTCTTCATAAGAACCTCTGTAAACATCAATTCCTCTAAAAATTCGCTCTAATAGTATTTAATCAACTTCCGATATTCACGCTTCAAAAAAGACATTATAAGTCAGCTCCTCAAAAAATTCCTATTATGTTTAGAAAGAAAATTGTAATGTCTTAGTATATATAATTAGTGAACTTCCTCTCCAATTTTTTTAAACAGATATTTCTTTGGCAATTATTTTTAAAGAAATTATAAAATATTAACTTCCCGTTCCAACTCAATTCCAAATTTTTCTTTTACCGACCCAATGATCATCGTAGAAAAATCATAAATCTCTTTTCCTGACGCTTTTCCCGTTTTGTTGATGATTACTAAACTTTGAAGTTCATGAGAAGCCACATTTCCAATTTGTTTTCCTTTCCATCCGCACTGTTCGATGAGCCAACCTGCAGGAACTTTTACAAAATTTCCGTTTGGATAACCTGGAATAATTGAAAATTTTTGTTTCAAATTTTCAAATTGAGATAATGGAATTGTTGGATTTTTGAAGAAACTTCCCGCATTTCCGAGAACTTTGGGATCGGGTAATTTACTTTGTCTGATGTTGATAACGGCTTTAGAAATATCTTGAATGGTTACACTGAGCTTGTCGAAGTTTTCTATTCCTAAATTTTTCAGTTCTGCTTGGATTGCGCCATATTCAGTTTTGATGGAATGTTTTTTTCGAGTCAGTTTAAAAGTCACGTCCAAAATTACATATTTTCCTTTTCCTGCTCTTTTAAATATAGATTCTCGGTAACCGAAATTGCATTTTTCGTGGTCAAATTCTTCAATTACTAAAGTTTCTAAATTCAAAACTTTACAACTCACGAAAGTGTCTTTAATTTCAGTTCCGTACGCACCAATATTTTGCATTGGCGACGTTCCAACATTCCCTGGAATGAGAGATAAATTTTCTAAACCACCGTAATTTCTATCCAAACAGAACTGTACAAATTCATGCCAGTTTTCGCCCGCTTTTGAGGTTACTAAAACTTCATTTTCAGATATAATTTCTTCCGTAATACCTTTCAAATTCAACTGAATAACCAATCCATCAAAATCTTTCGTAAACAACAAATTACTTCCGCCCCCAAGAATAAGAAGTGGAAGTTTCTGAGTTTTTGAGTAATTGAGTGCTTGAAGTAATTCCTCCAAAGTTTGCACATCTGCGAAATATCTTGCAGAAACCTCAACTCCAAAAGTATTGTAAGGTTTTAAGGATATGTTTTCCTGCATTATTTTTGGGAAGACGTAATTTTTTTAATAACGTTTTTCAGATTTCCAAGTTGCTTGTACTGCGCAGAATCTGCCACATTCATCAAAGTATACTTATGATCTGAAGTCGTAATTTCGAAGATTTCATCCGGACCATCGTAATGACCTTGTCCTTCGCCACTTTTGATTTTTTTAATCATCTCGATATTAATGGAAGAAACAATTTTGTTCCAGTCTGCAGCATCAATTTTCCGTTTAACTTCCGGATTATCGTTAAACGCACTTCCATATTTTGTGGAAATCAAAGAGTCTTTTGTCGCTACAATCTTTAGAAAACCCGCTCTTCCTAATGTTTTTGAATAAGAGACGGAACTGATGTCGCTACTTTTCGATGAATTATTCTGCATCGTGTTTGTACAACTACAAACTAAAATTGCTAGCAAAGGTAAAAGCATGTAATTTTTTATTTTTTTAACCATGAATTTATTTAATTAGAGATTAAATTCAATCTTATATTTCTGCAGCGCATCATTCAGCAATTCTACACTTCTCCTTAAATCAACTTCATTTAAAACATAGGCAATCCGCACTTGTTTTTTACCCAATTCAGGATTGCTGTAAAATCCGCTCATCGGAGCCACCATAATGGTTTCGTTGTTATGTGAGTAACTTTCTAAAAGCCACTGCGCAAATTTATCAGTATCATCTACAGGAAGTTCTACGGCGCAATAAAAGGCACCTTTGGGTTTCGGGCAAACTACACCCGGAATTCCGTTCAGCAAATCCACCAAAACATTTCTGCGGTGCGTGTATTCTGCTCGAACTTTTAAAATATAATCTGCATCATTTTGATGGGCTGCTGCTGCTGCAATTTGGCCCAAAAGAACCGGACTCAATCTTGCCTGTGCAAAAAGCATGGCTGCATCATGAATCTTTTTGGACCTTGTAATTAATGATCCAATTCGAACGCCACACATAGAATAGCGTTTTGATTCTGAGTCAATGATAATGCAATTTTCAGCAATTTCTGGAAACTCAAACATAGAAACCTGCTGTTTCCCATCGTAAACGTATTCTCTATAAACTTCATCAGAAATGATGACGATATCATGTTTCAAAGCAATATCTGCTAATTTTTGCAACTCTTCTCTCGTATACAAATAACCCGTTGGATTACCAGGATTACAGATTAATATCGCTTTCGTTTTTGACGTAATTTTTTTCTCAAAATCCTCAATCGGCGGCAAAGCAAAACCAGAATCAATAGTAGAAGTCACCGCAACTACAGTGACATTAAAAGTGCTTGCAAAACCATTGTAATTCGCATAATAAGGTTCTGGAATAATCACTTCATCAGCTGCATCACATAAAGTGGAAAGCGCAAAATTTAAAGCTTCGGAACCTCCATTGGTCACAATAAAATTATCCGGAGTTAAATCTGTAAAACCTAAAGAATGATAGTAAGAATTCAAAGCCGATCTGTACTCTAAATTTCCCTCGGAAAGCGCATACTCAAAGATTTTTAAATCATTATTTTTCACCGCATCCAGAGCAGATTGGGGTGTTTCTATATCAGGTTGCCCGATATTTAAATGATAAACTTTTATTCCTTTTTGTTTCGCAAGTAAGGCGTAAGGAACCAGTTTTCTAACCGGCGAAGCGGGCATATTCTGGGCACGCTGAGAAATTTTCGGCATTCTTATTTATTTGATTACAAAATTAAGTATTTTTTTGAAGCAATGAAGCATATTTCTTCTCCGAAAATTGTTTCCGGCTGTACGCTTCAATCTGTCATTGCGAATGATGAGAACTAATCCGTTTAACATAATTGTACAATCGCAATGGCAGGATTTCCACTTCCATCCGGGCTAGAATTTGAGGTTGTTTGCCTTTCGAAAAAAAATTGAGCGAAAGTCCAAGAGTTATCGCTAGTCAAAGTAAGTTTGCAGTCATCATATCCTTTCACGAATGTTCTGCACATCAGAATTAACGCAAGAAAGAATATTCTCTTTTAAGTTTATTCTTTCATTATGTTGTAAATAATGTAATTAATTTGAATTTTGCAGAGATTCCTACGGAATGACAAAAACGCGTAAAAAATTAATGCCAAGAAAATCCCGAAAGTTTTCATAAAAAAACCGCAGAGATCTCTGCGGTTAAAATTGATTATTTTAATTTTCTTATTTAATGAATCCTTTATTTTTCAACAAAGGTTGAATCGTCGGATTTCTCCCTGTGAATTCTTTAAATGCAGTATTTAAATCTACAGAATTACCTACCGACAAAATATGTTTACGGAAGAGATCACCGTTCTCGCGGGTCATTCCGCCATGCGTAGAAATCCAGTCCCAAGCATCGGCATTTAACATATCACTCCACATGTATGCATAATATCCTGCAGAATATCCACCGCCCCAAATATGTGCGAAATAAGGAGTATGATATCTTGGTGGAACTGCATTTAAGGTAAATCCATATTTATTTAAGACACTTTTCTCGAAATCTAAAGCCGGTTTAAATTGAGATTCATCCGTTACAGAATGCCAATTCATATCCAAAATTGCAGCAGAAACCAATTCTGTTGTAGAATAACCCTGATTAAAGGTGGCCGCTTTTTTAATTTTGTCCACCAAAGTCTGCGGCATCGGTTTTTTTGTCTGATAGTGAATCGCATAATTTTTTAGAACAGCTGGTTCCAGTGCGAAAAACTCATTGATCTGAGAAGGAAATTCTACAAAATCCCGCGGAACGTTGGTCCCCGAAATGGAAAGGTATTTCTGATTCGCAAACAGTCCGTGCAAGGTATGACCAAATTCATGGAACATGGTAGAAACATCATCATAAGAAATTAAAGAAGGTTTGCCTTCCGCCGGCTTTTGGTAATTAAATACGTTTACAATAACTGGTTTTTGTTTTAACAAATGAGATTGCTCCACAAAATTGCTCATCCAAGCTCCACCATTCTTATTGTCTCGGGTATAGAAATCTAAGTAATAAATCGCTAATGATTGGCCATCTCTATCAAAAACTTCATATGCTACAACATCTGGATGATACACTGGAACATCTTTTCTTTCTTTAAATGTGATGCCGTAAAATTTTTCTGCTGCAAAGAAAACTCCTTTTTCTAAAACGGTGGTTACTTCAAAATAAGGTTTGATTTCATTTTCATCTAAATCAAATTTCTCTTTTCGAACTTGTTCAGCGTAAAAATTCCAATCCCAAGGTTCAACCGTAAATCCTCCTTTTTGTTTGTCGATTAAGCTTTGAATTTCATTGCTTTCTCTTTTCGCAGTTTCCACGGCTGGTTTGGCCAATTGTGCCAAAAGATTCATGGCATTTTCTGGTGTTTTTGCCATCTGATCCTGCAATTTCCATTCAGCGAAAGATTTTTTGCCTAAAACCTGGGCTTTTTGCATTCTTAGTTTTGCTTCTCTTTCCAAAATAGTTCTGGTGTCATCTGCATTTCCTTTTTCTGCACGGTACCAAGAGGCTTTAAATAACTTTTCTCTGGTTGCTCTGTTTTTTAAATTTTGAAGAAGAGGTTGTTGCGTGGTATTTTGTAAGGCTAAAAGATATTTTCCCGGTTGCCCAGCACTTTTAGCATCCGCAGCAGCGGCATCAATCTCATCTTGAGAAAGACCGTCTAATTCTTTAACATCGGAAATAACTAATGCTCCATTTTTACGCGCATCCAATAATTTATTGGAAAATTGGGTAGAAAGCGTTGCCAATTCTTCGTTGATCTTTTTAACTTTCACTTTATCATCAGCAGAAAGATCAGCACCGGCAATTTTGAAATTAGTGGTGTACAAATCTAAAACTCTTTTTTCTTCAGCTCCTAAACCTTCATTATTAATGGCTTTGATTCTGGAGAATAATTTCTCATTCAAATATATTTTGTCCGTAAGACCAGAAAAGATGGGTGCATATTCTTCTTCTAAAGCCTGCAATGCAGGATTGGTATTAGATCCTGTAAGATTATAAAAAACAATTTGGGCTCTACGCAAAATTTCGCCACTATTTTCTAAGGCGAGAATTGTATTTTCAAAAGTTGGCGCGGCAGAATTGTTCGCAATATTTTCAATTTCCGCCAATTGAACTCTCATTCCATACTCAAAAGCGGGTTTAAAATGGTCATCCTTTATCTTATCAAATTCCGGTGCTTGGTATTGCAGAGAACTTTTCGTCATAAATGGATTAGAAGATAAACTTGCATCGGGTGCAGGAATTTCTGTGGGATCTTTATCAGTAGTTTTCATAGTGGTACAAGCAGAAGTGATTGCCAATGTGGAAATTAAAAAAACAGATGTAATATTTTTCATTCGTAAATTGTTATTAAAGTATAAAGATATTCATTTATAATTTATCTTTAACTCCCTAAACTATTCTTCTAAAATTTAAACTATGAAAACAGTAACTATTTCTGCCTTGTCTCTATTTCTTGCACTATCCTCTTGCAACGTAAAGTTAGACGAAGGTTTTTCTCTAAACATGACGCCAAAAATTGGTACCGGAACGATAAAAAATAAGGTCTATAATATGACTTTTGACGAAATTAAAGTCGTACAATCTATTAATGCAGAAGTGGAAAAAGCAGAGGAGGAAAAAGTGGTGGTTACGGCGCCTTCTGATATTTTGGAGGACATCATCGTGGAAAATGTGAACGGAAAATTATATATTCATTTTAAATCAGGTTCAAATATTTCTGCCAGAAATGTAGGCGTAAAGATTTTCGCGAAAGATTTTTCGGCCGTTCGAGCAAGCTCTTCGGCTACGATAAATATTAAAGATAAATTCACGCAGGAAAAGACAATCATTCAAGTTTCCAGCTCTGCAGACATTACAGGAAATTTAGAAGCCAACGACATGACCATCGACGTTTCCAGCTCGGGAAGTTTTACGGGTCAAGTTTGGGCAGTTGATTTAACATCCGAAGCCACTTCCTCTGGAGACATTACTATTTCTGGAAAAGCGAAAAATGCAAATTTAACCGCTTCTTCTTCTGGAGATTTAAATGCGCAAAAATTAATTGTAGCATATGCTGATTTAAAAGCATCGAGCAGTGGAGATATCCGTGTTTCCGTTTCTAACGAGTTGAATGCTGCAGCAAGTTCCTCGGGCGATATTAATGTAACGCGCAAAGGAAATTTAAATATATTGAGCAATGAGAAGAGCAGTGGTGGAAGTATTTCCATCAATTAGATCAATTCTTATACTTCGAAAATCAGCTATCATTATAGCTGATTTTTTTTTGGAAATTTTTGCAAGAAAGATGCAAAAGGAAGAAGTGACAAATGCGAATGATGTGATAATCAACTCCAATTTCAAGTAATTGTTCGAAATCTTAAGTTTTGGCTAAAGCCAGCCCGTCTCCCTAAAAATAAGCGGGCTAAAGCTCGATCCTATTGATAGTCTAGATTAGTATTTTTGAATTGTGATTTATTTCTAATAAGGCAAGTTGGAACCTGCTCGTATTAAACTTGACCATTATTTCGGTAATCTGATGAAATTCATTTTGCGATGAAATTTTAGATAGTTTACATTTAATCCCCTGAAAATTTAAAAACCATCGATCTCTCCGTTCACCAATTTAGAACTCCGCGCTTTAAACCTTTTCTGGATATTCTGTAAATTACCATCCGCCAGAAGCTCCACCGCCACCGAAACTTCCGCCGCCGCCAAAGCCACCGAAGCCACCCCCTGAACCGCCGCCGAAACCGCCACCGCCAAAGCCGCCACCACCGAAACTTCCGGGGAAAGGGAAAAATCCACCAGGATAGCTTCTTCTTCCTCGCCGACTTAAAATTACATCTTCATCATCACCATACTTACCACCACCGCCGCCACGATTTTTAAAGAAAAATCGCAAAATCATCAGAATAAAAAATGCAATAATCAAAATCTGGAAAGTACTTAAGCCTTCTTCTGCCTCATCACTAATCATGGGTTTAAATTTTCCCTGCACCACTTCCATTAAGGCAGTTGTTCCGGCATTTATCCCCTCATACCATTTTCCTTGCTTAAAATTTGGCGTCACCAAGTAATCTAAAATTTGACCGGCGACAGATGCGGTTAAGTATCTTTCAACGCCTCTACCTTGCTGAATTGCAAATTTTCTATCTTCGGTAGCAATCAAAAAAACGATCCCATTGTCTTGCTCCTTCTCTCCAATTCCCCACTTTTCCCCATACATTGTGGCGAGGTAATTAATATCCTCTCCTTTTGTAGTGGCCACTATAATTACCGCAATTTCGGTCGAAGTAGAATCGTAAAATTTAATGAGTTTTTGATTGAGCTGTTCTCTTTCTGCGGTCGTCAACAAGCCCACATCATCCGTCACCGGAAAAATTTTGGCAGGTCTCTGCGGAACCAATTGGGCAAAAACAATAGTGCTAAAGCCAATGAGTAAAAAGGTGAGAAAGTATTTAAGAGAAAGTAATCTCATTCGAAAGTTCATTGGGATTTTCTCCCGCGATGGGGAAATATTTTTTCAATTCCAAACCAGTTTCTAAAACTGCATTTTTCAAACCATCATGAAAATTGCCGTGCGAAAATGCTGCAGTAATTTCATCATGCATTTTTTCCCAGAAATGTTGATGCACTTTTTCGTGAATTCCTTCGTCGCCAATTATCGTAAGATATTTTTGCTCAAAATTCACATGAAATAGCACCGCATTCTTTTCAGCCGTTTGATCTTTGCACAATCTTTTAAAAACTTCGAAGGCAATTTCTGCATTATTCCCTTCTGTAGTTGCATCAATATGAATTCTAATCTCTCCGCTGGAATGATTTTCTGCTGTTTGAATGGCTTCCACCAGAGAAGCCATTTGATGATCTGTAAGAAAACTGTTCATTAATTAGTGAAAACTTCCGGTGCTCTTTCTGCTCCAACTGCCGCTTTGAAATACGGTTTTTCTTTAAAGTTGGTGAAATTTGCTAAAATATTGTTCGGGAAAGTTTTTATTGATGTATTGTAATCCTGTGCAGCTTCATTGAAGTAAACCGTTTCACTTCGGATACTGTTTTCAATTGCGGTGTATTCTCTTTGAAAATTAAGGTACTGCTGATCAGCTTTCAAATTTGGATAACTTTCTACAACTGCCATTAAACGGCTTAAAGCACCACTTAATTCTCCTTGAGCTGCTTGGAATTTTGCCAAATCCGCTTCCGTCATATTGGTAGGATCTATGGTAATTGATGTCGCTTTCGAACGTGCCTCAATAACATTTGTTAAGGTTTCCTGTTCAAATTGTGAATAAGATTTCACGGTTCTTTCTAAGTTAGGAATTAGATTCGCTCTTTTTTGATAAACCGTTTCTACGTTCGACCATTTAGTATTTACTGTTTGTTCTTTTGCCACGAAAGTATTGTAACCGCTTTTCCCCCAAAAGAATAATACAGCTGCAATAACGAGAAGAGCGATACCGATCGTTCCGGCGCTCATACATCCTTTATTTCTCATAGTTTATCATTTTTAATGTTTTTAATAGGTATCCAAATATACAAATTATGTTCTAAATTTGTGAAAAATTAAGATAAATGATAACATTAGTGGTGGCAATGGGTTTGAAAAATGAAATTGGAGCAGACAACAAATTACTCTGGAATCTTTCGGAAGATTTAAAACGTTTTAAAAGAATCACAACTGATCATCCTATCATCATGGGTCGGAAAACTTTTGAAAGCATCGGAAAACCTTTACCAAACCGCACCAATATTGTAGTGAGCCGAAAAGACAATTGGTTTGAAGAAGGCATTCTAATAGTGGGAAGCATTAAAGAAGCCCTCAAATTCGCTAAAAAAATAGATGAAGAAATATTCATTATCGGCGGGGGAACCATTTATGAACAAACTCTAGAGCTTGCGGATAAATTGGAAGTTACTCAAGTAAAAGCCGAGCTAAAAGCGGATGTTTTTTTTCCGAAAATCAATCCTAAATTTTGGAATAAAACGGAAGAAATCTGCCATGAAAAAGACGAGAAAAATGAATACGATTATTGCTTTCAAACATTTGAGAAAAAAGTGAAATCTTAAATTGCCTCAAACTAAATCTCATTTCACCTTTCACCCGCAAATTATTATCTTTGCCATTCTAAAAAAAAATAATGAATAAATACCTAAAATTTGTAATTGCAGCCTTAATTATAGCCGCTGGAGTTTACCTCATGATGAATAGAAACATCGGATGGGGAATTGTGCTCGTTTTTCTTTCTGCTATTCCTATTTTCCTTTTTTTTAAAAATGAATTTATCTTGATCGCATTTTGGTTTTTAAGAAAACAAAACACGGTGAAAGCAAGCCATTGGTTAACAAAAGTGACGAATTATCAATCTCAACTTCACAAATCTCAGTTTGGATATTTCCACTATTTGCAAGGTTTGGTTCTTGCTCAGGATAATCCGCAAAAAGTAGAACCTTTGATGAGAAAAGCTTTAGATTATGGTTTAAACATGAAGCATGATCGCGCGATGGCAACACTCAACATTGCAGCTGGAGCCATGCAAAAAGGCAGAAGACAAGAAGCCCAAAAATTATTGGAGGAAGCAAAAAAATTAGATACCGCTGGAATGATGACGGATCAAATTAAAATGATGAAAGACCAAATGAAAATGCCGTCAATGCAAAAACACATGCATAATCCGAATATGAGACAGAGAGGAAAATCTTTCTAGAAAATATATTTTTAATAATATTTAATCCTGCGCAATGCAGGATTTTTTTTATGGTGGCGCGAGGGAAGCGAGCGTCAATTTCCGCCTTATTCAAGAGCTCGTTCTGGGACGGTTATGATTTTCATCATTGAAGAATTCACAAGTTTCTACATTTCGGAATTGTGTTCAACTCCATAAAATTTTGGAATCTGCCACTGAAATTTCTGTGCTAAAGTTCGAATCGTGACTATGAGTAATATTGTGAATATCTGCACAAAACCGTAGGAAAAATTAGTAAACTTGGCCATTAACATAAAAGCTCCTCCACCCACGATACAAGCCGTTGCATAAATTTCTTTCCGGAAAATGAGGGGTATTCTATTCAATAAAATATCTCGAATAATTCCCCCAAAGCATCCTGTAATTGTTCCCAAAGTGAGGCAAATAATCGGATGTAAATCCGCACTCAAACCTTTTTGAATCCCGACAATCGTAAATAAACCCAAACCGAAACTATCAAATAGAGAAAGCGTCACTCTAAACTTCTTTTCAATGGACTTGAAAATCATGGAGAATAAACACGTCATAAAAATGACTGTACACATCAATATGTCATGCATCCAGAATACGGGAACATCTAGAAGTAAATCTCTCACGGTTCCGCCGCCAACTGAAGTTACGAAAGCGATAATCAGGACCCCAAAAGGATCTAGACGCTTTTGCATAGCCGCAAAACTACCCGACATTGCAAAAGCAATGGTACCCAAAATTTCGATGAGAAAGTTAAAATTTTGATGTATTTCCAAAATTTTTATTGAATATGATTAGGAGGATATTTTTAAAAATGACATGTTCTAAACCTATCGAACACGAACTGCATCGGGAACCAAAATTTCATAATTCCCACCGAAAGTCAAAATTTCTCGAACGATGCTGGAGCTGATAAAAGATTTACTCGCAGAAGTAAGCAAGAAAATCGTTTCCACTTTATTATCTTTGGTTAATTCTCGATTGGTTTGCGCAATGGCTTTTTCAAATTCAAAATCTGCCGGATTTCTTAATCCTCGAAGAATAAAATTTACATTTTTACTGTGGCAATAATCGATTGTTAGTCCTTCAAAATGATCAACCTCTACATTGGGAAAATTAACAAATGTTTTTCTGATAAACTCCATTCTTTCTTCCAAAGAAAACATATATTTTTTCTGCGAATTTTGCCCAATGGCGATGATGATTTTGTCAAAAAGAGGCGTTGCTCTTTCTACAATATCAAAATGTCCAAGGGTAATGGGATCAAAAGACCCAGGGAAAATAGCAACTCTACTCATAAATGAATTTTAGATTTTAGAAGATAAATTTTAGACTTAACGAATTGATTTAAGATCTAAAATTCATCATTTATAATTATTTTTTCAGGGCTTTTTCTACTTCATTTCCGCACAAATCTTTGATGGAAATTCCATAAATCTCCGCCTGTTGTGGTAAAATGGAAGCGGGAGAAAATCCCGGATTGGTATTCATCTCTAACATGTAAGGAATGCCCTTCATGATGATAAATTCACTGCGGGAAAAACCACTCATTCCCAAAGATTCATAAGCTTTTTTGGCAATTTCTTCCACTTTAATTCTTGTAGCTTCATCAATCCTCGCTGGCGTAATCTCTTCGGACGCCCCTTCATACTTAGCTTCGTAATCGAAAAATTCTTTATGTGGAACAATCTCTGTGATTCCCAAAACAATGGTTTTACCTTGATAATCTAAAACGCCTACAGAAACTTCCATTCCATCTAAAAAGCTTTCAATTAAAATTTCATCGTCTTCTGCAAAAGCAAAATCCATTGCATTTTTTAACTCTCCTTGCTCTTTAACTTTGGTAATTCCTAAAGAAGATCCAGATTGATTAGGCTTCACAAATAGAGGTAATCCCAATTCTTGGATAATATTTGCTTCATCACAATCTTCTCCTTTTCTTAGATAAATACTTTTCGCAGAGGGAATTCCATATTTAGAAAGAACCGCTAAGGTGTCTTTCTTATTGAATGTTAAAGCGCTTTGGTAAAAATCGCAACCTGTATATTTTTGACCAATGGTGTCCCAATACGCTTGCAACGCTCCATTCTCCCCAGGTTTACCATGAATAATATTAAAACAGACATCAAATTTAACGGTAAAACCACTGCTCAAACTCACGCAGAAATCAGCTTTCCCAATTTCTCCTTTTTGCCCGCGATCATCTAAGAAATACCATTCGTCTTTTAAGATGACCACTTTGTAAACATTATATAAATCGCGATCCAAAGAATCGAAAATTAACTGTCCACTTTTTAAAGAAACTTTATACTCCTCCGAATAACCGCCCATCACCACGGCTACATTTTTCTTATTCATACGTTTTATACTATAAAAGCAAATTTAAACAAAATGTTATCAATGAGAGTCGGAACTTCTTAAATATTACCTAAAGAAGTAAAATGTCATTCTCCACTGAAAATTTGATCCAAATAAGAGCAAAAATTTAAAGATTTCACCTTTTCTAAAGCCCTAAAAAATTGTATTTTTGCGACCTATGAAAAGATGGTATCTCTATCCTTTTTCTCTCGGTTATCATGTAGTTACAAGTATTAGAAACTTAATGTATGATTGGGGAATATCCAAATCAACCCGCTTTAAAACTCCAATTATCAATGTTGGGAATCTCTCTGTAGGCGGCAGCGGAAAATCGCCTATGGTGATGTATCTGGCGGAACTTTTATCCAAAAATTATAAAACTGGAGTTCTTTCCCGTGGTTACGGCAGAGTAACCAAAGGTTATGGCATCACCAATTATGACAGCAATTATAAAACGGTAGGTGATGAAGCCATGCAGCTTTTCGAAAGATTTAAAAATCGTTTTGTGATAGGCGTTTCGGAAGAACGTGTTCCAGGTGCGAAGAAAATGATTGACGATATGGATTTAAATGTTTTGGTCTTGGATGATGCCTATCAACATCGCGCCATCAAGCCTGGATTTCAAATACTAATGACGGACTACAATGATCCGTACTTCAAAGATTTCATTCTACCTGCCGGAGATTTACGGGAAAGTAGATCTGGAGCAAAACGTGCGAATATCATTATGGTTTCCAAATGTCCAGATGATTTAACAGCAGAGAAAAAACAATATTTCATTTCCAGAATCCGACCTCAGCATTACCAAAAGGTATTTTTTTCCAGCATCGGGTATGATGAAAATGTGTATTCTCTAAATAAATTTTTACCCGATAACAATTTAAGTTATTATGATATTCTTTTAATTACGGGAATTGCAAATCCAAAACCCCTCATCAGTCATTTATCCAAATATTCTCAACGTGTAAAGCATTTGAAATTTAAAGACCATCATAATTTTACTGATGCAGACATTAAGAATATTGTTGCAGAATATAAAAAACTGGGCGAATACAAATTAATTCTGACCACCGAAAAGGATTACGTGAGACTGAAAA
This sequence comes from Chryseobacterium sp. MP_3.2, assembly GCF_035984805.1. Taxonomy (NCBI): domain Bacteria; kingdom Pseudomonadati; phylum Bacteroidota; class Flavobacteriia; order Flavobacteriales; family Weeksellaceae; genus Chryseobacterium; species Chryseobacterium sp. MP_3.2. Next base: position 82,528 of record NZ_JAXCHW010000006.1, on the reverse strand, counting down.
GTTTTGATTATCTTAGAGAATTGGTTTATTATTGGCCAATTAATGTGAATATTGATAAGAAGGAAGAGTTTAACCAAATCGTGCTTGATTATGTTAGAAAAAATTAAAGAGACTGCCAATTTCATTAAAAATATAATTAATGAAATCCCTGATTTTGCAATTGTATTGGGTTCAGGTTTAGGTCAACTGAAAAATGAAGTAGAACCCATCCACGTTTTAAAATACGCTGACATCCCCAATTTTCCACAAACAACCGTGGTTGGTCATGGTGGAGAACTCATTTTCGGAACTCTTGAAGGCAAAAAAGTTTTGATGATGAGCGGCAGATTTCATTATTATGAAGGTCACCCGATCCAAACTGTGGTTTTTCCTTTCCGCGTCTTTCATCTATTAGGAATTAAAAATTTAATTGTCTCTAATGCTTGTGGCGGCGTGAATCCCAATTTTAAAGTTGCAGATGTGATGATCATTAATGACCATATTAACATGATGCCTGAACATCCGTTGCGTGGAAAAAACTTAGATGAACTCGGACCACGATTTGTGGATATGAGTGAACCTTACAACAAAAAAATGATCGAAGTGGCGAAAAATGTTGCTTTAGATTTAGGCATTAAAGTACATGAAGGTTGTTATGTCGCTTTACAGGGACCAACTTTTGAAACGCCGGCGGAATATGGAATGATCAAAGCAATTGGTGGAGATGCAGTTGGAATGAGCACGGTTCCGGAAGTTATTGTGGCGAAACATCAAGGTATGGATTGCTTCGGAATTTCAATAATTACGGATGTTGGAGGACCAGATATTGCCTACACCGTTTCTCATGAGGAGGTTTTAGAAGCCGCCAATAAAGCAATGCCGAATGTGATTAAAATCGTAAAAGGTTTAGTTAAGAACTACAACGGATAATAATTTTCAGAAAATAAAATAGAAAAACGCATCCAGTTAAGATGCGTTTTTCATTTATAATTTTTTAAAAGGGAAGCTATTTCACCTTCACATAAATATGTCGGATATTATTTAAACCGGTTTCTCTTTCATCAATTTCAATTTTCCCGATGCTTTTAATTAAAGGCAACAACTTCGGGAAACCAAAATTTCGGGGATCAAAATCAGGTTTCTTTTTGATGATAAAACTGCCGAGATTTCCGAGAAAGGTCCACCCATCTTCGTCACCTAAATCGTTTATACTCTCTGTAATTAATTTAATGGTCTTAAAATCTACCTTACTAAGAGGTTCTTTTTTGCGTTTTGGCTTTTCAGTTTTTTTGGCAACGGTATTTTCAGTTCCTTCTATATTATTGGAGCTTTCCACTTCTTCCGTGCTGTTTAAAATTTCCAGATAAATAAATTTATCACACGCAGAAATAAAGGGTTTCGGCGTTTTCTTTTCTCCAAAACCAATGACGATCATTCCGGCTTCCCGAAGTCTTGTCGCCAATCTGGTAAAATCACTATCACTGGAAACGATGCAAAATCCATTCACTTTTTCGGAGTATAAAATATCCATCGCATCGATAATTAGTGCACTGTCACTTGAATTTTTACCTTGCGTGTAACTGTATTGTTGAATGGGTGTAATTGCGTTTTCGAGGAGCACATTTTTCCATCCAGATACGGTAGGTTTGGTCCAGTCTGCGTAGATTCTTTTGATGGTCGGAGTTCCATTTCGGGAAATCTCCTGCAGCATTTCTTTTACATTTTTATAAGGTACGTTGTCTGCATCGATGAGGACAGCTAATTTTTGGTCGGTCATTTTTTTGGTTATACTGTTAATGTGGTTTAATTTTCAAAGATACATTTTCAAGATTATCATTAAATATAAACCGGAATCAAAGTGCGTTATTTATTTTCGATTTTAATGTAAAAAATCAGATATAGAATTCTGATAATGGTAAAAAAATTTATTCTTTAATGATTTTCTCGAATTTTCTTGAACCATCTGATAATTCTAATTCAAAGAAGTAAAAACCTTTTATAAGTTTTGAAATATCTATTTTATCCAAAACTGATTTTGGCGATAATACTAATTTTCCATTAATGTCATAAATTTTGAGTGTTTTTATTTTGTCATAATTGGTAAAACTCACAACATCTTTGGTTGGATTGGGGAAAATTGAAACTTGATTTTTCAAATTATTTTCATCGGTCGCCAAAGTTGGTGTAAGAACAAGCGCAGCATAATCTCGGAGCGCACCATGGTAACCAAGATTTAAATTTCCCGCACGTCTCGAGTAAAAGATAGGTAAGGGTCCCGCTAAATTAGTGAAAGCATAATCTTCACTTCCTCCTGCAAGAGTACGTGTTGCAACGATAGTTCTTATCGTTCCTGAGACCGTATTGCTCACCTGAGACCAGTTTTGTGCAGCATCAGCAGAAGGTGTTGCTCCTACTCCATTAAAGGTGTAATCTCGGTTTGCGGTAGTATTATAAATATATCCATCATATCCCGACGTCATTCCCAAGCCGTCATCTCCAAAGCCAATTCCCAACATGGATGCGCTGTCTCCAGTTAAGGTCATGGTTACAGTTGTTGCGTCTACGGCAAATTTCACAGTCATTCCTGCCGTCGGCAAAGAGACTGTTCCGGTATTAAATTGTGAATAAAAGAGGCCATTAAAAGCAATGATCCCAATCAGTAGTAAAATTTTTTTCATGATTTATTTTTTTAGAAGGTTTATAATTTCTGAATTATTTGATCTTACGGCGTATTCAAAGGCAGAAATTCCAAGAGAATCTTTTACATTAGTGTTTGCATTGTTTTTTAATAGCAATTGAAGGAGCTCTAAATTATTGCGTTTAATCGCCCAAAGCAAAGGTGTGTTTCCTTGCGAATCCTCAGTATTTGGATTTGCGCCTTTTTGCAGTAATTTTTCTACTAATTGCTTATTATAATTGATGCTGAGCGCGGCAAGTGCAGTTCCTTCCCTACTTTCATAATTAAGATCTTTCACTTTGTCCATCAGGAACTCGGCAACTTCTACATTTCCTCTGTAACAAGCCAAAATAAGCGGCGAGAAACCCATTTGATCAGTGACATTAACAAGAGCAGGATTTTGCTTTAGAAGTTCTTTCATGTCCTGTAGCGTTCCATTTCTGGCAATATCAAAAACCTCTTTATTTTGGGCATTCATCATCAATAGACCAAAAGAACATAGGAGTAATAAAATTTTGGTCTTCATTATTGCTTTATTAATTCAAATTGATAATCAACGTTGACGTTTTCTGCGATTTTCTTCATTACCATTTTTGGTATTTTCACTTTGAAATCTGCTGTTTTTATTAGAAAATTTCCGGTAATCATGATTTTTCCGTTTTGGGTAAAAACATTGGCTACGGATGAAATTTTGTTATTAACCCCATGAAAGTTGACAATACCATTCAAATTATATTTTTTTGGTACCGCAGAAAGTTCATCTTTGTTAAAATTAATAAGTTTACCCGTGAAGGTGCTTTTAGGATATTTCGCAGTCTCTGCGTAGCTTTCATTAAAATGTTCTTCCATCAAAGCAACTTTAAATTTAAAGTTTTTGACCATAAGTAATGCTGCGATATCGCCAGTATCAGCATTTAAAACAGTAACCGCCGTAGAATTTGTTGCATCTACATCTTCAAACAATGGAACTGAAGCTTCAAAATGTACTTTACCTGTTTTTGTGGAATATTTCTGAGCAAAAATGAAATTAACTGCCAGAAAAAAAACTAAAAATATTGCTAATTTTTTCATTTTTCTAATGTTAGAAATTTATACTATTGTAGTAAGCCGTCTGTTTTCCATTTCTTTATAATTTCAATTTGTTGTGGAGGAAGCGTGCTTCCTTGTGGCATTTTTAAAGGATCGCCAATTGGTTTTTGAATTCTATTAATAATCTCATCAATTGACATTTTTACTTCATTGTAATTAGTTAAAATTTGAAAAGAACCAGAACCGCCTGGAGCGTGACAGATAATACAATTCGCATCAATGATTGGCTTCACATCGTCTACGTATTTTATGGTAGCATTAAGTGGAGTTTGGTCAGAAATTTCTTCATACGTCCTGCTTTCACAGGAAAATAAATAAAATGTTGACAATAGAATGATAATTAATTTTTTCATTTTAAAACACTCTGTAAAGATTAAAACCAAAATAAATATTTCCTTTAGCCCAATTTCCCGCCGCATTCGTTAAGTATCCAATATCTGAATTAATTTGCGAGTTACTAAATACCAATTGAAAAACATGACCTCCTGTTTCTATGTCCATTCCTACAGATAGGGGATTTTTATAGTAATTAAAATTGTCAATATTTACAAAATATTCAGCATTTAAAGAGATTCTCTTCGAGATTTTATGACGACCACCGATTCCTGCTAAAAATTGGTTATTTTTCTCAATACCTGCATCGTATAAATTTTTATGAATATAACTAGGCATGAGTTGTAAAGAAATTCGATCATTAAACCTTCTTGATACTAAAATCTGCGTGAGATAAGAAAGCCTATTACCAAAAGTCATATTGGGATAATCATCTTTACTCAGGTCAGAATTAATTGCCATTACATTATATCCTACAATATCAAAAGGTGAATTATTTTTTTGCTGAAATAATCTATACTTTGCACCAAATTCGAAGGTCTTCATGAAGGTTTCTCGGGATACGCTCAAAGAAATTCCATCGGTAACACCATAAATAACACCTAATTTTGTAGAAGCATCATCTAAACCAAAAAAATCTTTGAAGCCGGTACTTATATCGCCAAAACGATGCGCTATAATAATGTAAAATTGATTTTTCGATGATAGTTTTGTAGATTGTGCAGTAACAATTTGTAATGCTTTGAAACTAGGCTGATAAATATTTTCCACTTTCGCAGTATCAATTTCCTGCAATAAGTCGATTTGCGCTGAAGACCAATTAAAAATAAGAAATAAAACCAAGAAATAGAATTTGAATTTCATATTTAAGGAATGTTTGTTAATTTAATTCTTATTCATTGAATCTTGGCTAACCAAAGTTAATCTATTTTCTAAATGAAACGAAAAAAAATTTTAGCGTCTTTTTACATATTGACAAATATTTATTTTTCTGTGTTTCCACCAAATTTTCCCTTAACCACAGATTTTACAATTTTTACACACCTCTTTTTATAAGTTTAGTATGCGAATTTAAGCGCTGATTTAATTGCTTTCCCAACTCATTCCCTAATTTTGCGCCATGGAATTTCACCGAAAAATTATTCATGTAGATATGGATGCGTTTTACGCGTCTGTGGAGCAACATGATTTTCCGGAACTGAAGGGCAAACCTTTAGCAGTCGGCGGTGGAATGTACGGAGTTGTTGCAGCAGCAAGTTATGAAGCCAGAAAATTTGGCGTTCGTTCTGCGATGTCTGGAAAAATGGCGCTGGAAAAATGCCCGCATTTAATTGTGGTAAAACCTCGTTTTTCGCGGTACAAAGAAATTTCTCTGCAAATTAGAAGTATTTTCCACGAATTTACAGATTTGGTAGAGCCGCTTTCTTTGGATGAAGCCTACCTTGATGTCACCGAAAATAAAAAAGGTATCGATTCCGCGCAGGAAATTGCCCGACAAATTAGAAGTAGAATTTTCGAAGAAACTGGTCTTACGGCTTCTGCAGGAATTTCCATCAATAAATTTTTGGCAAAAGTGGCCTCCGATTATCGGAAACCAAACGGACAGAAAACCATTCACCCGACGCAGATTCTGGAGTTTATGGAAGAACTGCCAATCGAGAAATTTTACGGGATTGGGAAAGTGACGGCCAATAAAATGCATGAACTCCATATTTTTAAAGGTTTACACTTAAAGGAAAAATCTTTAGAAGAACTCATTCAGCTTTTCGGAAAGTCTGGGAATTATTATTTCAATGTGGTGCGAGGAATTCATCACAGTGAAGTAAAACCTCATCGCATACAGAAAAGTGTGGGTGTAGAAGAAACTTTTTGGGAAAATCTGGTGGATGAAGAAACCGTTTTCAAACAGTTGGAGATTATCAGTTTAGATTTAGAATCCAGACTTGTGAAAAAAGAAATCAAAGGAAAATCTTTAATCTTGAAGATCAAATACAAGGATTTCACGGTATACACGCGCAGTAAAACCCAAGAAAATTTCTTCGAAAATGCGAACAACTTTTTGCAAACTGCCAAAGAACTTTGGGAACTTCGACCTTATGATAAACCGGTAAGATTACTTGGACTGTCCCTTTCGAACCTCAACACACAAGAAAAAAAGCAAATTTCTGTACAATTGAAAATTCCCTTTGAAGAATTTCCTTAAAAGGCTGTCTTTTTTCAATAATTTTTAAGAATAAACAGGAAGAGAGTTTATGGGATGATTTTTGCTAAGCAAATCAAAATTAATTAGCCATGAACCCAACCATGATTCAGTACTTCCATTGGTATTCCGAGGGAGATTCAAAATTATATGACGACGCGAAAAACGCCGCTCCTTATTTAAAAGATTTGGGAATTACTGCGGTTTGGTTTCCACCTTCTTATAAGAGTGCAGGTGGCGGATTTTCCGTAGGTTATGATCCTTACGATTTATTTGACTTAGGAGAATTTGACCAAAAAGGAACCGTCAATACCAAATACGGAAGCAAAACTCAACTGCTAGAAGCTTGCAAAACCTTGCAAGAAAATGGAATTTCCGTCATCGCAGATATCGTGCTCAACCATAAAGCTGGCGGTGATGAAACGGAAAAATTTCACGCCGTAAAAGTAGATCCAGAAAACCGTCAACAAAATATTTCAGACCCTTTCGAAATTGAATCCTACACCAAATTTACCTTCCCCGGCAGAGGAGAAAAATATTCTGCTTTCAAATGGAATTTTCAATGTTTTTCTGGGGTCGATTTTGCTAAAGATCAAGAAGAAGGAATTTATCAAATCGTAAATGATCACGGCGATGGATGGGATAAAATGATTGCCGGTGAAAAAGGCAATTATGATTATCTCATGTACAATGACATTGAACATAGAAGTCCATTTGTTCGCGAAGAGTTAAACGCTTGGGGAAAATGGTACCATGATCAAATCCATTTTGATGGGGTTCGTTTAGATGCTGTAAAACATCAGTCACCAGAATTTTACCAGGAATGGCTACACACTTTACGCGCTAATACAGGGAAAAATATTTTCGCGGTGGGAGAATATTGGGCACCAGGAGATTTGCCGCTTTTACAGAAATACATTGACGCCACGGAAGGCTCGATGAGTTTGTTTGATTCTTCACTACATCATCAATTTCATGAAGCATCTTTAGCTGGCGCAGATTTCGATTTACGAACAATTTTCGATGATACTTTGACGCAGACCAATCCTCTGCTTTCCGTTACTTTAGTTGATAATCATGATACGCAACCCTTGCAGGATTTAGAAGCCCCGGTAGAAAAATGGTTCAAACCTTTGGCTTATGCCTTAATTCTTTTGAGACAAGAAGGTTATCCCTGCATTTTCTATCCAGATTTGTTCGGGGCACATTATACAGATAAAGACCAAGCGGGAAATGATCAAGAAATATTTTTAGACAAAGTAGAAAAAATTGAAGAGCTCCTAAAAGCGCGACAAATGTTCGCTTACGGGGAACAACATGATTACTTTGATGATGCCACTAGTTTAGGGTGGACCAGATTAGGAAATGAAGAACATGCAGGATGTGCTGTAGTTCTGAGCAATAAAGATTCTTCTGTGAAGCCCATGGAAATGGGCATTCAATATGCAGGTAGAAGTTTTTATGATTTTCTAGGATGGTATCCAGAAAAGGTAATAATTAATGAAAAAGGTTTGGGACAATTCCCCGTTCCGGCAGGAAATGTTTCCGTGTGGGTTCCCGAAGATTAATTGTTTTATTTATTATTTCCTTAACATTAATTAGGAAAGCAAGCGATTACCTTTGTGTATCAAAAAATATAAATTATATGAGCTCATTTAATGTTAAAGCATATGGAGCTGCCTCTAAAGAAGCAGAATTAGTAGAAATGCAGATTGACAGACGGGAGGTTAAACCCTTTGATATAGAAATAGACATTCTATACTGCGGCGTTTGTCACAGTGATTTACATACCGCTAGAAATGATTGGGGTGGAACGAGATATCCCTCAGTTCCCGGTCACGAAATTGTAGGAAGAATAACAAAAGTAGGCGAAGATGTCACTAAATTTAAAGTAGGTGATCTTGCGGGAGTTGGCTGTTTGGTAGATTCTTGTCAAGAGTGTGCAAGTTGCAAGCAAGATTTAGAACAATATTGCCTCAATGGATTTACCGGAACCTACAATGGGGAAGATAAATATTTGAATCAACAGACTTTCGGGGGCTATTCTGAAAAAGTGGTGGTCGATGAAAAATTTGTCTTGAGCATTCCAGAAAATTTAGATTTAAAAGCAGTTGCTCCCTTATTATGTGCCGGAATTACCACGTGGTCTCCACTAAAGCATTGGAATGTAAAAGAAGGCAGCAAAGTAGCTGTTGTTGGTTTGGGCGGATTAGGCCACATGGCGATTAAATTGGCAAAAGGCTTAGGTGCAGAAGTCACTTTATTCTCTAGAAGTCCAGATAAAATTCAAGATGCCTTAGATTTAGGCGCACACAAAGTGGTGATTTCCACCTATGATAATGAGATGGAAGCGGTGCAAGGAACTTTTGATCTGATTATAGATACCGTTCCTTATGACCACGATATTAATCCGTACGTTTCTACTTTAAATATTAATGGAACCTTAGTTTTGGTAGGATACATTGGAAAAATGGAAGATGGATTAGCTACACCGACAATGATTTTGGGTAGAAGAACAGTGGCCGGATCTGTGATTGGTGGGATTAAAGAAACTCAAGAAATGCTTGATTTTTGCGGCGAGCACAATATTTTACCAGAAATTGAAATGATCAAAATGCAAGACATAAATACCGCATATGAAAGAATGCTGAAAAGCGATGTGAGATACCGATTTGTAATCGATATGCAATCTTTGAAGGATTAAAATATTTCAAAAACGATATAAATCCGGTTGATTAATTTCTTCCGGATTTTTTATTTTACCAAAATTTGATTGGCAGTATTTGTTTTACCGTCAATGTCATCGGTTATTTTTAGGTCTAAAATTTCTGCTACAATCGGGAAAATATTAACATTTTTAAATTCTCCAATTTTTTTATTCGATTTAAAGGCGGGACCAGAAGCTACAAAAACCGCTTTCATTTCAGAAACCTTGTAGGGGCTGTAACCATGCTTTCCGTGAGAAGTTTTCTTGCCTTTTTCTAAAAATATTTTGGGTGCGTTTGGAACCAAAACAATTTGTCCAATTCTGCCAAACCGATCGTTTCGCTGCGCAAAATTAAGTTTCCTTGGGAATCTTTTGGTGAGAATAACGTCATAATCAGCAGTTCTATTTTTCTTTAACTCTTTGTAAACCGATTTCACTTCCGCAGGATTTTTTACCACGACCCGCAATAAAGTCTGCGCATTATAGAAATCAAAACGTTCTTTATTAAAAAGAATTTTGGGAATTTCCAAAGGCCTTTCTGTATCCACTTTAATCATTCCGTGATCAGAGACGAAGACCAAATTTACATCTTCTAAACCTAAATCTTTTACCTTTTTAACCAGTGAACCAATGGCATCATCAACTAAACGCACTGCAGTTTCCGTTTCCTTTGAATCTGGTCCAAACCGATGACCGCTTCCATCCACTTCTGGAAAATATAAAGTGATAAAATGAGGACGCACTTTTTCTGGAAGATGTAACCAATCAATTACTTTATTTACTTTCTCCTCGGGACTAAATTTTTCGTGGTAGTGGTAATAATACGTTGGTCTTATTCCGCCTGCATCACTTGCAGAACCCACCCACATCATCGACGCAGAAAGCAATCCCTGCTTTTCGGCTAAACTCCAAAGCGGTGTTCCGCCGTACCAACTTCCATCTTCTGCTGCTTCCTTATTACTCATCGCGTAGATTTTTTTCTTTTGATAATCATAAAAATAATTATCAATCAATCCATGATGAGCCGGGTATAGTCCTGTAATCAAACTCCAGTGATTGGGGAAAGTAATGGTAGGGAAACTAGGAATTAAAGCTTTCGCCACAACTCCACTTTCTGCCATTTTCAAAAGATTTTGGGATTGATATTTGTCCATATAATCTGCCCGAAAACCATCCGCTGAGATTAAGATCACATATGGTTTGGAAAACACATCTGCCGCATTTTCCCGATTTGGAACAATGACTTGCGCGGTATCTGTTTGGCTGAATGCCCAAAAAAATAAGAGGAGATTAAGGATTGCAAATATCTTTTTCATGATAAAATTCTTCTGCTGCAAAATAACGCAATTAAAATTTCTGAAGAGAACGTCCCAACTCGATAAGACTACTATTTTTAATGATATCCGAAGAATCAAAAACTGGTCATTTATATATCTTCTAAAATTGTTGATATTTTAATTCTATATTGTTAATTAAGATCACTTTTCGTTAAGAATATTATACATTTGCAGGGATTTGCACAGATACTTATGAAAAAAATTCTCCTTATTTTATTTCTCCTTTTTTCTTTCACTTCCTACGCGCAACTTGATCGGGAACATTGGTTTGCACCTATGGTTGATCGGGTAAACAACACAAATACTTATCAGTCGATTTACATGTCGACAAATGAAGCTGTTCCATTTGCGGTAGAAGTTTATTTCAATAATGCAATTGTTGGCACCGTTACCATTAGTAAAAATAATCCAGTAAAATATTCGATACCATCTGCACAAAGAGGTAGAATTATTACGACGAATCAATCCGATTTATTTCGTCCGATTGCTATGGGATTCTATTTAAAGGGAGCAAGACCATTTTTTGCAAGTTTAAGATTTTCTATTACCAATCACGGTGAAATTCAAACCTCAAAGGGTACTGCGGCATTAGGAACGGAATTTCGCGCAGTTATGGCTCCAATAACTGTGACCAATGGGATTTTAAATTTTATGAACAGTGTAATGGCGACAGAAGATAACACCAGTGTAACCATTTCTGAGTTTGGTGCAGGAGTTTCTTTTTCGGATTTTACACCAAGAACTCAAATTACCTTTACTTTAAACAAAGGTCAATCTTATATTGTAGATGGTAGAGGTAACAATACAGCTAATTTTACGGCATACATTGGGGCGAAAATTGTTTCAGACAAACCAGTTGTTATTGCCAATGGGAATTTTAATGGTCAGTACGCAGGTAGTTTTAGTAACTCCTCGGACATATTGATGGACCAAGGTGTTCCCATTGATAAATTGGGACAAGAATTCGTTTTGATGAAAGGCAATGGAAACCAGACGCTTAACATGGAAAAAGGCCTGATTTTGGCTACTGAAAATAACACCGAAATTTACATCAATGATGGAACAGCTCCAGTTGTAACCCTAAATGCAGGACAATACTACCTCACCACAAATACTGCATATATTGGACAAGGAGCAGGACATTTTAATATGTTTATCCGCGCTACCAAAAACGTTTATGTATACCAATTATTAGCAGGAGCAAATTCTTCTACAGGTACAGAAGAAGCAACGGGCGGTTTTAATTATATACCACCCTTAAACTGTTATCTCCCAAAAAAAATTGATGAAATTGGTAGGATTGACGAGAATGAATATACTTCTAATGGAGTTTCTTATAGTTTAACTGTACCAACCAAATTAAATATCATTACAGAAAGAGGTGCTGTAGTAAATGTTGTTAGAAATGGCATTCCTCTACCTTTAAATGTAAATAATGGACCGTTCGATGTTTTAGGCAATACCAATTGGGTCACTTATAATGTCTCAAATATTACAGGAAATATTGCGGTTTTTTCTTCAAATGCAGTGACCGCGGGAATATCTGCGGGAAATGATGCCGTAGGTTACGGCGGATATTTTGCGGGTTTCTCTTCTATCCCATTAATTTTAAAGACAGATGGTGATTGTTTACCCGGCGTAAAACTAGAAGTTACCGCCGGATTTGATTCCTATGAATGGTTGCTAAAAGTAGGCGCCACCTATGTTCCAGCGCCCGGGATTAATAATACTTTCGAATACAGCCCTACTCAAGCCGGGATTTATGCAGTAAAAGTGAAACAAGGATCTTGTCCAGAAATTCAGACAAAAGACTTTAAATTTTACAATTGTACCACCTTTACCAATTATAATTACAACACTTGTAGCACCCAAGATATCACGCCGGTTTTTGCCTTGAGTACGCAAACGGTAAATATCCCAACCATCAAAATTGATACGCCACCTTCAAAAGGCACAGCGACCGTCGCAGCAGATGGCACCATAAAATATACCGCATTTCCGAATGCTACAGGAACAGACACTTTCAAATTTTCATTTTGTGGAAATGATCCTTCTATTCCAGATTGCGAAACCGTGCAAGCGACCATTAATCTCAATCAGATTGTAAAATATGATGTAGTTCTAAACAGTTGTTCTGCAACAAGTACTGCAACTTATGATTTAACTTCAGCGGCAATTACTCCAGATATCACGGTTATTAAAAAATATTTTAGCGACACTGGTTATACGAATCAAATTCCCGTAGCTCAATTAGCAAATTATGTTTCTGCTCCAGGATTTGTTTATGTACAAATGTCCAATACTTTCGGATGTTCTACCACTGCAACCATCGAATTGAAAATAAAAGTGCCGCCAATTGTAAATCCTGCGCTTTACACTTTAACACATTGCGATGAAGAAATTGATGGAATTATTGACGGAAATTACAAAGTAGATTTAACCACAATTACTCCTACCATTATTCAAAATCCAACTAATTTTACAACAAGATATTTCCCCACTCAGGCAAAAGCAATTTCTGGTTTGCCTTCAGATGCTTTCACTGGGAATTTTGTTTTTACAGGAGATACTTCGGTTTGGATCAGAGTAGATTCTCCAGATACTTGTCCACCTGTCATTAAAGAAGTGATCTTAAAAATTGGCGCAAATGCAACTTTAATTACGCTTATTGCTTCTAAAGATGTTTGTGATTTGCTGGAAAATAATTCTGAAAATATTAATCTTGCGGATTATATTCCTTTGTTCAGTACTGCAACAGGAACTACTGCAACATACTTTGACACTCTAATTGCCGCACAAAATAACACACCGACAATTTCTGCGGCACAAACAATTACCGTAAATAAAACTTTCTATTACCGATTGAATGTTCCAGGATTTTGTAATGAGATCGGAACTTTAAATATCATTTTAAGCAAAGGAACTCCCTCTGCGATGTTGCCTCTAACCATCACAATTTGCGAGGGAAGTACCACCACTCTAAATGTAGGGGCTGGCTATACGAATGTTCTTTGGAGCAATGGTGCCACTAGCACAACTATAAACGTAGGAGTTGGAAATTATTTTGTGGATTTAACCAATGCTTCTGGGTGTGTCTACCGTCAAAATGTGTCTGTGGTAGATTCCCCAAAACCAATTTTAAATATTGCCGCTTACAACGCCACCAACTGTGATGATAATTTTGATGGAATCATGGAGATTAACTTATTAAATGTGACTCCCGCAATTTTACCAAATGCTGCTTTGTTTACTGTTCGGTATTATTCTTCGCAAGCTTTTGCCAATGCAGGTGGTAACAATAATTTACCCAATAACTTTTCATACACTACTGATACAATCATTTACGTACGAGTAGATTCGCCGGTTTGTTCTTTTATAACTGGAATGATTAATTTTAAATTTGGACCAAACCTTTCTTTGATTGCGTCTGTGGCAAATCAGACCGTTTGTGATGATGATATATCTGGGTCAGAAAATATCTCATTGGCTACGTACAGAAATTTATTCTCCGCAGATGCTGCAGCTACCGTTCAATATTTTACAACCTTAGCAAATGCGCAAAATAATATACCCACTATTAGCGCGACACAAACCATCAACGGAGATCAAACTTTCTATTACAGATTTACGAAAGCTGGCTACTGCGATATTATTGGAACTTTAAATATTTCCTTTAAAGCCTCTACTCCATCTGCACTTCTAGATTCTTACACGGTTTGCATAGGAACTTCTACCAAGCTCGATGCAGGTTCTGCATACACCGCGTTCCTTTGGAAAAAAGGTACCACTACAGTTTCAACTTCGCAGACTGCAACTCTAAATGCAGGAATTTATACGGTTTCCTTTACCAATTCATCGGGTTGTGTATTCACGAAAGATATTACCATTTTGGAAGCTCCAAAACCAAATTGGACAATTGCTGCGTACAATCCAATCATTTGTGATGATAATTTTGATGGAATTATTACCGTAAATCTAACCAATGTAACTCCAGTAATTTTACCAAATTTCGCAGGATTTAAAGTTCAATATTTCCGAGATAGTGCTTTCCAAAATGAGATTACTGATTTGGCTAATTTCACTTACAATGCCTCTACTACTATTTATGTGAGAGCAACTTCGGCGTATTGTCCCGTAGAGTTTAAAACCATCGATTTCAAAATTGGAAATAAATTGACCTTAATCGCTCCAACTGAAAATGCTGCGGTATGTGATGACGATTTTGATGGAATTAAAATCGTGGATTTAGCGGTTTACAAATCCCTCTTCACCACTGATACAGCAGTTTCTGTAACTTACTTCACTACTTTAACCGAAGCTCAAAATGGAAGCAACCCAATTGCCAGTTCAGTGACCATTTTTAATGTTGGAACTTATTATTTAAGATTCAAAAAAGCCAATATTTGTGATGTCATCGGTACTTTAAATTTGACAATAAAGATCCCGAAAAAATCTACGACTTTAAATACCATCAGCATTTGTCCCGAAGGAACCGTTATTTTAGATGCAGGTGTTGGATTTGACCAATATCTTTGGAGCACCGGGGAAACCACCTCAAATATTCAAGTTTCAGTTGGAGAATATTATGTAGATTTAAGTTTTGACGGATGTTCTTATCGACAAAACATTTCTGTAAGTGCGGTTGAATTGCCGATGATTAATTCTGTAGACATAAAAGGAAGCACGGTTACCGTAAATGCCTCTGGTGGAAATCCGCCTTTACAATACTCTATTGATTATGGACCGTACCAAACATCTAATCTATTTTTAAATGTTCTGAATGGTGATCATCTTATCTCCGTTATTTCTGCAGATAATTGTACCGCTGTCACCACAGAAATTAATGTCATTCAAATTTTTAATGCTATCACACCGAATAATGATGGATTTAATGACAAACTGGACTATTCAGGTTTGCTCACAAAAGAAGAAGCGTTTTTAGAAATTTTTGATCGGTATGGAAAAAAAGTTTTCACAGGTGCTCAAAATAATAGATACACTTGGGATGGAAGCGCTTTCGGACGGATTGTGAGTACAGGAACTTACTGGTATGTCATAAAATGGAAAGAAAATGGCGCCGAAACAATCACGCAATACAGTGGGTGGGTGCTGGTTAAAAACAGAGAATAAAATCTCATAAAAAAACCTGAATCGTGCTAGATTCAGGTTTTTTTAGGACTCCACATAAAATATTTTCCTATTACGAAATCACTTTTAAATTTGCCAAAACTTTTTCCGTTTCCCGCTTTAATTCATCTAAACCTGCATTGTTGTAGATGACAAAATCTGCATACTTAATTTTCTCTTTTTCCGCCATCTGTTTATCCATGATGGCTTCAACTTCTCGGTAAGTTTTCTGATCGCGATCCATCACTCTTTTCAGTCTGGCATTATCATCAGCGGTAATCAATAGTGATTTGAAGCAGCTTTCATTTAATTTTAATTCAAATAAAAGGGCCGTTTCTTTAAATACAAATTCCGATGTTTGCTCAGCTACCCAGTTTTTAAAATGGATTTTTACGGCCGGATGAATTAATGCATTAAGCTGTAAACGCAGCTGTTCGTCTTTAAAAATAATTTCTCCCACATATCTGCGGTTGTAAAATCCATTTTCATCGTAGGCATTTTCGCCTAAGAGTTTCTTTATTTTTTCCTGAAGTTCTGCATCGTCGTTCACGATGGTTTTTGCACGAACATCGGAATAGTAAACAGGAAAACCTGCTTCTTCGATGAATTTCGATACGGTTGACTTTCCAGAGCCAATGCCGCCGGTCACTCCAATAATTTTTGCGTTTTCCCTGGGTTCAGGTTCCGCTTCTTCCTCTATCATAACTTTATTTTAATTTTTCTACTCTTAATAACCAAAAACTTCGTTCATGCTGAAAGTTTCATCCAAACGAATTCCTTTTTCCGTCATTTTCAAACTAGCCAATTCGTTGTGCGAATCATGTTCGAAAAACAAAAGGTAGTCATTATCAACACACTGCTTCAAAAATTTCGCTTTTTCTTCCATGGTCAAAAGTGGTCGAGTATCATAACCCATCACATAGACCGGGGGAATATGTCCAGAAGTTGCAATTAAATCCGCTGCAAAAACGATGGTTTTTTCTTGATATTGAATCACCGGAAGCATTTGCTTTTCCGTGTGTCCATCAACAAAAATAACATCCATCTTTAAATCTGGCGCGAAACCGTAATTCCCGTTTTGCGGAGTTGGCAAAAAATTCAATTGTCCACTTTCTTGCATCGGCAGAATATTCTCTTTCAAAAAACTTGCTTTTTCACGCGGATTTGGTTCCGTTGCCCATTTCCAATGTTCTTCATTCGTCCAGAAATTTGCGTTTTTAAAAGCCGGTCTGTAACCTGTTCGGTCATCATTCCACTCAATCGCTCCGCCACAATGGTCAAAATGTAGATGCGTCAAGAAAACATCTGTAATATCTTCTTTCACGAAACCATATTTTTTCAGGTTTTTGTCCAAAGTATCATCGCCCCAAAGTGAATAATGACCGAAGAATTTATCGTCCTGCTTATTTCCCAAACCACAATCGATGAGAATTAGTTTTTTACCATCTTCCACCAAAAGTGACCGCGTTCCTAATTCTATTAAATTATTTTCATCTGCTGGATTTGTGCGTTGCCAAAGTGTTTTCGGCACTACACCAAACATTGCACCACCATCTAATTTAAATTTTCCGCACTGGATTGGATATAATTTCATAAAATTTTAATTTTTTATCTTGATATACTTTTAACGCAATGATCCGCAAAGTCTTTTTAATTGCACTTTAACTTTTAAGAACGCCAAAGGAGTTTCAGTCAGCGAAGGAGTACTCTTTTATAAATGAATTACAATTCTTTTAACGCCATCTTTAAACAATAAAGAGTGAAAGTTTAAAAGCATTCCCAGTTTAAATCCTGTAATTCTTAAATAATTTAAAACTTGATAAGTAAGATAACTATTAATTTCAGGAACCGCTTTAATCTCTATCATTACTTTATCTTCAATTAATAAGTCAACTCTAAAAGCATTATCAATAATCAATTCTTCATATTCAATCGAAATATCTTTTTGCTATTCAACCATTAAACCGTTTCTCTTTAATTCATCAACCAAACATTCTTCATAAACTGCTTCGTATAGACCAATTCCAAGTTTACGATGAATTTTCAAACCCGATTCAAATACAACTTTTGAAATTTCATTCTCATTCATATTTCAATCATTTAAAAATTTAAAGTACTTTCCTAGGTCTTGGCTAAGTGAAACGCCTTTGCGATCGAATAAAGACAAATATATTAAATTTCTTTGCGCCCATTGCATTTACAACATTAATGCAATTTGACGGTTAATCTTTAGAAGAGCTCATCTGGTCTTCTCGGAATCGAAATATTCAAATGTTTATACGCTTTTTCCGTCACTTCTCGTCCTCTCGGCGTTCGAATAATAAAACCTTCCTGAATTAAAAATGGTTCATAGACCTCTTCCAATGTTTCCGGATTTTCTCCAATTGAAGTTGCCAAGGCAGAAATTCCCACCGGTTTCCCCCGGAAATTCTCGATCATCACGCGCATAATTCGATTGTCCATATCATCAAGCCCGAATTCATCTACATTTAAAGAGTTCAGAGCGTATTTCGTAATATTAATTTCGATTTCACCATTTCCTTTAATCTCCGCAAAATCACGAACTCTTCTCAAAAGCGCGTTTGCAATTCTAGGTGTTCCTCGACTTCTTCTCGCGATTTCCAAAGCGGCATCTTCGTAGATTTTAACATCTAAAACTCTTGCACTTCTTTCGATAATCATGGATAAAAGTTCAATCGTGTAATATTCCAGCCGCGACTGAATTCCAAATCTTGCCAACATTGGTTTGGTTAACATTCCGCTTCTAGTAGTAGCTCCAACCAAAGTGAAAGGATTCAAACCAATCTGTACGCTTCTCGCATTGGGTCCGCTTTCCAGCATGATGTCAATTTTATAATCTTCCATCGCGGAATATAAATATTCTTCTACAATTGGAGAAAGCCGATGAATTTCATCGATAAAAAGAACATCATTTTCTTCTAAATTCGTGAGCAATCCGGCCAAACTTCCAGGCTTATCCAGAACTGGACCTGAAGTTATTTTGCAGCCAACTCCCAATTCATTCGCGATAATATGTGCTAAAGTCGTTTTTCCCAACCCTGGAGGACCGTGTAAAAGGACGTGATCGAGCGCTCCACCACGATTTTTCGCAGCTGCGACAAAAACTTCTAAATTATCTAAAGTTTTGCGTTGTCCCGCAAAATCCTGAAAACTCTGAGGACGAATTTTTTCTTCTAAAATCAATTCCTCGTCGGAGAAATTTTCTTGATCGGGGTGTAAGAAATCTGGCATTTTTTTTTTGAAATCATCCAAAGATAATATATTTCGAGGTAAACTTTAAAAGTTGGCTTCGAAATATTTTTTATTTACAGAAAATGAAATATATTTATTGATTATGAAAATAAGCTTTATTTTATTGCTCTTTCCACTGCTATATCTATCGCAAATCACTCCTGGTCGTCCCGGCGAAGGAACCGGAAGTGATATCGTAGATAAGGGCAGTGTGGTATTGGAAAATACCTTAACGTACGAACCAAATAATCAAGCTTTTTCTTCTGACCATCTTATAAGATTCGGATTATCGAAACGCTGGGAGTTTCTTGTGGAAACGCATCAGGATTTCCAAAATCAGCAGGATAGCTCCTACGGTATTTCAACAAAATATAATTTAGTCGAGGAGAAAACTCAAGTTCCAGCTTTAACACTTATTGGAATTACGTCTTTCAATCTTAAAGAGTATTCATTTTTATTGGCTTCCACCAAAAACTTTGGAGATCATTTTTCCGCCTTTTCTACCACAGGTTATCAATTGAAAGAAATGGAAAATTTTCTGTATTTTTCTTTAGGTATGCAAATTTCTTTACGAGAAAAATGGTTTCTGTTTACAGAATACCATGGTAATTACAACAGTTCAAACTTACCCGATCATAATTTAGAATTGGGAGCGAACTATCTTCTTTCAGACCGAATCCAGCTTAATTTTTCCACGGGAAGCACTTTAAAGGAGATGAGCTCAAATTATTTTCTCAGTACCGGATTTTCATTTCAAATCAATTAAAAAATGAGTAATTATCTCATTAAATTTCCTTTTCTAATAAGGTCAATTCTTGGCTGATTAGAGTTTTAACCTTAATTTTACCTCTATGAAATTAATCGGTCCTTACAAACAAATTGTTACGCTTGTAAATCTTCCTTTGCGTGGGAAACTTTCAGATGATCAACTTGAAATTTTAGAAGATGGTGGACTTTTAATTAAAGATGAAAAAATTGAAAGTGCAGGTGATTTCCAGAGATTGAAAGACGAGTTTCCAGAGATTGAAATCGAAAATGTAGAAGGTGAACAAATCTGTTTGCCGGCTTTCGTAGATTCTCACACGCATATTTGTTTTGGTGGAAATCGTGCCAATGATTTTGCGATGCGAAATGCGGGAAAAACTTATTTAGAAATCGCAGAAAGTGGCGGCGGAATTTGGAGTTCTGTTCAACACACAAGATCTGCAAGCGAAGAAGAATTACTAAAAACGACTTTAGAAAGAATCAACTTCTTGATTTCATTAGGAATTACGACGATTGAGATCAAATCCGGTTACGGTTTAGATGTTGAGAATGAATTAAAAATGTTGCGCGTCATTAAAAAAGCACAAACTTTAACGAAAGCTACTTTAGTTCCGACTTGTCTTTCGGCACATTTAAAACCACGAGATTTTGAAGGAAGTGCGCAGGATTATTTACAATATATTTTAGAGGAGATTTTACCCAAAGTAAAAGCAGAAAACCTCGCAAAACGCGTCGATATTTTTATTGAGAAATCAGCTTTTTTACCGCAAGAAAGCAAAGAATTTTTACTAAAAGCGAAAGATTTAGGCTTTGAAATTACGGTTCACGCTGATCAATTCACTTCCGGAAGTTCGAGAATCGCGGTAGAAGTTGGCGCAAAATCAGCCGATCATTTAGAAGCAACTATTGATGAAGATATAGAATTTTTAGCACAATCTGAAACGGTCGCTACTGCACTTCCGGGCGCGAGTTTAGGTTTGGGAGAGAAATTTACGCCAGCCCGAAAAATTTTAGACGCAGGTGGAATTTTAGCCATCGCCTCCGATTGGAATCCAGGTTCTGCACCGATGGGAAATTTAATTACGCAAGCAAGTATTCTGGCGACTTTTGAAAAATTATCAACCGCAGAAGTTTTGGCGGGAATTACTTTCCGGTCGGCTTTTGCTTTGAGTTTTACAGACCGCGGAACTCTAGAAAAAGGAAAGAAAGCAGATTTCGTCACCTATAAAACAGATCATTTTCAAAATGTTCTTTATCGACAGGGAAGTCTAAAAGCGGAAGCTGTTTATATTGACGGAGAAAAACAAACTTTATGACAGAAAAAATTGAACAGAATAATTCCTCTTATCAAGAATTTTGGAACTGGTTTACAACCAAGGAAAAAGAATTTTTCAATGTATTGAAAGATGAAGATGATGTGGAAGAAAATTTTCTAGATGTAACTTTATTCAAAATGAAAGAGTTGAATGAACATTTCTTCTTACTAGCCGGAATGCGTGATGAATCTACAGCCGAACTCATTGTGACCGTTGATAGAAACATTAAAGATATCGTTTATGCAGAAGAACTAATTCAGTCTGCACCGAATTTAGAAAACTGGAAATTTACAGCACTCAAACCTGAATTAAATATAAAAGATGTGGAAATTAGAATGGATGACTATATTTTCAGCAAAGAAAATATTTATTTCTACTCTAATGGCGACGACAATTATCCTGATGAAATAGATTTAGTATTCGTTCATGAGGACCTGAATGATGAAAACGAAAACGAAATTATCAACGGAACTTATCTGTTCATCGATAATTATTTGGGTGAACTCAATTTCGTTACTCAGATCGACAACTTTAGAATTGCCGGTAAAAATGAGGCTGATAAAGAATTAATTCCAATTGAGAAGCTTAAAGATTTTTTGAGCTGGCGAGAAAGAGAATTTACCGAAAAATACGAAGCTGCAAAAATTGAAACCACTGAAGATTCCTACTCATTACTAGAAGGAACTTTAGAAAATGGCTTTCCCATGCTCGCTACTGTCAATGTCGATTTATTGAAATGGAACCAGAAAGCTTCTCATCCCTGGATTTCTGTTTTAAGAATTAAATATCATGGTGATGAAACCAATGGTTTTCCCGATGATGAAGATTACGAAATGTTGAATACAATCGAGGACGAAATGATGCTCCAATTAAATTCTGACACAGGAAACTTAAATTTGGGTCGGGAAACAGCCGATAATATTAGAGAAATATATTTCGTCAGCAAAGACTTCCGAAAGATTTCAAAAGTTCTGGCAGAAACTGTTCAGAAATATCCTGACTACGAAATGACGTTTGACATCTATAAGGATAAGTATTGGCAGTCATTTGAACGGTACGGAATTCATTAAAAATCTTTATCTTTAAACCATAAATTTTAGATCAATGAGCAACTTAGATGTATGGGAAGTTTTTATCCAGACAAAACCGGGACTTTCCCATAAACACGCAGGAACGGTACAAGCTGCAACCGCTGAAATGGCACTTCAAAGCGCACGTGACGTTTATACCAGAAGAATGGAAGGAACTTCAATTTGGGTGGTTCCAAGTAAATATTTGGTGACTTCTGAGGGTATTGATAAAGAAGCTTTTTTCGATCCGGCAGATGATAAGCTCTATCGCCATCCGACTTTTTACGAAATCCCGAATGATGTGAAAAATATGTAAATTCTTAGAATCAAGATTCAAGAACTAAGAATCAAGACTAACAATCTTGCTTCTTGACTCTTTAATCTTTAATCTTTAAAATAAATGAATCCACTTTTTAATTATACTTTAAAATTAGCCGATGATACTTTGATTTTTGGTCAAAGGTTGGGCGAATTGTGCGGACAAGGTCCTTATCTGGAAGAAGATATCGCCTTAACAAACATCGCGCTTGATTATCTCGGACAGTCCAATAATTTTTACAAATACGCCGCTCAACTTCAGGATCTTGGGAAAACAGAAGACGATTTGGCTTTTCTGCGTTTGGAAAAAGAATATCTGAATTGTCAGTTAGCAGAACTTCCAAATGGTGATTATGCGAACACGATTTTGAAGGTTTATTTCTTTTCTGTTTATCAAAAAATTCTTTACAGCGAATTAATGAAAAGCAGCGATGAACAACTTTCTGCGATTGCGGAAAAATCTCTAAAAGAAGTAAAATACCATTATACGCATACTTCAACCTGGATCAAAATGTTTGCAGGTGGAACGGAAGAAAGTAAAACACGCGTGAAAAATGCGGTGGAAAATTTGTGGGAATACACAGGTGGAATGTTTGCAGAAACTCCGGGAGAAGAAGATCTGGCGAAATTGGATGTTGTTCCAACTGGAAAAGAACTTCAGGAACTTTGGAAAAATGCAGTTCGTGAAGATTTTCAAAATTTCGGCATAGAAATCCCCGAAAGTGACTTTATGCAAAAAGGATCCAGAACAGGTTATCACACAGAATATTTTGGATTTATTTTATGTGAACTTCAGTTTATGCAGCGAACGTATCCGAATTGCGCGTGGTAAGCTAAATTGATAGTTGATAGTTGATAGTTGCAAGATTATTTTATATGCGCTTTTGTGAACTCTTCAAGAATATAAAATTCACGATAATCTTTTGTGACTTTTGTGGTTAAAAAAAATAAATTCAGTGGTTAAAATAGAAAACAACTTATTCGAACTCCTTTCTCAAATTCCAGATCCAGAAATTCCTGTGATCAATATCGTGGAACTTGGCATTGTTCGGGAAGCTAAAATGATTTCTGACAATGAAGCGGAAATCATCATTACACCAACTTATTCGGCTTGTCCCGCAATGTTTAATATCGAAGAAGACATCATTAAACTTTTTATAGAAAAAGGAATATCGGCTAAAGTCATTACTAAAATCTCTCCCATTTGGACCACCGACTGGATTACCGATGAAGCGAGGGAAAAACTGCGCGTTTACGGAATTACGCCACCAGAAAAAGGAAACCACGAAGATCATTTGAACGTTCCAAAAAAATGTCCAAGATGCAATTCCCAAAATACTAAACAGATCAGCCGTTTCGGTTCTACGCTGTGCAAAGCGAGTTATCAATGTAATGACTGTTTAGAACCCTTCGATTATTTTAAATGTCATTAATTGATGTGATGATTTAAGTAGCATTATTCGAAGCATTATTTTAAATATATTTAAAAATTTATCTTTGTTAGAATCCTATCATTACGGTACTCAAATTACCACATCATCAAATCAATAAATTAACACATCGACACATGTATACCCAACTCGAAATAGAAACTCATCTTGAAGGAAAACTGCAAATCGCTTATCTCAATGATGAGAGAACTTACAACAGCTTAAATAAAACCTTACTCACAGAACTTCGAACTTTCATTCATGAAGGTAGTCAAGATGAAAATGTTCGTTGTCTCGCCATTTCAGGTCGTGGAAAAGCTTTCTGTTCTGGACAAAATCTGAAAGATGCAATGTCATTTTCAGATCCAGAAGAAGAGCGTGTTATTCAAAGAATGGTCATCGATTATTATAATCCATTGGTGAAAGAAATTGCAAATGCTAGAAAACCCATAATTTCTTTGGTGAACGGTCCTGCGGTAGGAGCTGGAGCGATGTTGGCTTTGATCTGTGATTTTACTTTGGCGACGGAATCTTCTTATTTTTCTCAGGCTTTTGTGAATATTGGTTTGATTCCGGATACAGGTGGAACGTATTGGTTGCCGAAACTTTTAGGCAGACAGCAAGCAAATTATTTAGCGTTTACGGGAAAGAAAATTTCGGCTACAGAATCTAAAAATTTAGGACTGATTGCGGATGTTTTCGAAGACGAAAATTTTATAGAAAAGTCAATGGAAGTAATGACGTTAATCTCTAATTTACCTACAAAAGCAATTTCTTTGACCAAAAAAGCCTTCAATGAATCGTATGATAATACACTGACACAGCAATTAGATATCGAGGGAATTCTGCAACAGGAAGCTGCGGAATCTGAGGATTTCAGGGAAGGAGTTTCTGCTTTTTTAGAAAAACGAACACCGGAATATAAAGGCAAGTAAATAATTTGAAAATGTGGTAATTTGAAATTTTGAGAATGATGAGAAATGTTAAGGAGAATATAATCGTTAATAAGACCTTTAATTTTGCGTTGCAGATTATCGAATTTTCTGAAATATTTTTTGAGCAGAAGAGATTTTCCTGAGCCAATCAAATTTTTAAATCAGGCACTTTGATTGGCGAAAATGTAAGAGAAAGCCAAAATGCGGAAAGTAAAGCAGATTTTATTCATAAAATGAAAATTTCGGCAAAGGAAGCTGATGAAGTAGAATATTGGTTACTTCTATGCAAACATTCTAAACTTTTAACTTCTCCTAATGAAGAAGTTTTTCATGATTTAAAAGCCATTCAATTGATGCTTTCAAAAATTATTTCAACCTCTAAATCCTAATTAATAAATTAGCACATTAACAAATATTCAAATTAAATTTATGAACGTAGGTATAATAGGTTCCGGAACCATGGGAATTGGAATTGCGCAAGTTGCGGCAATGAATGGGTGCGAGGTTTTTCTATACGATCAAAATACTTCTCAGACGAAAAAATCTTTAGAAGGACTTCAAAAAGTTTTGGCCAGATTAGTCGAAAAAAGTAAAATTAATTTAGAAGAAAGCGAAAACATCTATAATCGAATTAAATTTTGCACAGAACTTCAGGATTTCAAAGATTGTGATCTGGTCATTGAAGCCATCATCGAAAATAAAGAAATCAAAACCAAAGTTTTTCAACAATTAGAAGAAATCGTTTCTGACAAATGTGTGATTTCCAGCAATACGTCTTCAATTTCCATCACTTCCCTATCTTCTGAATTAAAGAATCCAAAACGGTTTATTGGAATTCATTTTTTTAATCCGGCTCCTTTAATGCCATTGGTAGAAGTGATTCCGGGACTTTTAACGGAGAACAATTTAGCAGAAGAAATGGTTTCTTTAATGAAAAGTTGGGGCAAAATTCCCGTGATCGCGAAAGATGTTCCCGGATTTATCGTGAATAGAATTGCGCGACCTTTTTATGGTGAAGCATTAAGAATTGCGGAAGAAAATATTGCCACTCCAGAACAGATTGATGATGCGATGCGAACTTTAGGAAATTTCAAAATGGGACCGTTTGAATTGATGGATCTCATTGGAATTGATGTCAATTTCTCTGTAACGAAAACAGTTTACGCTGATTATTTTTACGACCCGAAATACAAACCAAGCTTGCTCCAACAAAGAATGAGCGAGGCAAAATTACACGGCAGAAAAACCGGAAAAGGATTTTACGATTACGCTGAAAATGCAGTAAAATCTGTTCCAGAAAAGAACGCAAAACTCTACGAAGAAATCTTCATGCGAATCTTATCAATGCTGATCAATGAAGCCGTAGAAGCGAAACGGCTGGGAATTGCAAGCGATGAAGCGATTGAGTTAGCCATGCAAAAAGGCGTAAATTACCCAAAAGGATTACTTGCGTGGGGAAATGAAATTGGTTACAAAAAAGTATCAGAAACTTTACAAAACCTCTACGACGAATATCAGGAAGAACGCTATAAACAAAGTCCACTTCTTAAAAATATATAATCGACTAATGCGATGAACTTATGAATAGAAAAATTATTCCAGCTTTAGTTTCAATGGTAATTTCATTTGGAATTCTACTCGTTTTGAGTTTCTTCATGTCTAAATTTTTAATGAATTCTACCCAAGATTTTACAGCATTTTTTCAAGAAAAATGGTTAACAATTCTTGCAGTTGTGGTTATTTTTATTGTTTACAAAACCTTTTTTACCAATAAAGAAAAATGAATATTTCTCAACACGAAAATTCATATTTGACTCATATTTAAGACGTTTTATTAAAATTTAAAAAATCACGGTGAAAAAAGAAGAACTCTCAGATTTACCAGACGACAAATTAATTAAAAGAAGAAATTTGTTGAATGGCATTTTAATAGGCATGTACATCGTTTGTGTAATATTGCTGGCTTTATTGTTCTATCTCTTTTTTATAAAAGGATTTCACTCGGTGTCAATGGCCACTTTAATTCCTGTTTTTATATTGCCTTTCATTACTTTGCCTCTATTTTTTCAAGTACAGACTTTAAATAAAGAAATGAAAACTCGAAATTTAAAGTGAATTTCCTTTTTACATATTAGAATCAACCCATCAGCAAACTTAAACTATGACTCCACTCGAACTCGCTCAATACATGCTCAATCAAGATGAATTCTCACAATGGATGGGAATAAAACTCATCGAAATTCGGGAGAAATATTGTCTCATTGAAATGCCCATAAAAAAAGAAATGATCAACGGACTGCGAACGGTTCACGGCGGAATCACATTTTCTCTGGCTGATTCTGCCTTGGCTTTTTCGAGTAATAATACCAATGAAGCGTCGGTTGCACTGCATTGTTCCATGAATTTTACAAAAGCGGTGAGATTAGGTGACATTTTAACCGCAGAAAGTGTTTTGATTTCCGATACGCGAAAAACGGGAGTTTACGATATTTCTATTACGAATCAGCATAAAGTTTTAGTGGCAACTTTTCGGGGAACGGTCTATAAAATTGAGAAAAAGGTGACGGATTTGTAGAAAGTTTTTGTTTTTTTGGGCAGCTTTTTCCGCCTTCCGCTCCCAATCTTTTTCCGCCATCGCATTCCCACCACTAAAAAAGGATTTCCCCTCAAGTCGGGCTGCAACATTCATCGTAAAAATTTACGTCAAATTAATTGACAAATAAGTTTTGGCTAAAGCCAATTGCTTTCTATTTTTAACAAATGTGCTAAAGCCCGTTCCTATTGAATTTATAATTCGTCAATTATTAAATTCAACATAAAACATCTCCTGTAAATATCAATATCACTGAAATTTCAAAAATTATTTTGAAGTTTTTTTTATTTTGATGTAATATAATTCGGAAATTAGTTGTCTTACTTATAGAAAACAGACTATGACCCACGAATCTTTTAAAAACACGGTATTTTGCCTCAAAGATGAGATGTATCGTTTTGCGAAAAGATTCGTGATCAGCAGTGATGAAGCGGAAGATGTAGTGCAGGATCTGATGCTGAAATTCTGGCAGAAAAAAGAAGAACTTGTCAATTTCGGGAACTTGAAATCTTATGCCATGAAGTCCGTGAAAAATGAATGTCTGAACCGATTAAAACATGAGGATGTAAAATCAGGATTTGCAGATTTTCAAATGCATAGAAGTGAATTATACCAGTTTGAAACGAACAATTTAAAAGAACAGATTATTGCGTTCATCAATGAACTTCCGGAAAAACAAAAAGCCGTGATTCACCTGAAAGATGTAGAAGATTTTGATGTTTCGGAGATTGCAGAAATGCTGGAAATGGAGCAAAATGCAGTAAGAGTAAATCTGATGCGTGCAAGACAAAAAGTAAAAGAACAGATCCTGAAACTGATGGATTTTGAAAATAGAATGATTGAAAGTTTATAACAATTATTACCATGAAAAAAGATACAACCGAAGATAAATACAAGGAAATCACCCAGGAACTCAAAGAAGAGAAAATGGATTGGGATTTCGAAGATTTCCTGAAAAAAACGAAGGAAGAAGAAAAAGTGATTCCATTGGCTTCCAAAGCAAAAGGCGGTTCAATTCCGAAAACTTTTTGGATGGCTGCAAGTGTGATTTTGTTGATTTCCGCCGGAGTTTTCTTTAATTATGAAAATAAAAGTTCAATTGTGAATCAAAATAATTTGGTTAAAAACGAAATTCTGAAAACGAAAGATACTTTTCAACAGGAATCCAACCTTGCGAGCACAGTGATTTCTGATACTCTAAAAGTTGAAACTGAAAAAAAAGCCGCTGACTCCAGTTCCAGAGTTGAGAAAACGGAAACTGAAGTAATGAACCAAATTTTACCGAAAAGAGGCCGCCTTAAAAAAGATCTTCGACCACGATATGCCAAAAACGCAACCCCGAAAATAGTTGCGCCAGAAGCAGAAACCTCTGACTATGAATCTAATTACGTAATAATTAATGGTCAGAAAATAGAAAATGAACAGGAAGCAATTGACTTGACGAAGTATTCCTTCCGGATCTTGTCTGAAAATGTATCAAAAACGGTGGCTCAAACTGACGTCATCAACAACTTTAACAATGATTACTAAAATTTTATATCATGCAAAAATTACTTATCATAATCGCTCTTCTTTTTTCGTATTTCTTTCAAATAAATGCGCAGAAAGACAAACTGGATCAGCTTTTTGAAAAATATCAGGAAGCAGAAGGAGTAACCTCCATCAAAATTGCAAAACCTATGTTTAATATGCTGAACAAATTAAACATTGCCGATGATGAACTTTTTCAAATTAAACCTTTGCTCAGTAAAATTAACGGGTTGAAGATTCTCATCGTAGAAAAACCCGCAGTTTCTGCAAAACCAGAAGATCAAAGCAAGCAAAATCAGTTTCTGAAATTACAATCGGACATTACAAGTTCGCTGAAGAACATGAAATACGAAGAACTGATCACCGTAAACAGCAAAGACAATAAAATTAAGTTTCTCTCTTCGGATGCGACCAATGGCATTCTTGATGATCTTTTGCTCAGCATTAATTCCGAAGGCAATACAATGTTGCTCATGTTGGAAGGTAAAATTTCCATGGATGATGTGAATAATCTTGTGAATGAAGCAGAAAAATCTGCGACTAAAAGTTCTGTCACCACCGAAAATATCTCCTCCAGCGGAGTGACGCAAGTTCGAAATGTGGGAAAATTTACCGGTGTTTCCGTTTCCAGTGGCATCAAAGTGAATTTTACGCAGGGAAATAACCAGTCTGTGATTGTGGATACGGATCCAAATCTACAGCAATACGTAACCACAGAAGTAGAAAATGGAATTCTAGTGATTGCTGTAAAATATAAAGAAAACCGCAATCTTAATTTCAAAAAGTTGCTGGTAACGATTGAAGCGCCACGATTGTCTTCTGTTCAGGTTTCTTCCGGCTCTTTGTTTACGACTTTGAACACCATCAAAGAAAATGATTTTGACAGTAAAATTTCTTCCGGCGCTAATTTAAATGCGGATTTAAATATTGCAAATAGCGTAAAAGTGGATATCAGTTCTGGTTCCAGTGCAAGAATCGCTTCTACTTCCAGGACCCTTCAGTTTGAAGGAAGCAGTGGTTCCATGGCTACATTGGAAGGAACTGCGGATCAAATTTTTCTTGATTTATCGAGCGCAGCTGCGTGTAACGCCCAAAATTTGATTGCTAAAAATGCGATTGTTCAAGCTTCTTCTGGCGCAAATATTAAAGTGCATGCAACCGAAACATTAACTGCAACAGCAAGTTCCGGAGCATCGATTCGCTACAAAGGAGATCCAGAAATTTTGCAGGGCGCAAAAAAATCTTCCAGCGGTGGAACAGTTAAACCTTTTTAATTTAAGATCATGAAAAAATTACATTATTTAGCCCCGCTTGTAATCCTGACTTTATCTCTGCAATCCTGTATTGTTTCTCAAAAACCAAAAATGGGGTTTTTTGATAATTCAAATTACGAAACGAAAGGCGTGAAATTCACAAGTGTAAATGTTCCCATGTTTTTGGCAAAACCAATCGTGAAAAAAGCGTTGCGGGATGAAGGTGAAAGTGACCAACTTATTTCTCTTCTCCAAAAAATATCCGATATCAAAGTAATGACCGTAGAAAATGGAAATAAAGAAATGGTAGCAGATTATGCAAAATACCTGACCAAAAATAATTACGAAGAATGGGTCACGGTGAAAAAAGAGAAGGAAACTATTAATTTTCAGGCGAAGCAAAACGGAGAAAACATTCGCAAGTTGCTTATTACCATTGCATCGGGAACAGAGTTGGTTTATGTGGATATCTCCGGAAAATTTACCGCAGATGATATTTCACAGATCATTAACTATTCGGAAAAAAAGGATGTGAAGAAATTGGTTTCGCAATAAATTAGATAGGAAATAGCTACAAATTTTTGTGGCTATCTTTTTTTGGAGCCAAGAACCTGCTCTTCATTATATCTTTTATTCCACTGAAGTTCCATAAAAGGATACCATTTCGATCAGGGCTATTTTAGATTTTATCTAATATTAAATTCAGTTCACAAAATCCTTAGAAATTTTCATTTTCGCAAAAAATAACTTAATTTCGCGCAGAAAGTAAAGATGTCTATTCACTCCAAAATCGTAGAAACTGCCATCACTTTCGATGACGTACTTCTCATCCCTTCTTATTCAGAAGTTTTACCGAATCAGGTTTCCCTTAAATCCAGACTTTCAGATAAAATTACGCTTAATGTTCCCATCGTTTCTGCCGCAATGGACACGGTTACAGAAGGTGAAATGGCAATTGCTTTGGCAAGAGTTGGTGGAATTGGTTTTATTCATAAAAATATGCCGATTGAAGAACAGGCAACGCAAGTTTACAACGTAAAACGCTCAGAAAATGGGATGATTTCTGATCCCGTAACTTTATCCAAAGATCATACTTTAGGGGAAGCCAAAGAATTAATGTCCAGATTTAAAATCTCCGGACTTCCTGTGGTTGATGAAACCAATACATTAATTGGAATCATCACCAACCGAGATGTGAAATATCAGGAAAATCTAGATTTAAAGGTAGAAGAACTGATGACGAAAGATAAACTCATCACTTCCGATAAAGCCACAAATCTGGATGAAGCCAAAGAAATTCTCTTAAAAAATCGCGTAGAAAAACTTCCCATCGTTGACAAAGATTTCAAATTAGTGGGATTGATTACCATCAAAGACATCGATAATCAGATGGAATATCCGAATGCCAATAAAGACAAAAACGGTCGATTGATCGTTGGAGCCGGAGTTGGAGTTGGAGAAGATACCATCGAAAGAGTTACTGCTTTGGTAAATTCCGGCGTAGATATTATTGCGGTAGATTCTGCACATGGACACTCAAAAGGAGTTCTGGATAAAGTTGCAGAAATCCGAAAAAATTTCCCTGATCTGGATATTGTAGGTGGAAATATCGTAACAGCAGAAGCTGCAAAAGATTTAATTGAAGCCGGCGCCAATATTTTAAAAGTCGGAGTTGGACCCGGTTCTATTTGTACAACCAGAGTTGTAGCCGGAGTTGGAGTTCCACAATTGACCGCAATTTATAATGTTTTCGAATATGCTAAAACTAAAAATGTAGCCGTAATCGCGGATGGTGGAATTAAATTGTCTGGAGATATCGTGAAAGCTTTGGCTTCTGGAGCAAGTGCCGTAATGTTGGGTTCCCTTTTGGCTGGAACTGATGAAGCGCCGGGAGAAGAAATTATTTTCCAGGGCCGGAAATTTAAAGCGTATCAAGGAATGGGTTCACTTTCAGCCATGAGACGCGGTGGAAAAGAAAGATATTTCCAAAGCGAGGCGAAAAAATTCGTACCGGAAGGAATTGAAGGCAGAGTTCCACACAAAGGAAAATTAGAAGAAGTGGTATTTCAATTAACCGGCGGAATTCGCGCAGGAATGGGATATTGCGGCACGAAAGATATTGACACTTTACAAAAAGACGGAAAAATGGTCATGATCACCGGAAGTGGTTTGAAGGAATCTCATCCACATGATGTGATCATCACGCAGGAAGCTCCCAATTATTCCTTGTAAAAATATTTAAAAGCAAATGCCGAGGTTAATTCTTCGGTATTTTTTTGCCTTGAAAATACTATCTTTAAAAATCTTAAGATTTCTTCTATGAAAAATTTAATCCTCCTTTTCTCTCTTTTAGTATTGACTGCGTGCGAAATTATCCCATCAAACAATCCAATTTATCGCACAAATCCATCTTCATCTGCAAATGAAAAGCGAGAATATGATTTGCTCATGGAAAAAGATAAAGTGAACAAATTGAATGTGAATGCAGAAGTGGTGACCTACCTTCTCAATGATACTGAAACTGAAGATAAGAGTACTGCAATTGTCATCGACAATAATTCCAGTTGTGATTTAATATTAAGATTGGTTGAAATTAGAACCAACCAAATTTACAATCTTCCCGTTCCCAAAAATTCTAAAAATCAGTTCGTCATCAAAAAAGGAAATTACACCTTAAAATCAAATATTTGCGCGGCGAAATATTATTCTCAAAAATATATTTCGGAGCCCCTAATTCTTGCACTTTCCAACCGCTAGGTTTTTTTTTTAAAATAATTGCCTGCTTATCACTAAATATAGATTTTTATAGAGATCGAAAGTCTTTAGATAAAACTTCGCAAAGGGTAAATCAAATTCTTAAAATTTCATCTGATATAACTCATACCTTAAAATTTTCAAATATAATATAAATCGGATAAATTTGTCCTATTAAAAAACAGTTAAATTATCCTCACAATGAAACGAATTATCACAAGCTTAGTACTCGCTATTTTGACCTTACAGGCGTGCAAACAAAATCCAACAGAAAGTAGCAGCAACACGACAGAAAATGCGAACATGGACATCAAAGTCAGCGGTGAAACTGAAACGCAAAACAAACTGGATCCACCCATGGTTCCAGCTCAGATTTTAGACAGAGCAGCTAAAAAAGTAGTGGTTAATTTAATTGCCACGGAAGAAGAAGGGGAATTAGCAGATGGTGTAACTTATAAATTCTGGACTTTTAACAGCACCGTTCCCGGAACTTTTATCAGAATAAGAGTCGGGGATGAAGTTGAACTTCACTTAAAAAATGCGAGCAACAGTGTAATGCCACACAATATTGACCTTCATGCCGTAAATGGTCCAGGTGGTGGTGCAGAAGCAACCAACGTAGCTCCAGGAAAAGAAGCCATCTTTAATTTTAAAGCTTTAAATCCAGGATTATTTGTGTACCATTGTGCTGCAGCTCCGGTTCCCTTGCATATTGCAAACGGAATGTATGGTTTAATTTTAGTAGAACCAGAAGGTGGACTGCCAAAAGTGGATCGAGAATATTACATCATGCAGGGAGAATTCTACACAAAAGGAAAAACCGATGAAAAAGGACTTCAGGAATTTGACCAGGACAAAGGATTAGATGAAAGACCAACTTATGTAGTATTTAACGGGAAGAAAAATAAATTGATGGGAGCAGATGCATTGGAAGCAAAAGTAGGCGAAACCGTTCGTATGTTTGTAGGAAATGGTGGACCAAACCTCGTTTCTTCTTTCCACGTGATTGGCGAAATCTTCGACAGAGTTTATGTAGAAGGTGGAACTACCATCAATAAAAATATTCAGACAACCGTGATTCCTGCAGGTGGTGCCGCAATGGTAGAATTTAAGGTGGAAGAGCCAGGAAATTACCTTCTAGTTGACCACTCTATCTTCCGCGCATTTAATAAAGGTGCCATTGGAACCTTGAAAGTTACGGGCGAGAAAAATGAAAAAATTTATCATAAAGTACAATAACCTCAACCAAATAAACACTAAAAAGAAACTGCCATGTCCAACTATTTCAAAATATTTCTGATCTTTGGCGGTTTCTTTTTCCTTTTGAATTCCTGCGATAAATCAATCGCATTAGATTCTAAAAAAGATTCTTCTGCTTCATTTCAAAAAGAAGTTGCCATCAATCCAGATGGTAAAATGCTTACCATTAAAGGTGGCGATTATCAACCTTTTTACGGAGAAGACAGCACTTCAGTTCCAGTTTCCGATTTCCTTTTGGATGAAAAACCTGTGACGAATAAAGAATATCTGGATTTCGTAATGAAAAATCCAAAATGGAAACGCAGCAATGTAAAAGAAGTTTTCGCCGATGAAACCTATTTAAAAGATTGGGAAAATGACGAAACCCTTCCAAAAGATGCAGATCCAGAAGCGGCTGTAACATTTGTTTCCTGGTTTGCGGCAAAAGCTTATGCAAAAAGTGCCGGAAAAAGATTACCAACTCTTGACGAATGGGAATATGTTGCAATGTCCGATGAAACCAGTCAAAACGCCAGAAATAAACCAACCTACTCTGCTCATTTGATAAATCTTTACAACGAAAAAGATCGGGAAAAAAATCCCGTGAAAATTTCGAAACCCAACTATTGGGGAGTTTACAATATGTTTGATCTGGTTTGGGAATGGACCGATGATTTTAATTCCATCATGACAACCAGTGATTCCAGAACGGCCGAATTTGATGACAAAGGATTATTTTGCGCCTCTGCTGCTACAAGTACGACAGACGTTTTAAATTACGCTTCCTTTATGCGATATGCTTTTCGCTCCAGTTTAAAAGCAAATTACACGGTAGGAAATCTCGGTTTCCGATGTGCGAAAGACCTTCAAAAATAATACAATGAAAAATTTTATGCTGCTCTTTTTTGTGGGATTATTGATTTTTTCCTGCAAAGGAACTCCCGAAGAAGAAAGCAACCTTAATACCGAACCAAAAGAATCCATCTTTTTACTGGATTCCAAATGGCAAAATCAAGACGGAAAAGAACTTCAACTCAAAGATTTGAAAGGAAAAAACCTCGTCTTCGTAATGATATTCACGAGTTGTCAAACAGCTTGTCCAATTTTAGTTGCGGATATGCAAAAAATTGCGGCGAAAATTGATCCTAAAAAATTGAAAGAAACAACCATGGTTTTAGTGTCCATTGATCCGGACAATGATACACCTGCCGTTTTAAAAAAATACGCAGAGGAAAGAAAGATGGTAGGTGAGCCCTGGCTTTTTCTGACCAGCGACAAAGAATCAATCCGTGAACTGGCCAATGTTTTGGCCGTGAAATACAAGAAAATATCTCCTATTATTTTTTCGCATTCAAACATTATAACCGTTTTTAATAAAAAAGGTGAAATGGTGAATCAGGCAGAAGGTACCGTAAATTCCGGAGCCGTGGCGAAAACGGTGAATGAACTGAATTAAAATAACGCAAAATCAGTTGAAATAACCGCTTAAGAAATTTTGCGGGTATTTTTTTTGTGAAATATTTCTGGATTATTTTTTCAGATTATCTTTAAAATCTTCAATTCTGTGATTGGTCAAAGCATTTCCTTTTTCGATTTTTTCCTTTGCATACAATTTATAGTCGTTCTCTGTTTTTTCTAAAAGGTAATCGTAAGGACCAACTCCAGAAATCAATTTGACCAAAACCGGTGCAATTTCCAGCGCGATGAAAAGCCCCATGATAAAACTAGCAGCTAAACCAATGATGGCGGTGTTTTTTCCGAGTTCATCCAAGGCTTGAAGTCTTGCGGCAAATCCATTAAATTTATCTTCAAAAGTTTCCGTTTTTTCTCTTTCCTTTTCAATGTTGGTGTAGACTTTAGAAACTTCTTTATCCAGGTATTGCAGTCGTGGACCAATTTGTTTTTGATAATTTTCTAAATCTTGGCGACGCTGTTCTTTCAGTTCTGCTTTTCGTTTCGCGTTCGTTCCGTATCCTACTTTTCCACTCGTTAAGCCACTTTGTTTGCCTAAAATTTCTTTTTCCAACTCAACTGCTGCGGAATCATAAGATTTTTGATAATCGGCAACTTTGGTCTGGATGAGTTTTTTCTCCGTATCAAATGGTCCGGATTGCTGCAAAATTCTGCCGTTCATTTCGGCTTGAAGCTGGGTTTTATTTCTCTGTATAATCGTATTCAATTGCTTGTTCACCTCTTTTTCAAATATTTTTAACTCTAAAGGTTTCGAAATAATAACACCTAAAAACGCGGCTAAAATTAATCTCGGAACCGCCATTAAAATTTGATTCCACCACGTTCCGGTTTTCTTAATAGAAGAAACGATGTACCGATCCAGATTAAAGATCATTAAACCCCACAGAATAGCAAAACCAACGGAAATATAAAGATCATCAAAGACTGTAAACATCGCGTAACCCGCAGAAAGAGTCGCGAAAATTGCTGTAAATAAAACGATTCCGCCAATGCCTGCAAATTTATTCCATTCGCTCGGAGTTTTACGCAAAATATGGATATTTCCGCCGGAACAAATCATGAGAAACTGCTGAAACCAGTTCATGGAATGACGGTTCAGACGGACTGGATTTAGTTTTTGATTTTCCATTTATTTATGCATTAAATTCAAATAATAGGTCTTTTAAAACGCAACAATGTTACAAATGGTATTAGGTTTAGCCAAGTAAAATCCTTGTAGAATTATTGTAAAATAGTTTTACAATTTAAATATTTGAAAATGAAAAACTTACCTTATTTCAACCGATCCGGATTTTGTTTCAAAAAACTATCCCATCCAGAATAATTTTTATCAGAAACCAGATTTCCTGAGTTAAAATGGTGACAAACCGCAACGGCTAAACCATCGGAAGCATCGAGGTATTTCGTGGGAAATTCTTTCAGATTCAAAAGATTTTTCAACATTCCGGCAACCTGTTCTTTGCTTGCATTTCCGTTTCCGGTGATGGCCATTTTTATTTTCTTCGGGGAATATTCGGTAATGGGAATATCTCTGTACAATGAAGCAGCCATGGCCACTCCTTGCGCACGACCCAACTTCAACATAGACTGCACGTTTTTTCCAAAAAAAGGTGCTTCTAGCGCGACCTCATCCGGATGATATTCATCGATTAGCGATAAAGTTCTTTCAAAAATATATTTTAATTTGGTTTCGTGATTGGGATATTTTTTTAGAATGAGTTCATGCATGGAAACGAGTTCCATTTTACTTTCCTTCACAGAAATAATTCCGAAACCCATAATGGCAGTTCCTGGATCAATTCCCAATATTATTTTTTCTTTTTGCACGCTACAAAAATAAACCGATTACTTTAATAATAAAAGATAATCTGCCGCAATAAACTTTTTTATATTAATTTTGATAGGAAATAAAACTGTTATGTATAGATCATTCATTTACACCGTTTTAATTTATTTTTCATTTTTCCTTAGTTCCTGTGAAACACAAGATGTTTCTTCTAGCAATTCCACGTCTTCTCCTACTATCGCGACTACTAAGAATAGCATAGTTTTCCTCTTTTTTCAAATTGAAAAATTAACTTCTGGTGAAGAAAAAGTGTTGCATACCGGTACTAAAACTACACAAGGCATCATGAAAGGCGGTGCCATTAATAACAAACCGAATGTTGCTGGCAATTTATTAATCTCAATGCTTGGTATAAACGGTGAAGTTTTAGAAGAACGCATTATAGAAGATCCTTTAAACCCCTTGATGGAAGTATATGCAGAAGAGGGACTTTCTAAAACCAAAATGACCTTCAACAAAGCAGAATTCAGCGTACGTTTTAATCAAAAAGGGGAAGTTGCTGCCGTAACTGTCCAGAAAATAACAGATAACTCCAAAATAAAACTAATTACTCTAAAACTATAATAACATGAAAAAAATTCTACTTTTTCTCTTGATGAGTCAATGGTGCTTATCTCAGACCTTTGAAACAATACCTTTAATCCAAAACGGCCCAAATGATAAGCGGATTAATATGGTGGTTTTAGGAGATGGATTTACGGCGACACAGCAATCTGATTTTGTCACAAATGCGACGAGTTTGGTGAATTACATTTTTAACAAAGCCCCTTTCTCGCAGTATAGAAATTATTTTAATGTGTACGCGATAAAAGTGGTTTCTCTGGAATCAGGGGTAAAACATCCAGGAACTGCAACTGATGTTACAGAACCCGTAATTCCTGTCACAAATCCGAATAATTTTTTGGGTTCATCCTTTGATGTGGGCGGCACGCATAGATGTTTATATTCTAATAGTACAAACGCAGTGACCAGCGTTTTGGCGAGTAATGTACCGGATTTTGATGTCGCTTTTATTTTGGGAAATTCCACAGAATATGGCGGCTGTGGAGGCACTTATGCCTTTCTTTCCAAAAACGTGCAGGCCAATGAAATTATAGTGCATGAATTGGGACATTCCTTCGGCAAGATGGCAGATGAATATTGGTTTTCTGGTAGTGGTGAAGCTGCGAACAAAACTAAAAATGGAAATACTGCGACCAATAAGTGGAGAAACTGGATTGGAATTAATAACGTGGGTATTTTCCCCTATGAGGAAAGTCCCACTTGGTTTAGACCTCATCAAAATTGCGAAATGCGCTACCTGAACCGAGAGTTTTGTTCCGTTTGTACACAGCAATTAATAGAACGTGTTCACACTTTTCAAAATCCAATTGATTCTTTTACCCCAACTAATACTGCAGCAATTAATCTATCTGGTTCCCTTACTTTTAAGGTCAATGAAATTTTGCCAATTCCCAATACTTTACTCAACACCTGGACTCTTAATGGAACTACTTTGGCAGAAACCTCTGACACGGCTACTCTTAATCCTGCCAATTTCAGTCTTGGTACAAATACCGTTTTGTTTTCAGTAGTAGATCAAAATAGCTTGTTAAAGGTAGACAATCACTCCTCAATCCATGTAGGAACCATTTCTTGGACCGTCCATAAAACGCTATCTACAATAGATGTTAGTGGTTCAGAGAGAAATTTTATCGTTTATCCAAACCCTGTAAAATCTCAATTATACATTAAAGATGAAAGTAGAAACTTGAAAGATATTTCCGTAGAAATTTATGACGCGGCAGGTAGAAATTTAAAATCGCCACGTGTAGAAATTATTTCTGCCAACGAAATTTCCGTAAAGATGGAATCACTCCTGCCTCAAACCTATATTATCAAAGTTTATGAAAATAAATCTTTAATCCTCACTCAAAAAATAATTAAAGAATAAATGAAGATCGATCACTAAAAAGAATCCGGTGTGTTTTACATCGGATTTTTTTTCGGTGCATATCGCTAAAGAAAATAAATGATAAAGTTAAAATCACCCTTTCGTTCAGAATTTTATAAATAATTTAAATGAAGATAAGCATTTAGCCTTTAGAACTTTGTAGATTTACTTTTATTAAAAAACAAACCAATGAAAAAATTAATTATCAGCTTACCGCTCTTATTGATGATGTTTATCAGTTCTGTGGCTCTAGCACAAAAATCGGAGACACCGAAATTTTTGGGAAATATTGAAGGAATTAAAGAATATTCCTTAAACAACGGTATGAAAATCCTGCTCATACCAGATGCTTCACAAAGCAATATGGTTGTGAATATTGTGTACCATGTAGGATCAAAAGATGAAGGATATGGAGAAAAAGGCATGGCGCATTTATTAGAACACATGCTTTTTAAAAGCACCAAAAATTTGGGCGACATTAAAAAGCAGCTTACTGACAAAGGCGGCGCTGCAAATGGAACAACCTATTACGACAGAACCAATTACTACGAAATTTTTCCCTCTAGCGATGAAAATCTGAAGTGGGCCATTAACATGGAGGCTGACCGAATGATTAACGCCACTATTTTGCAAAGTGATTTAGAAAAAGAATTTTCTGTGGTAAGAAATGAATTCGAAATCGGAGAGAATAATCCAAGTCGTGTTTTAATGGATAAGGTTATTTCTACCTCGTACCTATGGCATAATTATGGAAATTCAACCATTGGAAGTAGAGAAGATATAGAACGCGTAAAAGCACCAACGTTAAGAAAATTCTATGAAAAATATTATCAACCCGATAATGCAACGTTGATTATTGCAGGTAAATTTGAGGAGGATAATGCTTTAAAATACATCGCAGAAAATTTCTCCATCATCCCTAAACCTACCCGAGAATTAGGATCGACTTATACCGTGGAACCATCCCAAGATGGAGAAAAAACCGTAATTCTGAATAGAGCAGGCGAAAGCAAAATTATCGCCGCCGCTTATCATACCGCCGCTTACGCAGATCAAGATTTTGCTGCTTTAGCTGCACTCAATGAAATTTTAACTGGAAATCCTTCTGGTTATCTCTACAAAAGTTTGGTGGAAACCCAGATAGTTTCAAGCCTATGGGCGTATTCTCCCGAAACCAGAGATCCTGGCGTAATGTATTTCAACTTTGATCTTTCGAAAGAGAAAAACGTATTCCTTACGGAAAAATTGGTGAAAGCAGAATTAGATAAAGTGGCCACCAACAATTATACAGAGGCAGATTTAGGCCGTGCAAAATCGAGATTACTCAAACAAATTTCCGACATTAAAAATAACACCGTTGATTACGCCATCGCCTTGACAGAAATCGTCGGAAGTGGAAATTACAAACTTGCTTTTCTCTACCGAGATCATGTAGAAAACCTGAAGTTGGCAGATATTAAAAGAGTAGCTGATAAATATTTTAAAAGCAACAATCGAACGGTTGGAGTATTTGTGCCCACTTCCAATGAAATTCGCGTGAAACCTACAGAATTTTCTCCCACCCAAATTGCAACACTGACGGCAAATTACAAAGGCAAAACACTGGAAAAAGAAGCAGCACCCTTCGAGGCAAGCATTGCAAATCTCAAAAAAAATCTTACGGAAGGTACACTCTCTAACGGAATGAAATACGGATTGATCAACAAAGAGGTAAAAGGTGATAAAGTTTTGGCCACGTTCAAATTTCTGCTGGGGAATGAAAAAGATTTGGCAGGCAAAAATGAAGTAGCGCTTTTAACCGCAGATTTGTTGAATGCAGGAACTAAATCAAAATCCAAAGAGCAAATCCAAGATCGTTTAGACCAATTAAAATCATCTATCAAAACTTCTATGACTGGACAAAGTTTGACAATATCTGTGGAAACTTACAGTAAAAATTATTCGGAAGTGATGGATATTTTAAAAGATATGCTCTCAAATTCTGTATTCCCTCAAAATGAAATTACTAACGCAATTGCTAATTATTACACCTATTTAGAAAGTCAATTGAAAGATCCGCAGGCGATAGCACAAAATGAATTGCAAAGAATTGTTTATCCATATCCGAAAGAAAGTGTTTTCTATACGGGGTCTTTGCAGGAACAAATAGACAACACTAAAAAAGTTACACGCGACCAGATCTTAAATTTCTACCAATCTATATTAGGTGCCAGTACAGGATTTGGAACCGTGCTGGGAAATATTGAGCCAAAAACTGCAGTCTCTGCAATGGAAAGCACTTTTGGGAAATGGAATGCGAAATCAAAATACACGGAGATCAAACCTACCTTTTTTGAAACTAAAAAACTAGATAAACATTTCTTGACGCCGGATAAGGAAAACGCGATGGCTTTCGGAATGGAAACTTTCCGCATGGATCAAAAAAGTTCTGATTATGGCGCATTACTTTTGGCTAATGAAATTTTAGGAAGCGGTGGGTTTTTAGCAGCCAGAATTCCAATGAGATTAAGAGAAAAAGAAGGAATTAGTTATGGCGCTGGATCTTTTATGAGAGTGCCTGTTTCTAATGATGCAGCAAGTTGGGGTTTCTACGCCCTACTGAACCCAACTAAAAGAAACGCCGTAGAAAGCGCAGTAAAAGAAGAAATTTCGAAAGCATTAAAAGAAGGATTTACCGCTACAGAACTAGCAGATAATAAAAAAAGTTACAGCAATTTGCAAAAAACAATGCTTGGAATGGATGACACTTTAATTAATCTAGTCAACAAAAAACTTCAGTATGGCCTTCCTTTAGAAGAGTATGATGTCTTAAACTCAAAAATTGCAGGATTGAAATTAGAAGAGGTTAATGCTGCTTTAAAAAAATACATCACCTTAGACCGTTTAACATCTGTTTACGCAGGAGATTTCGATAAAAAATAAAAGAATTACGAAAAGATGAAAAATCCGGTTCAGAAATGGATCGGATCTTCTATCTTTAATGATTGCACCTTAATCATTTTGAAATAAGACCTTAAAAAAACAAAACTGTTAAGGATCGTAATCAATTTCTTGCCACCACTTTTACCGCAGGCTTAGGGTTGGCTTTAGCACCCGCCTTTCTCAGTTGCGCAACGGTACAAGTTGACCGTGTAACTTTTGAGCCCTTACTGGTTTCTGCCGGAACACTTTTAAAAGTTCGGGGAAATGTAAATAAATTTAACAACAGAGGTGGAACCGTCGGCGTTTTCGAAACGAAAGATGGTTTTGACACCCTATTTATTTTCGGTCATGCGGATAAACCAGAATTTGTTACCGGTAATAAATCCAATCTTAATGAAATGGCTAATTTTTTAGCGGCATCAAATGAATTTGTATTGAAAGCGATTAAAGAAGGAAAAACCACAGAACAACTCACCAAAGAACATGCGTTAATCCCTGGTTTTGAAAATAGAAAAACTCCAGAACGATTTACAGGATTTCTTGATGAACTAAGAAAAACGTTAACGGTCTAATTCCTTTTTTTTTCAGAAGCATTTAAAATTAAGGGTGGTGAAATTAATTTTCACCCCTTATTTTTTTAACCCAATCACTGCTTTTTCAATCACATCCATTGCTTGCTTAATATCTTTGTGAGGATTAAAAATGGCATTTTTTCCTCTTGACTCTTCTGCAATATTGGATAAAATAATCAGGGAAGTTTTAGACTCAGGATAAAACACTAATAAAGAAGGCGCTCCCTTCACATAACCCGAATGGAAATAAGAAAGAGGTGCGTTTTTACTCATCATGATTCCAAAACCGTAACCCATTTTCCCAAAGACGGGATGTTTTCTATCGGAAGATTTCGCTAATAATTTCTCTAAGGATTGCGGTTTTAAAATTAATCCGCCATATAAACTTTTATTCCAGAGATGTAAATCTGAAACGGTGGATAAAATTCCGCCCGCGGGTACAGAAATTTCACTGTTAGCAAGTCTTTTAGGCATATTACCTACTGCTTGAGAATTCTTTGCATTTCCTGTATATGCCCCTGAAAGATGATTGTTTTGAAACAGATTTGCTGTTGCAGAATTTTTCATTCCAACTTTTAAGAAAAGTTCTTTCGCATTTTCATCAAAAGATTTGCCTGAAACTTTATCTATAATTTCTCCCAACAATCTAAATCCTTTATTCGAATAGTGAAAATCTTCGCCAGGTTTTGATAGCAGACCATTCCCAAAATCACTGATTCCCGAAGTATGGTTGAGCAATTCTTTAATTTTAATATTTTCAAGGACTTTCGTTCTAAATTCCGGTAGAAATTTAGCGACAGAATCTTCAGTTGAAAGCTTCCCAGCTTCTTCTTGAAGTAAAATTAAAACCGCTGTAAATTGTTTACTAATTGAGGCAATTGCAAAAACTGAACTGCTGTCTAGAGGTGTTTCCGTTTTGAAATTTTCAAATCCTTGATCTTTCCGGTATAAAATATGATCTCCTTCAATAACCGCGACCGAACCATTAAAATCATATTTTGAAAAAACGGAATCAATCTGCGGTTTTAATAATTGCTTTTTGAAATTCTGAATCGTGCTATCAATAATTTCTTCCCGAGAGGTAATTTCTTGCGCAATTTTTTCTTTTTCAGATTTGCAGGAAGTTGAGAAGAGTATGACGAAGAGAAATAAGATTGAGTTAAAATTCATAGAAATTTTGTGTTTTTCAAATATAAAGAATGAAAAATTAGAATTTAAAAAAATACCTCTCAAAACTTGAGAGGTATTTCTATCCTGCTGCAAAAAATATTAAAGTGCTCCGGCTCCAGCTTCTGCTACTGCGTGATCATTTTCTACGGAACTTCCGCTTACTCCGATTGCACCGATAACTTCTCCCTCCGAATTTTTCAAAGGAATTCCACCGGGAAAAGTGATTAATCCTCCATTAGAATGTTCGATGTTGTACAGAGATTCGCCCGGTTGCGATAATTTACCTATTTCCCCCGTATTCATGTCAAAAAATCTGGCGGTTTTCGCTTTTTTAATGGAAATATCCAAAGAACCCAACCATGCGCCATCCATTCTTGCGAAGGCGA
Organism: Chryseobacterium sp. MP_3.2; assembly: GCF_035984805.1. Taxonomy (NCBI): domain Bacteria; kingdom Pseudomonadati; phylum Bacteroidota; class Flavobacteriia; order Flavobacteriales; family Weeksellaceae; genus Chryseobacterium; species Chryseobacterium sp. MP_3.2. Next base: position 38,322 of record NZ_JAXCHW010000006.1, on the reverse strand, counting down.
CTAAATTGGCACCACCATCAACTACGGCGATATTCATTTTGCAATCAATTGATTTTGCTTTTTCTTGTGCTGCTGAAATTAATTGTTCAGCTTGTGCTAAGGTAACATTCATGGTGTGTACTTTTTATATTTAGAGATTATTCACTTTAATTAAAAAGCCATCAAGCCTTTGGAAGCTTGATGGCTTTTCTGATTGATCAATTATTTATCTTAAGATTTACTTACCACACGAGCAACCCTTACAAGTGCAATTGGTACAAGTACAGTTTTTACATTCACCTGTTTTACAGCCTTCGCAGCTGCAGGTACATTGAGTATTTTCCATAACTTTCTATATAATTAAGAGATTAGAAAATAAAGGTAAAAAATGATTTTGAGAAAATGGTTGTCATTACTTGATTTAACGAACATTAACAATTTCCAGCAAGTACAAAAAACCGGTATCAAGTTTTACAACATTGACACGGCTAATTATAATTTGAGTACTGATAAAAATTTACATATTCCGTCTATACATTCCTCCTACTTCAAACAAAGCATTAGTGATTTGCCCGAGTGAACAGTATTTTACCGCTTCCATCATTTTTTCAAATAGATTTTCTTGATTGATGGCAGAAATTTGTAAATTATTTAAGATTTTTTCACTTTTATCCGCATGTGATTTCTGGAAGTTTTCTAAATTCTGAATTTGTACTTGCTTTTCTTCTTCCGTGGAGCGAATAACTTCACCCGGACGAACCGTTGGTGAACCATCTTTTCCTAAGAAGGTATTCACTCCGATGATTGGGAATTCTCCCGTGTGTTTCAGCATTTCATAATGCATACTTTCCTCCTGAATTTTTGAACGTTGATACATGGTTTCCATGGCACCAAGAACGCCACCTCGTTCTGTAATTCTGTCGAATTCGGTATAAACCGCTTCTTCTACTAAATCCGTTAATTCTTCAATAATAAAGGAACCTTGAAGCGGATTTTCGTTTTTCGCTAATCCTAATTCTTTATTAATAATGAGCTGAATTGCCATTGCTCTTCTCACTGAATCTTCAGTCGGAGTCGTGATTGCTTCGTCATACGCATTGGTATGCAAAGAGTTACAGTTATCGTAAATTGCATACAAAGCTTGCAAAGTGGTTCGGATATCATTAAAGTCAATTTCCTGTGCATGCAAAGATCGTCCAGAAGTTTGAATATGGTATTTCAACATTTGAGATCTTTCATTTGCATGATATTTCAGCTTCATGGCTTTTGCCCAGATTCTTCGTGCAACTCTACCAATTACGGCATATTCTGGATCCAATCCGTTGGAGAAGAAGAAAGATAAATTCGGAGCGAAATCATTGATATTCATTCCGCGGCTCAAATAATATTCCACATAAGTGAACCCATTTGCCAAAGTAAAAGCCAACTGCGAAATTGGATTTGCACCGGCTTCAGCAATGTGATAACCGGAAATTGAAACCGAATAAAAATTTCTCACTTTTTCATCGATGAAATATTGTTGAACATCGCCCATTAATCTCAAGGCAAATTCTGTAGAAAAAATACAGGTATTTTGCGCTTGATCTTCTTTTAAAATATCTGCCTGAACCGTTCCACGAACATTTGCGATCGTATCCGCTTTAATTTTATTATAAATTTCTGGATCAATGACTTCGTCACCCGTAATTCCTAATAATTTCAAACCTAAACCGTTGTTTCCTTTTGGAAGTTCACCTTCGTAGCTTGGTCTTTTCAAACCTTGGTCGTCGAACTTAGCTTTTAATTTTGCCTCAACTGCTTCCCACAAATTATTTTCGGACAAATATTTTTCGACATTCTGATCGATGGCTGCATTCATAAAAAATGCAAGCAACATTGGCGCTGGACCATTAATCGTCATAGAAACCGATGTCATGGCATTCACCAAATCGAAACCAGAATACAATTTTTTAGCATCATCTAAAGTGGCGATAGAAACTCCGGCATTTCCAATTTTACCGTAAATATCTGGTGGTAAAGCGGGATCTTGTCCGTATAAAGTTACAGAGTCAAAAGCGGTTGACAAACGTTTCGCATCCATATCTGCGGACACATAATGGAATCTACGGTTTGTTCTTTCCGGTCCGCCTTCTCCCGCAAACATACGGGTTGGATCTTCACCGGTTCTTTTAAAAGGAAATAATCCTGCAGTGTAAGGAAATTGTCCGGGAACATTTTCTTGACCTTTCCAACGCAATAAGTCTCCCCAATCCTGAAACTTCGGTAAAGATAATTTTGGGATTTTTAAATGGGATAAAGATTCATATTTGGTTTCGACTTTAATTTCTTTTCCACGAACAAAATAAGAATAAGCGTCTTGCGACATTTCTTCTTTAAAATGTTTCCAGCCTTTTAAGAAAGCGATATTTTCTTCAGAAAGTTCTTTTTTCGTTTTAAGGAAAACTTTCTCCAATTTATCGGTTGTATGTTGATCATCGGTGATGAGAACTTTGGCACCTTCCAAAAGATACATTCTCTTTGCAATCAATGCTTGATTTTCAACTTCTTTATCGTAAGCATGGTTACTTTCTACAATTTCTGAAAGATAACGTACGCGTTTTGGAGGAATAACGGTGATGTCATCTGATACATTTTGCTCTACGAATTCTTTAAATTTGGGAGCAGTTTCTCCTTGATCTTTTTCTAAAGTTTCATTGACTTTATTAATTAAAGCATTGTATAATTCTGTTGTTCCGTAGTCATTAAACTGACTCGCTTTTGTAGAAAAAACAGGCATTTCTTCCAACGTTTTATCAAATGCAGTATGATTTCTCTGATATGTTTTCCGAACAGCTTGAAGTGCATCTAAAGCGCCGCGTTTATCAGATTTATTCAAAACTACTAAATCCGCATAATCCAGCATGTCAATTTTCTCCAATTGCGTAGAAGCTCCGTATTCTGGCGTCATTACATACATAGAAACATCAGCGATATCGGTAATTTCGGAACCCGATTGTCCAATTCCGGAAGTTTCCAAAATGATGACATCAGGTTTTGCTAATTTTAAAATATTTAAAGCAGAATGAATATAAGGAGAAACAGAAACATTATTTTCCCGAGTCGCCATGGAACGCATGTAAACACGCGGATCATTAATGGAATTCATTCTAATTCTGTCTCCTAACAAAGCTCCACCCGTTTTCTTTTTGGAAGGATCTATGGAAACAATCGCAATCTTTTGATCTGGATTTGAACGTAAAAAACGACGAACCAATTCGTCTGTTAAAGAGGATTTTCCTGCTCCACCTGTTCCCGTAATTCCAATGATGGGTATTTTAGAATCTTTTGCTTTTTCGGCAATGGCTTTTACCAAGTCAGGTTTTTCATCGGAGAAATTTTCTACGGCGGAAATTACTTCTGCGATGGATTTTGAATCTTCAAATTTTATTTTATCTAAATCACGAATCTCGATTTTTTCACCCGTGGCGAAATCAGATTTTTGAACCAAATCATTGATCATTCCTTGTAATCCCATTTCACGGCCATCATCTGGAGAATATATTCGATCAATTCCGTACTCCATTAATTCCTTGATTTCTTCGGGGAGAATTACGCCACCACCGCCGCCAAAAATCTTGATTTGAGGCGCACCTTTTTGTCGCAAAAGATCATAAATGTATTTAAAATATTCATTGTGACCACCTTGATAAGAGGTCAAGGCAATTGCATTTGCATCTTCCTGAATAGCGCAATCCACCACTTCTTCTGCCGATTTATCGTGACCGAGATGAATAACTTCGGCACCAGTTGCCTGAATCATTCTTCTCATAATATTAATTGCAGCGTCGTGTCCATCAAATAAAGAAGCGGCTGTTACGACTCTCACTTTATTTTTTGGGGTATATTTTTGGTTTTCCATATTTTAATTTCGATTGACTTCAAATATAATGAATTATATAAAGTTTTTAATTTTGCGCTAAGCACTTGATTGAAAGTTATTTGAAGTATACAATCCAAATTACTATTTGTCGGAAAGCTGAGCTGAGTAAATACATTCGTAAAATTTCAATATTTTTGCCAAAATTATCACATGAAAAAAGCACTCCTTTATCTTGTTTTAGGAACTCTAATCAGTTTTTTATTGAACTATTTTCTTCTTGGCACCCAAGGTTGGGAATTGGATTTGTATTATGGATTTGCTTTCGGAGCAGCATGGGCAATGGCTCATTACTTAGATGATACCAAATTTACCTTGCCGCAAAAATTAGGAATCTCCTTTTTGGGAATGGGACTTTTAATTGTTCTTGGAATCCTTCTATTCGATTTGGAAAAAGCAGTTCCGGCGGTGATTAAATTTTCAATAATCTTTGTAGCGTATTATTTAATTGCAAGTTTCCGCGCCTCGAAATCCTTAAGATCTTAGAATTTTAATTTTTGGGGATAGAAGCAGCTTTTACTGTGAAGTAATTATTCTGATCATTGCTCAAAAGTCTGTATCGCGACTGGTTTCCCCAACTTGCGGAACGATCACTGATTGACCTATCTTCCCCCGCATCATTGGAAATAGAATTAGAAATTTTGCTTTGCCACCTTAAGATTCGTTGTTGGCTGTAAGCATTATAGAATAAATCATACTTTTTATCGAGGAGATCATTTTAGTACTGAATGTATTTCATTTTAAATTCCAGAATGCTTAAAACTTTTGCAACTAAAGGGTTTTCAGAATTCTTGCCCCACTCTAAAGGGTTTTGGCTGCCGGAGTCTGTCATCAAAAATGACGTTCCAAACTTGTTGTCATAATCATAAGGAATAAAGTAAAATTTCTCATCTGTGCCAAAATAAAAGTAGAAGTTGTTATTGTTGCTCCAGTAATCATCCCACATTCCGAGAATAACGTTCACCGCATACGTTTTTAGAAAGAGACTCACATCCATTTTCCCGGAAAGATAAGATTGAAGGTTTTTTCCATATTTTGAATTGACATTGGTCATAAAATTAGCCAGTTGAGATTTGGCAGTTTCCAGCTTAGCACTTTTTCCCTTATAATCATAAGCTGGGGTATAATTAGAGGTTAATGTAATATTTTCCATCCCCATGAGATCTGGTGCAGTAGACGTATTTTTAAGATCAGCACCGTAATTGGCTTTCCATAAATTACCAGAATTATTATTAAATAAAGTGCTTCTGTTCGCTAAATACGTTTCATCTACAGGCTCAATCATTTGATAAACACCAAAATATCCTGCCTTCGCGTCACCTGTCACTTTAATAGTTAGCTTACAATAACTGGATTGCGGTGCGGTCCAAACTCCGAATCTTTCAAATAAATCATAGGAACAAACTTCTCGAACGTAATTTGCATCGTCCTTAAACCACTTCAAAATTAATTTTTCTGACTGATGGAAAAACTGCAACTTTCTATATTTTTTAAAATTCACGGTAAAGCTTGCATGTTTCCAATCAGGGTTTGCGGGTATTGTGTAATTCACCTAGATTCCCTTCAGGTCTCCTTCTGCTTGTATTTTCACGCAATCTCACCCCATACTGTCTAAACTCTCCGCAGAACGATTCTTCTTAAAAGCTAAATTTCCTACAACGTATTCTTCATTTTGCGGATTTTGATTGTAGTCGTTTAAAATTTTATTCCATTCCTCTTTTGATATTTCCAGATTGATTTCTGGAACAGCTTCGGGATCAAAAATATATTTTTAAGATGCTGATAAATAATAAGGTGTTCCGTACGGTTGCTGCACAAGATCAATGGGAGTTTCAAGTTCTTCTGCTTTTGTCGGGATTAGTTCATTATTTCTACAAGAAAATAGTGTGAGTATAATAAAAAGGAGAAGTATACTATTTTTAGAAATTGTAATGAGCGAATTTTGGTGAAATTTAATTTATTTAAATGACTACTTTAAAGATGAATAAAATATTTAAATCTTCTGAAGGTTAAAACTTTCGCTCAAATCCTGTAAATTTGCAAGAACGATCGAGGCTTAAATTCAGCAGGAATATTACCAATCTTTAGCTTCTCAGCTTACATTCTTCCCTTTCCATGTTTGCGTACTAAAAAACATATTGAAGAATATTGCAATACAGTTTCCAGATAGAAAAATAATACATACCTTTGCACACCCTTATTGGGGAAAATTATGTTTAATCGTAAACGAAAAAAGTGTGAATACATTAAGTTACAAAACCGTCTCGGCTAATAAAGCTACTGCAAATAAAGAATGGGTTGTGGTAGACGCGGAGGGACAACCATTAGGACGACTAGCTTCTAAGGTTGCAAAGATTTTGAGAGGTAAGCACAAAACGAATTTTACACCTCACGCAGACTGCGGAGACAATGTAATCGTTTTGAATGCAGGAAAGATTACTCTTTCTGGAAACAAATGGGCCGACAAAACCTACATTTGGCATACTGGTTATCCAGGAGGTCAAAAGTCAATGACTGCGCTCGAACTTCAAAAGAAAGATTCTTTAAAAGTTTTGGAAAAATCTGTAAAAGGAATGCTTCCAAAAAACAAATTAGGATCTCAACTGTTCACGAACCTTTATTTATATGAAGGAACGGAGCACAAACATGAAGCTCAGCAGCCAAAGGAAATTAATATTAACGAATTCAAATAATTAATATGTCGATAGTTCATAAAATCGGAAGAAGAAAAACTTCAGTTGCAAGAGTTTATGTGAGACCCGGTTCTGGTGTTGTCACTATAAACAAGAAAGATTCTAAAGAATATTTCGGAACAGATGTTTTAGTTTACAAAGTAAACCAACCATTTTTATTAACAGAAACTGTAGGTCAGTATGATGTAACAGTGAATGTTTTCGGTGGTGGTATTACAGGTCAGGCTGAAGCGATCCGACTAGGTATTTCTAGAGCCATGTGCGAAATCAATGAAGAAAACCGTTTGCTTTTGAAGCCACACGGATTGCTTACGAGAGACGCTAGAATGGTAGAAAGAAAAAAACCAGGTCAGAAAAAAGCGAGAAAGAAATTCCAATTCTCAAAACGTTAATTCAAAAGATTCAAGATTTCAGACACCAGATGCAAGACTTTTTACAGTTTTCTATTTTTGGTTCTCGGCTCTTGGTTCAATTATCTAACAACAAAATGCCCCGTTAGTTTAGCACCCAAACATTTCTCCCATCTAAAGAAATTGTTGATTGCACAAAAGCGGAATGTAAACTAAAAACAAAAAAGAGACATGGCAAAAGCAAATGTTAAAGACCTTTTAGAGGCAGGAGTACACTTTGGTCACATGACCAGAAAGTGGAATCCAAATATGGCTCCATACATTTTTATGGAGAAAAACGGTATTCACATCGTAGACTTACATAAAACAGCAGTGAAATTAGACGAAGCTTGTACAGCTTTAGAAAAAATCACTTCTGCAGGTAAAAAAGTTCTTTTCGTAGCAACTAAAAAGCAAGCGAAAGAAGTTGTAGCAAAATATGCAGCTGAACTTAATATGCCTTATATTACTGAAAGATGGCCTGGAGGAATGTTAACAAACTTTGTTACCATCCGTAAAGCGGTTAAGAAAATGAACCACATTGATAAAATGAAGAAAGACGGAACTTTCGAAACTTTATCTAAAAAAGAAAGACTACAGGTTGATCGTCAAAGAGCAAACCTGGAGAAAAATTTAGGTTCAATTTCTGACATGGTTCGTTTACCATCAGCACTATTTGTTGTTGATATTATGAAAGAACACATCGCAGTTACTGAGGCTAAGAAATTGGGAATTCCAATTTTTGCAATCGTAGATACGAATTCTGATCCAAGAAAAGTAGAATATGTGATTCCTGGAAATGATGATGCATCTAAATCTATCGATATGTTGTTGAGCATTGTTTCAGCTTCTATCAAAGACGGATTGTCTCAAAGAAAAGCAGAAAAAGAAAAATCTAAAGAAGAAGGAGAAAAAGTTTCAGCTGATGCTGATGCAGATTTCGATTCTGAAGCTCCTGCAACTGCAGCAGAATAAGATTTTATCTCAATATAAAAAAGGTTCAGAATGTTTTCTGAACCTTTTTTTTGTGCCTATTTTCAAACAATTAAAGAATGTCTCTCACCATTTACTTTAAACGGAATTTAATATAGGTAATTGTCTTTCCTTTGGACTCAAACAAACCTTCGTAATAGGTTTTAATTTCACGCAATAAGGGTGTTTCTGGGTCAAATTCAGGTGCACCATAAATATCATGGTTTGCGAACATAATTTCATGTCCTTGACCTTGCAAAAGACCCAAAGTATAGCCATGAAGAAACTCAGAATCGGTTTTCAAATGCATGATCCCATCTTTCTTTAAGATCTTCTTGTACCGCTCCAAAAATTCTGGATGTGTCATTCTATGCTTCGTACGTCTGTACTTTATCTGCGGATCTGGGAAAGTAATCCAAATTTCATCAACCTCATCGGCCTCGAAAAACTGATCAACCAATTCGATCTGTGTTCGCAAAAAAGCGACGTTCATAAGATTTTTCTCAATAGATTCTTTAGCTCCAAACCAAAATCTGGCACCTTTAATATCGATTCCAATAAAATTTTTATTTGGGAACGCTTTGGCTAGACCCACGGAATATTCACCTTTTCCGCACCCTAATTCCAAAACTATCGGATTGTCATTCTTAAAAACTTCACTTCTCCACTTCCCTTTCATATTAAAACCTTCTAGCGCTTCTGCTCTGGTTGGTTGAAAAACGTTTGGAAGAATTTTATTTTCGGCAAATCTTGCCATTTTATTTTTACCCATTGTTCAATTTAAAAAACGCACAAAAATAGATAAAATTATATAAGCAAATATTTTTAATAAGGTCTATTGTGGAGGTGCATCACCAAGAGAAACCATAATTGCTTTTTGCACAGTTTTTTGCGAGGCATATTGTGCTCCACACACAAAACTGGTAAATAAATAATCTCCTTTTGTCACTACAATTGTATTGTCTTGATGAGCAGGAATTGCCAATCTATATCTGATATTGCCTACCCCTTCAATTCTCATGATCATATTGCAATCCGACTTATTTTCTATCATGATGATACTTTCCTTACTGTTTGGATCACTATCAAAAAGAGAATTTAGAATTTTTACCGTATTGTTTTTATGTTCAATTGGAGAAACGGACATCATCATTTGAAATTCTTTTTCTTCCTCTGCAGACATTCCAGAAGCGGGAGTTCCAGGTTCTACATTGGCGGGAGTTCCGTAAACGGTTGTCACATAAGTGGTATTGCTTCCTAATTTTTTGTCTAAAATTTCCCTGAATTTTGCAATTTGTTTTTGGCGGATGATTTCATTCATCTCATCGAAACTTATTTTACTGGAAGGTTTTCTGCGCAGCAGCGCTATTTTTTCTTGAAAATCTTTTACTCGCTGATCAGCAGGATGCGCATTTTTAATGTATTCTTTCAGCATCTTCACTAATCGAGGTTTTAGTACGCTTCTTTTGGGGTCATCTGGATGGGCATCTTTCAAATAAGCATCAATTTCATAGATGCTTGTACTGTGCAGGATTTTCGAATAATCTTTACTCTTTTTCTGCGCAGAAACAGAAACAAACAGGAGTGTAAATAAGAAGAAGAAAATGTTTTTCAAAGAATGGAGCATTTACAGATGAATACTAAAATTGTAGAACGATAAAAATACTATAAAATGATAAAGAACTAGAATTAATTTCCGATAAATACGATTTATCAAAATCGATACTGTGATTAATTAACGTTCATTAAATTAGAATTTCTTAATCGTCGCTGATAAATTGGCAAGTATTTGTCTATAAAAACAGAAGTAGCTTCGTAATTATTGGCTTGAATATAAGGGTATAAATTCTCTGATGTGTAGACAAATTGCAGAAAATTCTCAATATAGTTTTCAGGGATTTTTAAATTCGTAAAATATGGTACTCCAAAATAATTTTTGATTCCGGTAACGGTATAATTCATTTTTTCATACTGTTCTGCACGCTCTTTCTTTTTCTTTTCACCAGACATCAGGTCATAAATAGAATCGAGACTAAAGGTAAGTCCGCCGCCAGAAAATCCTGCAATAGGAAGTTGTGGTGGTGTTCCATCCCCTTTTGGAGTGGGCAGCCCAATCATTTTCTGCACTGCTAACATTTTTTCACCCGTTTTTAATGAACTTACATCCTTGCGTAAATTGCCGGTTGGTTTAAACCTGCTGATTACCACTTCTTGAATATCATAGTAAGCAATCTTCAGTTCAACAAAATTTATAGCATTCTGAAGGTTCTCTGTGGTCACTTTTACATCTTGACGATCTGTGATAATAGATGTAAAACGGATAATGTCTCCTTCCTTTGCCGGAACTTTAAATTTGCCGTAGTAATCTGTGTAAACTGTTTTTTGTGCGGTGATGTTGGTTACATAAATCTGATTTAAATAATAGATAGAGTTGTCTCTGATGATAATTTCACCGGTGAAAAATTGAGCCTGACTGAAGCTGATTGCAAACAAAGTGAGGATCAAAAAAAGTTTCTTCATATAGAGGGCAAAAATAATTGAAATTTTAAAAATTTATACTATCTATTCTGTGCTACACGGTTAAAGTTAGGTTAAACATTAACTGCTAAATGTTAAAAATATGGAATTAAATCACAAAAAAAATCCCCAGAAAAAATTCCGGGGATTCTATAGTAATTTAAAAAATTATTTTTTAATAAACTTCACTTGGCTTACTTCACCTCCATTATCAATAGAGATTACATAAACACCTTTTACAAGTTGAGAAACCTGCACTTTATTGCTGATTACTTTCCCTTTAGAAACAACCTGGCCAGCCATGTTTACAATGGTGTAAGTTGCTTTGTCAGAAACTTTGGTAATGTTTAATAAATCAATAGCAGGGTTTGGATAAACCTGTACCGCTTGTGCAATTGCCGAATCACCTACCCCAAGAGTTGGAGAAATCATTACAGCATAATCTTCCACTTCGCCGTAGGTAAAAGTACCGCATGGGTTACTTTGGTTTAAGTTAAATCTTAATGCTACTCTCATTCCAACTGTTTGACTTCCGCTGTATGCATTTGCTGGAACAGAGAATACTTCCGTCACTGGTGTAACTTGGCTTGGTACGGTAGAAATAATCTGCTCACCTGCCTCATAAGTTCCACTTCTGTCAAAATCAATCCAAACAGTAACAGCTTCATTATATTTAGTCCCCTGCCAAGCTTTGGTAACAGAAATAGTATTGCTATTAGTTCCTTTTGCTAATCTCACCAATCTTGTAGGATCAGCTGCATAGTTCGTATAATTAGAAGGACCAGACGTGCTGTTTACTCCTAATGCACCTTCTGCCGAGATTGTAACATTAGAGATATACTCATCATTAGAATTGGTAGAAGTTAAAGTACAATAAGCGAATGCTAATGTGGTAAAGCTAACAGTTGAAGAGAATGCACCTGTAGTGCCACTACAAACCGAAGCAACTTGTACATCATATGCTGTAGCTTCTAATAATCCGGCAATGGTATAAGAATTAACTGCTACTGGAACTGTAGTCCAAGTTGCATCTGCCGTTTTCTTATATCGTACGATATAAGTTGCACTTGCAATTGGATCCCAATTTACGTTAGCGCCAGAAGTTGTAATTCCAGATACTGCTAAACCAGCAGGAGCAGTTCCGTCACAAAGCACGATTGCAGAAACTGTAACTGGTGCGATGGTGTAAAACACGTTGCCAATTGCAGAAATTCTTATTTTTAGTGCGGTATTGGTTGCAAATGATGCAAAGCTGAAATCTTCTGATCCATCATTTGGAGTAGAAGCTGCTAAAACAACCCAGTTTACACCATTATTTACAGTATAATCAATCTTTACATTCGCAACATTGAAAGGAGCTGCGTTTGTTCCTACAACATCCCAAGTTAATGGTCCAGCGGCATTATTAAATACTTTAGTAGATGTAATTTTAAAAGGCCCATTAGCACTCACGGTTACTTTTTGTAAAGCATTCTGCGTTTGTTGCTGGGTTACATCTGCATTGTTGTCTCTTACAGTTACTCTAAAGTTGGTAACTCTAGCTACAGTAGACACCGCTTCCCAATCTGCATTATTTTTCAGATTACCTGCCAAAACAGTAGATAATTTCGGGAAATATCGTGTAGGATTTGGCGTAGGCGTAAATGATCTAAAAGTAGGACCATTTGTTGCAGTTCCCAAAGATGTAATATTTGTTGTAGTAGTTGCTGCATCAACTTGTTCCCACGTGTACGTTAATGGATCTCCTTCAGCATCTGTTGCTTGTGCAGTTAATACAAAAGCAGTTGATTTAGGAATGGTTACATCTGGTAACGCTGCAATAACAGGAGTATTATTAATGGTTGCAACTTCTATATCACAAGTTTTAGCAATTAAATTATTTTGAACTTGAATAATTGAATTGATATGAAAATAGGCATCTGAGTTCGGCTGAACATCAGTTGCACCAGTGATTCCTGCATAACCCATAATAGTAGATCCCGAACCAGGCTCTACGTTTTGACCACTTCCTTCCAAAGAATGAGAGAACGTATGGTTACCACCTAATTGGTGACCAATTTCGTGCGCTACATAATCGATATCAAAAGTATCTCCCATCGGAACTCCATTAGATGGAGAGGTAATACCTGAACCTTTAGCTTTAACGCCTGGACCAGAAGGATCTACGCAAACACAACCTATACAACCCGCGTTTCCACCACCACCTGAAGCTCCGAACATATGTCCGATATCATAAGCAGCACTACCGATAACAGTTGTTAAAGTATTTTGAAGTTCCACATTCCAAGCTGCCAAAGATGCAGAGTAAGGATCTGTTGCAGGATCAGTATAAATTAACTGAGGAAAATCTTGAAGAATTAATTTTAAACCAAAATCTTTTTCAAAAACTCCATTACAACGTGTTATTGTTGCATTAATAGCTACTAAAGCTTGAGTAACTCCTCCAAAGTATTGAGTGTACTCTCCATTTACAGACATTGCTAAACGCATTGTTCTGAATTTTCTATCAGATGCTCTGCTAAAATCTGTAGGATTATTGGCAAAAGATTTACCAGACATGTACATCTGGTCTATTTGCTTTTTGCTCAAAGGCGCTTCGCTAGTCGCGCAAACAAAAGCTTTATCCGCTTCTGTTTTATTTGTTTTGGGATGAACTCCATAAACTGATCTGTTTGTATTCTGCGGCTCAATAAACTCATAAACACCGTTACGAATCATCATTGACTGAAAATCATTTGGCGCGACACTAAATCTAACATAAGCGGTAGGATCATCCAAACCAACACCTACGTAAGAACCCAATTGATATTTATCTGCAAGTGATTTTACGACAACTGGTGAACTATACACTGCAAATCTTTGCATTTTACCATCCATTGTTGGCAACTTAATTTCTACAGGAATAGCATTTTTGCCTGTTTCCATCGCTTTGGAAAGCGTAGATCTTAATGCACTAAGATCAAGGGAATAATAACTCGTGACATTAGATGTCGGTTTAATTTGCTCACCCTGCATTGAGGTAGGACTCCATTGTGCAAATGCAGCCGTACTCATAATTCCACAAAGTAAGGAAGTAAAGATTTTTTTCATAAAATAATATATTATAGGATGCTCAAAAATAGATTTTTTGAACGTCTCCACAAAATAAATTATGTAAATTTTTGCTATTTAGAGGAAGAATTTAATAATAAGATTAATACATTATTATATATTTCGCAAAATTTAAGAAAATTATACGCAATTATGCAGAGCATTGGTTGCCTTTAAGAACTTTTCGGCAAATCTAACTATGCTTGTTTATGGATTTGCCGAGGTAAAAAAAGTTAGAAACGATAAGCTACATTCCAAGAAAATCCCATATTAAATTTGGCAGAACTTTTCCCAAAGCCCGGAACAATCATCGGCTCTAAATCTTCTTGTGTTGTAGAAAAAGCCAAATACTTCGGTTGCATATTCACTTCAATATAAAAAGGACTTTCAAAAAGTTGAACCCTACCGCCAATCATCGCTTCAATCCAATAGGAACTTTGGGAGGAAGAGGGAAATGCCACAGATGCTTCACTATCACTAAACCCTCGAACGGGAACTGCAAAATATTTTTGTGAATAATAAGATCCAGCGATTTTTCCACCTGCAAAAAATCCGTTGAAAGGATTCTCTTTATCATTGGCCAACATATAAAAGGCGCCTAATTTTAGGAAAGGTCCATTGGCAGTAGCATCATAACCATTTTTCTGGTAGATATTTTTCTCAAAACCACCTTCGGCTACCGCATGAATATTTTCATTAATCTGAGAGGAGACAAAGCCTTGAAATAATTTTCGGTCAGAGAAAGCCGCAGTTGCAGCATTTAAAACATCCAAACCTACCATAAAATTGGGGGTATATTTCCATTTTGTATTTACTGAATCTTTGGGTTTTTGGCCGTATGATAACAGAAAAACACAACTAAAAAAGAAGGAAAAAATGAGTCTTGGCTTCATCTGTAATTTGGGTTTGATTCTGTTCTAGATCTAAAACTGGATTTGGAACTTCTAAAATTGAAGTCACGTTTTCATAAACTTTTTTAATGCCACAGGCGGGAGAAACATACTGAGATTTTGTTGAATAATTAACGCTTATTTCCGATGGACTCCCGATTCTGCTTGTTCCAACATAAATTTTAGTAAAATTATTCTCATCCACTCGCAATGGAATCAGGACTGAATCCACTCGAGTTTGAGCAATTACAGGGACTTGACCATTTCCGTAATCTACATTGACAAAAAGCGTATCCAAAGTTTTCATTTTGCCCGTACTCTTCGTTTTAAATTTCAGTTTCATGCGCGGCGTAGCTTCACCACTTAAACAGATGTCATCATCACTCCCACAAGAAATTAGGGTGAGCGTAAAAAATGAAAATAAAAATACGGGAATCAATTTCATAAATAAACTGGATATCTGTAAACTTAGAAGCACCAAAAATAAGGTATTAAATTCTAATTAAAAGGGCAATGTTTTCAACATGATGCGTTTGCGGAAACATATCTACAGGTAAAATTTTTACTAATTTATAATGGTCTTTCATCAGCGCTAAATCTCTTGCCTGCGTTGCAGAGTTACAACTCACATATACAATTTTCTCTGGCGCCAGCTTTAAAATTTGTTCTACCACTTTTTGATGCATTCCATCTCTTGGTGGATCTGTAATTAAAACATCGGCTTTAGGGTGGGCTTCTAAAAACTCATCATTAAAGACCGTCTTCATATCACCACAATAAAAAGTACAATTGTCTAAACCATTTAATTTAGCATGCTCTTTCGCAGCTTCTATGGCTTCTGGTACGGATTCTATGCCAATAACCTGTTTGGCTTTCCGGGCAACATATTGTGCAATTGTTCCTGTACCAGTATATAAATCATAAACAATTTCATGACCTTGCAAGTCTGCAAATTCCAAAGTTTTTCTATACAACTCCAAGGCTTGCTTGTAATTGGTTTGGAAAAAAGATTTGGGACCAATTTTAAAAATTAAGCCATCCATTTCTTCCATGATAAATCCTTCGCCAAAATAATTTTGAATATCCTGATCATAGAGTGAATCGTTTTGCTTAGAATTGATGCAATACAAAAGCGTTTTTATTTGCGGGAATTTTTCTAACAAGAAATCGAAAAGTTTTTCCTGACTTTCTTTTTCTTTTCGGAAAAGCTGAAATAATACCATCCATTCTCCCTTAGAATTCTGACGGAGCATTAAAGTCCGCAAAAATCCTTTTTGCGCTCTTACATCAAAAAATTCTAAACCATTATTAATGGCGTAATCTCTTACCGCTAATCGAATGGAATTAGAAGGTTCCTCTTGGAGCCAACATTCCTGCAAGTCCAAAATTTTGCTCCACTGACCTGGAATATGAAATCCAAGTGCATCTCTATTCCCATAATTTTCTTCGGAACTAATTTCATATTGGGTAAGCCAACGGGAATTAGAAAAGGAAAATTCCATTTTATTTCGATAAAAGTAAGGATCTGTACTCCCTAAAATTGGTAAAGTTTCGAAATCCTCTAAACCACCGATTCTTTTCATGTGGTTAAAAACTTCGTCCTGTTTAAAGTCTAACTGCTTTTCATAGGCTAAATTCTGCCATTTACACCCGCCACAAACTCCGAAGTGAACACATTTTGGTTCTACACGAAAGGGGGATTTCTGCACAAATTCTTCCACAGAAGCTTCGAAATAATTGGATTTGGATTTCTTTACGCGTGCATTTACCACATCACCTGGAACAGCTCCAGAAACCAAAACGGTTTTACCTTCTGGCGTTCTTCCTACTGCAACACCTTTTGCACCCGCAGCAGTTAAAGTAATGTTTTCTAAAATTATTTTTTTAGCTCTGTTTCTCATGTTCAACTTTATTGAGGGCAAAAATAAGGTTTTAAAACAAAAAAGAAGTGATAAATCACTTCTTAACCACTATCTAAATTAATGGTCGATATATAAATCTTTCACATCATCAAATAAAAGCACATTAAAATGATTATTTACTTTTATACTGATCTCTGAATCTTAGATAAAATAATCCTAAAATTCCGCCAAAAACCAGGAAACCTAGAGTCCATTTGTATTTAGAGTCAATATTGTTTTTAAAAACGTCTGCAATCAAAATTAAGGCAGTCACAAAACTGCAGAGCAAACCGACATAAATGATGATTTTATCTGAAGATCTGGGGAAACCTAAACTGGAAAAATCTACCGTCACACTAAAAACAGTAAACAGTGCGCCAAATACTGCCAGAAAATAAAGCAGCTTTTCTGCAATGAGAAGCGGGTGTTTCATAAAAAATATTATTTTTCAAATCTAAAAAAAAATTCCTGACAGAAAATATCTATCAGGAATGTATTAATATTTTAAAATCCTATTTTGTAGGGGCCGGTTGTGGCATTTGAGTCTGTGGTGCTAACAAATCATTTTGCAATTGAACTTGCGGCTCTACCATTGGAGCTTTCAGTCCAGATATTTTATCTAAAGCAGTAACCATTTGCTCATCTCCTAACTCGTAGAAAACTTTGCTGGCCACTTTTCCATCTTTATCAATTAAAACAAAAGAAGGAAGTTTAAACCCATAGATTCCTAAATCTTTCGCGAGCTGAGAATTTAATCCATTTTCTGCATAAAGATTTGTTCCAGGAATTCCTTTCATCATTGCGGCGCTGGTTTTCATAAATTGATCTTTGGTATCGTCTACATTTACAAAAGCGAAATCAACTTTCGATTTGTAAAAGTTCACCACCTCTTTCAAAACAGGAACAGTTCTCTCGGAAATATAAGGATTCCAAGAGGCGTAAAACATAAGTAAAGTTGGTTTAGAAGTAGCATCTGAAAGTTTAAAATTGTTGCCATCTTGTTTTAGAAGTTGGGCTGAAGAAATAGTTTCACCGATTTTTGGTCCTGCGATTACAAAAGATATTCGTTTTAGATCTTCTTTAATTTGAGAATCTTTAATTTTCTCTTCGATGATTTTATCAATTTTCGCCATATTTTCTGGCGTGGTTTCTGGAGAAATATCTCCACTTGCTAAGATGAAAGCCAACAAATAATCTTTCGTGATTTGCGGCATATCTTTTTTGGTGTCCAAAAATTGCGCATATAAATCCGAATATAGTCCAGTTCCAGTTTTATCATTTTTTGTTTTAAAAGCCTGAAATTCTGTATTGTATTTTCCTAATAGGTACGTTCTGTATATAGGATGATTTTTAATCATTCGCTCACTGTTTTCACTCCATTCCTTTTCTAAATTCTTAAAAGCTTCTGAAGGTTTGTACGCAAGATTTTGTGTTGCTTGTGGATGTGCAATTTCATATTGGTTTAATAATCCCAATAAACTTGCATTCAATTCATCTTTTTTAAACTCTATTACTTCTTTATCCGCAGATGTTTTTTTACCAGAATCATCGATATTTTTTTCAATGTCTAATTTGATTTTCTTCACATCTTTTAAAAATTGATCTTCTTTTTTAGAAACCAATTCTCCTACATTAATTTTAGCAGCATAGGTTTGAATAAATTTCTGAATTTCCGTCAAAAAGTCATGGTTATTTTTAGCATCACCTGTAACGGTAAATTGAGCAGGGAAATTTGCAGCCTGTCCAGAAATGTTTAATTCTTGACCTTGTTTCAAGTAAACCATTGCTGTTTTTCCGGCATAAGCCATAATGTACATTCCGTTTTTCGGAGCCTCAAAACTTCCAGAAAAAGTTCCTTTACTGTCTACTCCCATATTGACAAGAGGCAATGTGGCGATACCAGAAGCTTCTATTAATTCTACTCTTTCTAAAGGTGATCCACCGGCAAAATTACCAGTTACATCTACTTTTTTGGAACAAGACATTGTTGCGAAGGCAACTAACAGCATTAAAAGATATTTGCTCATTTTGTATTTAAATTTTTGCAAAAATAGACGATTTATTAGAATTTCAAGCAGTTTAAATCATTTTATCAATATTTTAACATCAAAAACAGTACGTTCTGTAAATACCAATAATTTTGATCAAAAAAAATCGCCTTCTCAAAGAAATGGCGACTCGTTTATTTTAGACTGAAGCTTTAACCTCTGTCAATATCTGCCACGAAATATTCTCTATTCATTCTTGCAATTACTTCTAAAGAAATTCCTTTAGGACATTCTACTTCACAAGCGCCCGTATTGGAACAGTTACCAAAACCTTCTTCATCCATCGCTTTCACCATATTGAGCACTCTTCTTTTTGCTTCTACTCTACCTTGCGGAAGTAAGGCGTACTGAGAAACTTTGGCACCCACAAATAACATGGCAGAACCATTTTTGCAAGTGGCAACACAAGCTCCACAACCGATACAAGCTGCTGCATCCATTGCTTTGTCAGCATCTTCTTTCGGAACCAAGATTGCGTTGGCATCTAATGTATTGCCCGAAGTATTTACAGAGATAAATCCACCTGCAGCCATTACACGGTCAAAAGAACTTCTATCTACCACCAAATCTTTAATCACTGGAAAAGCTACGCTTCTCCAAGGTTCAATTAAAATGGTTTCTCCGTCTTTGAACATTCTCATGTGCAATTGACAAGTCGTAATTCCCGTATCCGGACCATGTGGCCGACCATTAATATAAAGAGAACACATTCCGCAAATCCCTTCTCTACAATCATGATCGAAAGCGAAAGGTTCTTGGTTATTGTTGATTAAATTTTCATTGAGCATATCCAGCATTTCCAAAAAAGAGGAAGCGGTAGATACATTCGAAAGTTTGTGCGTTTCGAACTGGCCTTTCGTTTTATTATTTTTCTGTCTCCAAATTTTTAGAGTCAGGTTTAAACCTTTACTTGTACTCATTTCTTATATACTTTTATTGGAGATTATTTGTAACTTCTTGTTTTAACTTCAATGTTCTCATAGACCAAGTCTTCTTTATGAAGCACTTCTTGTTTAATATCCATTCCCTGGTATTCCCAAGCCGAAACAAATTTGTAATTTTCATCATCTCTTTCCGCTTCGCCCTCAGGAGTTGCGTGATCCCAACGGAAATGTCCTCCACAAGATTCTTCTCTATTTAAAGCGTCCATTGCCATTAACTGACCTAATTCTATAAAATCTGCAACTCTAAATGCTTTATCCAATTCTGGATTCAGTTCATTGGCTTCTCCAGTTACTTTTACATTCTGCCAAAAATCTTTTTTAACCGCTTCGATTTCTTCAACTGCTTCTGCTAATCCTTCTGGCGTTCTTCCCATGCCCACTTTATTCCACATAATGTTTCCTAATTGCTTATGGAAATAATCTACTGAGTGCGTTCCTTTATTATTGATAAAGAAATCCACTTTTTCTTGAATACTCATTTCGGCAGCATCAAAATCGGCGGTATCAGTTGGAATTCTTCCTGTGCTAATATCCGCAGAAAGATAATCTGCAATGGTATATGGTAAAACAAAATAACCATCTGCCAAACCTTGCATTAAAGCAGAAGCTCCTAATCTATTGGCGCCATGATCAGAGAAATTAGCTTCACCGATAACGAAACAACCAGGGATTGTAGACTGTAAATTATAATCAACCCAAACGCCACCCATGGTATAGTGAACTGCTGGATAAATCTTCATTGGAGTTACGTAAGGATTTTCGCCTGTAATTTTTTCATACATCACGAAAAGATTCCCATACTTTTCTTCGATCCACGCTTTCCCAAGATCATAAATTTGCTGATCTGTAGGATTGTGAATGTTTTTTTCTATCGCGGCTTCTTTTCCTTTTTTGATAATTTCTGTAGAGAAATCTAAGAAAACACCTTCCTTAGTATCATTATTTTCAATTCCGAAACCTTCATCACATCTTTCTTTTGCTGCTCTAGAAGCAACATCACGTGGAACTAAATTACCGAAAGCTGGATATCTTCTTTCTAAATAATAATCACGGTTTTCTTGTGGAATAGTTTCAGGTTTCAATCTCCCTTCTCTTACCGCAACTGCATCTTCTAAATTTTTTGGAACCCAAATTCTACCAGAATTTCTTAAGGATTCTGACATCAAAGTTAATTTAGACTGCTGCGTTCCATGTACCGGAATACAAGTTGGGTGAATCTGCACAAAACAAGGATTTGCAAAATACGCTCCTCTTTTATGAATTTTCCAAGCTGCTGAAACATTAGATCCCATTGCATTCGTTGAAAGAAAATAAACATTTCCGTATCCACCAGACGCAATAACAACCGCATGTGCAGAATGTCTTTCTAACTCACCAGTCACTAAATTTCTTGCGATAATTCCTCTGGCTTTTCCGTCTACGATTACTAGATCCAGCATCTCATGACGGTTGAACATTTGAACTCTTCCTTTACCAATTTGACGGCTTAAAGAAGAATAGGCTCCTAATAAAAGTTGCTGCCCCGTTTGACCTTTTGCATAAAAAGTTCTTTTCACCTGAACTCCACCAAAAGATCTGTTATCTAATTGTCCGCCGTATTCCCTTCCAAAAGGAACACCTTGCGAAACGCATTGGTCAATAATATTTGTAGACACTTCTGCAAGTCTGTAAACATTTGCTTCTCTGGATCGATAATCTCCTCCTTTAATGGTATCATAAAATAAACGGTACGTAGAATCACCATCACCTTGATAATTTTTCGCTGCATTAATTCCACCTTGTGCAGCGATTGAGTGCGCTCTTCGGGGTGAATCTTGGAAGCAAAATGCCTTCACATTATATCCTTGCTCCGCCAAAGTTGCAGCAGCAGAACCACCGGCTAAACCTGTACCCACAACAATAATATCAATCTTATCGCGGTTGTTTGGCGCCACAAGGTTCATATGATTTTTATGATTTGTCCATTTATCGGCCAAAGGACCGGATGGATTTTTAGAATCTAATTTGCTCATTTTTAGAAATTTTTTATTTTAGATTTCTTCACGAGGTTGGCGATTGTCAAGATGCGTGAGAACTTATCCTTTTAAATTTTACAAGAATTTAAAACTTAAAATTTATTGAGTTAAGAAATGAAAAAGTGCAATGATGATAAAACCTACAGGAATAATTATGGAAAACCAAGTTCCAAAAGCTTTTAAAGCAGGCGTATATTTTGGGTGACGCGCTCCAATAGATTGGAAAGAAGATTGAAATCCATGCGCCAAGTGTAAACCTAAAAGAATAAAGGAAATAATATAAATCCCCACTCTAATTGGATTAGCAAACTTATTATGAAGGTCTGTATAAAATCTTTCTTGCTCCACAGGTAATCCTTCTACATATTTGTAGCTAATTTCATGATACCAAAAATCATACATGTGAAGTCCCAAAAACGCTAAAATCACTAATCCGGAAATAATCATATTACGAGACATCCAAGTTGAATTGGCAGCGCCGTTATTCATACCGTATTTAATCGGTCTTGCGTTTCTGTTTCTAATTTCTAAAACAAATCCCATCACAAAGTGAAAAATAACGCCTGCAACCAAAATAGGCTGCATAACAAATTGGACTAAAGGATTGTATCCCATAAAATTGGAAGCGTTATTATAAACCTCTGGACCAAATAGCGAAAGGAGATTTACAACTAAATGCAGCACCAAAAAAGACAGCAAAAACAGCGCTGAAAGTGCCATAGCATATTTTCTACCGATCGAAGAACTGGTTAAACTTGCCATAATGAATGTTTAAATTTGAATTTTCACAAAGTTAAATAAATGTTAAGGTATATGGAAATGAGAAAAGTCACAATCTTTCAGTTTGTAATCTTTCTAAATAACACATTTATAATTTACGGGAAACTGCTCAAATTATAAAGCAGCTTTTAAAAGATTATTAGTGAAACACACCATTATGTAGAAATGCTATTTTAGAAAATAATCATTTCCTCGAATCTTAATCTTCTCAATCTCTTTCGGAACCAAGGTCAATTCATATTCTTTGGTGCGTCGCGAGGTCAAATAAGGGTCAATGATATATTTCTCAATTTTTTCCAAAGGCAAATTCTCGCTGATGACAAACTTAATATGATTTCCTTTTTTAACAGAAATTACCGGATAGTCAAAGTATTGATGAACTAAAACCTCATCGATTTGTTTGGCTTTGTAGTTTAAAACCAAGCGAACGGACACAAAAAGTAAAATAAAATAGAGAACCCGCAGAGAATTCTTTGTATTGAACTTCAGGATTGCAAAATGGAGATAAAAAATGAGAATAAATGCGACTATCACTTCAAGTAAAGTCATAGGAATTTTATCGAAAAATGCAAAATCTACTTCTGCAAAAACGTGAATCATCTCAAGTATTGAAGTCACGAAAAATTCATAAATGCCATTCAAAAATATAAACTCCACCGAAAATGAAATTAAAACCGCCATCAATAATGAAAAGATAATTAAAATTTCTGAAAATGGAATAATAACCAAATTGGCAATGATGGAGATAAACGAGTATTGATGAAAATAATAAACAACTAAAGGCAAAGTTGCAAGCTGCGCCGAAATGCTGATGGAAACAATATTGACCATGAAATTCTGGAAATTATTTTTCGGTGAAGGCAAATATTTTAAAACGGGTTGATTAAACCAAAAAATACCCAAAACGGCTAAAAAACTCAATTGAAAACCCACATCAAAAAGCTGATTAGTATTTAATATTAATATAGTGAAAGCCGCAATTCCCATGGCGTGGACCAAATCCGGTTTCCTTTGCAATAAAATGAAAATGTAGTAAGCCGAAATCATCATACAACTTCGAACCACCGAATTACCATAATCAATAAAAATTGCGAACATCCAAATGAGGATGAGAGAAATAATGATCTTGTAAAATCGAAATTTTGGTGGAAATAAGGGATTCAAAACCAGGAGAATGAGCCAGAAAATAATTGCCATGTGAGAACCAGATATCGCTAAAATATGCACCAAACCCGATCTGCTAAAATCTTGAACGGTCTCTTTATCCATTTCAGTACGGTCTGCAAGGATAATTCCTTTCATCAATTCTCGCGTCCTTTTACTTAAATGAGTATTGTCAATTTTGACCAAAGTTTCTAAACGCTTTTGCATGATTTTTTCAGAAAAATCACTTGACTTTCTTGCTCCAGCGGAATAAGAATCGCCTAAGTAACCTTGATAATAAATATGTTTCCGAGCCAAATATTTTGCATAGTCAAATTGAAAATCACTGTAAGGATTTTCAATTTTTTGGAGGTAAATTTCTGATTGATAGTAATTTTTAAAATCGAAATTTTGATGTGTTTTTGGAACGGATAAAACAGCGAGAAAATATTTATTGTCTTTCCAAGCGACTATTTCATAGCGACGGTTTTTTTCGTTTGAATTAAGTTTTTTCGTGATTTTAAAAACCAAATTTTCTTTATAATGAAGGGTTGGTAAATCTGGCTTTTGCGTATTTAAAAAATGACCATATATGCCGAGGAAAAAGAAAAATAGAAAAAGCGAAATAAAACGAAGACGGTAAATAAAGAAAATTTTAACGAAGAAAATAATCAGCGTTGAAAATGAAATTCCAAGTAGGAAATAGATGGCATTCAACTTCAAAGAAAAAAAATCCTGAAAAAAAATACCCAGAATAAAACAAACGCAGAGAATTGACAAAGGCTGCTTGTACATCATTCTGATTATGGAATAAAATTACAACAGCTTTCTGAAATGCGCTCCGTTTAATCACCCATTCACAATAATTTCTGCAGCAGCATCACTTGCACCCTTTCCTCCTAGTTTCTCGCGCAGTCGCGCGAAACTTGTTAGCATTTTCGTGCGGGCATTTCGGTCGATGATGGCTTGTAACTCTTGAACTAAATTAATGGTCGTCAAATCCTTTTGGATTAATTCCGTCACTATTTCTTCATCCATAATTAAGTTCACTAAGGAGATATATTTGATGTTTTTCACCACACGCTTTCCGATTTCATAAGAAATAGTACTGCTTTTGTAACACACCACTTCTGGAATATTGAGCAAAGCGGTTTCTAATGTTGCGGTTCCCGAAGTCACCAAAGCAGCTTTGGAACATCGTAATAAGTCGTAGGTTTTATTGGAAACGAAATGCACATTTTCATCAACGTACTTTTGATAAAATTCTTTCGGCAAACTTGGCGCTCCGGCAATAACAAACTGAAAATCGCTAAAAAAGGGACGAACGGAAAGCATTAATTCCAGCATTTTCGTAACTTCTTGTTCACGAGATCCAGGCAGAAGCGTAATGATTTGTTTATCGTTTAAATTGTGGTCTGCTTTAAATTGATCAATATTGATTTCCGGCAAATCAGAAATCGCATCTAATAAAGGATGACCCACAAAATGTGCTTCAACGTGATGCTTCTTATAAAATTCTTTTTCAAAAGGAAGAATCACCAACATTTCATCGACGAACTTTTTAATTTTTTCGACACGACCTTCTTTCCAGGCCCACAATTGTGGTGAAATATAATAGACGACCTTTATTCCTAAACTTTTCGCAAACTCTGCGATTCTTAAATTAAAACCAGGATAATCTACTAAAATCAAAACGTCGGGCAGATTGTTCTTCAAGTCTTCTTTGCAAAATTTAATATTTTTCAGAATAGTTCTTAAATTTTTAGCAACTTCTAAAAAACCCATAAAAGCCAAATTTTTGTAGTGCTTCACGGGCCCAAACCCTGCAACATTAGTCATCAAATCTCCACCCCAAAAACGAAAATCTGCTTCGGAATCTTTTCCTATTATCGATTTCATTAAGTTGGAAGCATGCAAATCTCCGGAAGCTTCTCCTGCGATGATGTAGTATTTCAAAAGGCAAAAATTAGTAGATTAATAGAAATTGAGGGCAGGGAAATCAAAAAGAAATCCCAATTAAATACCTTAAATTTGTGTTCAAATATAAATAATAAAAGACCAAAAAATGCAAGAAGAATTTGAAATCAAAAACAAGATCGCAGCAAGTGGTTTGGTAAATTTTGATTTAAGTCAACTCGTACCAAAAGGAACAAGAATAGGCATTGATTTGAAAGATTTTTTATTTCAAGGTTTAATATTGAAAGAAAAAGATTTTCGAGAGAAAATCACTCTCCTGAATTCAGAAGACTACAAAGATGCATTTCTTTACATCTACAATTCTGCTGATGCAATAGTTCCGCTTTGGGCTTATTTCTTAATCACTGCAAAACTGACGGAAAAGGCAAAGAAAATAGTTTTTGGTAATAGAGAAGATTTAGAAGTTTTATTAATGCATCAAGCAATACAGACCTATGATTTTACAGATTTAATCAATCAGCGCGTTTTGGTAAAGGGCTGCAGCGATCAGTCTATTCCAGAAAATGCTTATATTGAATTGGTTGAACAATTAAAACCCATAGTAAAATCATTGATGTTTGGCGAAGCTTGTTCTAATGTTCCTATTTTTAAAAACTAGCAGAAAACAGCTGAATTTCCTTCCCTTTTTTGGACTAGTAATTGCTAAGAAGTTCTATTTAAATATACACTAATCTTAAAATAAAACACTATGAGTTTAATTGATCTAATCACAGGAAATGCAGGAAATCAGGTAGCATCCGAAGCCGAAAGTAAATTTGGAATAAGCAAAAATCAAGTTATTGCTTTGTTGGCTGTAGCGGCACCGTTGGTAATCTCTCATCTTAGAAATAAATCGAAAGAGAATGAGCAAGAAGCAGAATCACTAAATAACGCACTGAATAAAGATCATGATGGAAGCATCTTGGACGATCCCTCGCAGATTGCTTCTCGCCAACAAGAAGGTGATTCTATCTTGGATCATGTTTTCGGCGGGGAAAAAGCAAATGTTGAAAATCGCTTGTCTCAGAATACGGGAATTTCTATGGATAAAATAGGCCCAATTTTAGGGATGCTTGCTCCAATTATTATGGGATATATAGGAAAACAAAAACAATCCAGCGGCGTCAATACGGGTGGTGGATTGGGAGATTTGTTGGGCGGAATTTTGGGCGGTGCGCAATCACAAGCACAGGCAGAACCTTCAAATCCTTTGAATGATATTTTAGGCAGTGTTTTAGGTAGCGGTTCTCAAGGACAATCATCTGGAAATCCATTAAATGATATCTTGGGAAGCGTTTTAGGCGGCGGAGGTCAGCAAAAACAATCTCAAGGAGGGTTAGGTGGACTTCTAGGCAGCATTTTAGGCGGCGGAAGATAATACCTTGTAAATTATTTTAAAGGTGAAGAATTGCTTCACTTCAAAAAAAAAACCGAAGATTATTCTTCGGTTTTTTTGTCTTTTGCTGCTTTCTGTTTTGCGTCTTTTTCTTCAGTTGACTTTTCAACTTTATCCGCTTTTGGTTTCGCTGCAGCTTTAGGTTTTTTTGCTCCTTCCGCATTTTCAGATTTTTCAGTAGGGAACCCTACCTCTTCTCTCACCTTTTCTTTCGATGCTTTTTTATTATTCTCATCGAGAACTTTTACTGGAATATTTTCTACAGATTTCGCCTTTCTTGGCCTTTTCTTACCATAACTTCCGGCTGTGATTTTTCCTTTTCTGGATTTTTGATCTCCTTTTCCCATAATTATTAATTTTTTTGAGGTTGATTACTTCAAAGTTATATAATTAATAATCATCTACTTCTTAAATAATCATAAATTTTTAAGATTAAGCTTTAAGTAAAATAAAAAAAACTCAGACAAATGAGTAGCCGCAACTTCCATCAAATCACTCAAAAAACTTATCTTTGCACCTGAAATTTTAGACCAAATCTAATATCTAAAGTCCAACATCAAATATCTTAAAACTATGTTTCGTACGCACACCAACGGGGAATTAAATATCCAAAATCTTGATCAAAACGTAACCCTTTCCGGTTGGGTTCAAACCATTCGGGACAAAGGTTTTATGATGTGGATTGATCTTCGGGATCGATATGGAATTACGCAGTTGGTATTCGATGCAGACCGTTCTTCTGCGGAATTATTAGAAAACGCGCACCAACTCGGACGGGAATTCGTCATTCAAATTGAAGGAAAAGTTATCGAAAGAGTAAGCAAAAACCCAAAAATTCCAACTGGGGAAATTGAAATCCTGGTTGAGAAATTGATAATTTTAAATGAATCAGAAGTTCCACCTTTCACCATCGAAGATCAAACTGATGGCGGCGAAGAACTTCGCATGAAATACCGATATTTAGATATCCGAAGAAATCCCGTAAAAGATAAATTAATTTTCCGTCACAAAATGGCGCAGAAAGTCCGTAATTATTTATCCGACAAAGATTTTATCGAAGTAGAAACTCCCGTTCTCATTAAATCCACTCCAGAAGGAGCAAGAGATTTCGTAGTTCCAAGTCGCATGAATCCGGGACAGTTTTATGCTTTGCCACAATCACCACAAACTTTCAAACAATTATTGATGATCGGCGGAATGGATCGCTATTTCCAGATCGTAAAATGTTTCCGAGATGAAGATCTAAGAGCTGACCGACAACCGGAATTTACGCAGATCGATTGCGAAATGGCTTTCGTAGAACAGGAAGATGTTTTAGAAATCTTCGAAGGAATGACGGCGACTTTACTAAAAGATATCGCCGGAAAAGAATTCGGAAAATTTCCCAGAATGACTTTCGATGCAGCCATGAAAAAATACGGAAATGATAAGCCCGACATCAGGTTCGCAATGGAATTCGTGGAAGTAAATGAATTGGTAAAAGGAAAAGATTTCAAAATATTTGACGAGGCAGAATTGGTGGTCGGAATTAATGTAGAAGGTTGTGCAGATTACACCAGAAAACAAATCGATGAATTGATCGATTGGGTAAAACGCCCTCAAATAGGCGCAAATGGAATGATCTGGATTAAATTCCAGAATGACGGAATCGTCACTTCTTCAGTAAATAAATTTTACAACGAAGACGATTTAAAGAAAATTACAGAAAAATTCGGCGCAAAAGCAGGAGATTTAATTTTCCTAATGTCTGGAAACGAAAATAAAGTAAGAACCCAACTTTCCGCCTTGAGAATGGAATTGGGGAACAGATTAGGGTTAAGAAATCCAAAAGAATTCGCCCCACTTTGGGTGATTGATTTCCCTTTGTTAGAATGGGATGAAGAAACAAATCGCTTTCACGCAATGCATCATCCATTTACTTCGCCAAAACCGGAAGATGTTCATTTATTAGAAACCGATCCAGGAAAAGCCAGAGCAAACGCTTATGATTTAATCCTCAACGGAAATGAAATTGGCGGTGGTTCTGTACGGATTTTTAATAAAGATCTACAGGCAAAAATGTTCAATTTATTAGGATTTACGCAGGAAGATGCAGAAGCACAATTCGGATTTCTGATGAATGCTTTTCAATATGGCGCTCCGCCTCATGCAGGTTTGGCTTTAGGTTTTGACCGATTAGTTGCAATTTTAGATGGCAATGAAGTGATTCGGGATTATATTGCATTCCCGAAAAATAATTCCGGACGAGATGTGATGATCGATGCGCCTTCTAAAATTGCAGAGGAGCAATTGGCGGAATTGGAATTGAAATTGAATTTAAAATGATAAACGAAAAATCAAATTTATTTTTGCTATTTCCGGCACTAATTATTTCGGATTAAAGAATTATATTTTGTAATACGGAATTTTCAATTATATTTGTAAATAGTTATGAGAATAGTAACATTTTTGAGAATTAAAGAATTTGCAAAAAAATATCACGATGCGGATGTTGCTTTGAAGGATTGGTATTATAAAACTCAAAACAGTACGTGGAAGAATATTTCTGAGGTGAAAGATACTTTTAACTCGGTAGATTATGTAGGGAACAATCGATTTGTTTTTAATATTCGTGGCAATAATTACAGATTAGTTTGCATCATTATTTTCGCTTCGCAAAAAGTATATATCAGATTTATTGGCTCACACAAAGATTATGATAAAATTAATGCTTCAAATATTTAGAAAATGACAGAAATACAATATAATGTGACTTGCGAAAGGATAGAAGAACTCTTGAAAGTAGTAGGAAATGAAACATCTACCGAGGATAAAAATTTTATAGAATTAGATTTTCTTTCAGATTTAGTGGCAGATTATGAAGGTAAAAATTTCCCCCTAGAATTACCAAATTTACAAGAAGTCATCAAATTAAGAATGTACGAAATGGGAATTTCTCAATTGAAATTATCAAAAATTCTTGGTATAAGTCCTTCAAGAATGAGCGAATTTATTAGCGGAAAATCTGAACCAACCTTAAAATTAGCGCGAGAAATCAGCAAAAAATTAAAAATAGATGCTTCCGTCGTTTTGGGAGTGTCTTAAATTTTTAATAATAGGAATGGTGTAAATATTTTGCTCCTAAAAAGTTTGCTCCCAAAATGAATTTGAAGGCATAAACTTTTTACACCTATTTATTTACCGAAAAGTTTGAAACACTGATAAATAACCTCATCATTTTTTAAAATAATGAGGTTTTTTTATGCCTCTAAAATTACTCGCAAAACCAACAAAAATTTAATATTTTTACGATTACACAAATTTTGAATTTTATGAAATCTCCGGAAGCCATTTTGCAGCAGTATTTTGGTTATGATAGTTTCAGACTCAACCAAGCAAATGCAGTTGAAAATGTAATTGCAAAAAAAGATACTTTTGTTTTAATGCCCACTGGAGGCGGAAAATCTTTGTGCTACCAAGTTCCAGCTTTGGTTTTGGAAGGAACTGCAATCATAATTTCGCCCTTGATCGCGTTGATGAAAGATCAAGTTGATGCTTTGCGCGTAAATGGAATTTCCGCCGCTTACGTTAATTCTTCCATGAATATTTTTGAGCAAAATGACACTTTAAATCAATTAAAAGAAGGCAAACTAAAACTTTTATACGTTGCGCCCGAAAAATTGAGTGCAGACAATGGTTCATTTTTAAAGTTACTCGAAGGCCTCAATATTTCATTGTTCGCAGTTGATGAAGCGCATTGTGTTTCCCATTGGGGACATGATTTTCGTCCAGATTATTTATTTCTAAACGGATTGAAAGAACGATTTCCACAAATTCCAATTATTGCACTGACTGCAAGTGCCGATGAAATAACGAGGCAAGATATCATCAAACAATTGAATCTTCAAGAGCCGATCGTTTTAATTTCTTCTTTTGACAGACCCAATATTAAATATTTTGTGCAGCCGAAGCAATCTGTTTCAAGTCATATCCTTCAATACCTCAATGAGCATCCAAATGATTCAGGAATTATCTACTGTTTATCCCGAAAAGGAACGGAAGATATGGCAAATAATTTGAAAGTAAATGGCGTAAATGCTGCATTTTATCATGCAGGAATTTCCTCCGTAGAAAGAGCGAAAGTTCAGGAAGATTTCATCAAAGACAAAACACGGGTAATGGTCGCTACAATTGCCTTTGGAATGGGAATCGACAAAAGTAATGTACGATTTGTAATGCACGCAGATCTGCCAAAAAATATAGAAAGTTATTACCAGGAAACAGGAAGAGCCGGAAGAGATGGATTGCCGAGTGAAGCCATTTTATTTTATTCCAATGCCGATCTGATGAAGCTGAAAAAATTTGCGATGATCGAAGGAAATGAAGAACAATCTTCATTGATGCTGAGAAAATTGCAACAAATGAGTGACTTTGCCGAGATGCAAAAATGCAGACGACAATATCTGATGGAATATTTTGGCGAATCGCACGATGGAAATTGTAATTCTTGCGATTATTGCCTCAGTGATTTGGAAAATTGGGATGCTACAATGGATGCGCAAAAATTATTAAGCGCCATCTTCAGATTAAAAGAACGGTATGGAAAAAATTTGATCATCGATTTTCTTCGCGGTTCAAAAGGCGTGAAAATCACCGAGTACATGAGAAATTTACCCACTTATGGAATAGGCAATAATGGTGATAAAAGCTATTGGCATAATTTAATCAAGCAATTAATCAGCAATGATTTTCTGCGGGAATCGAACGAAGAATTTTCTGTTTTAAAGCTAACCGAAAACAGCAAAGAAATATTATTTAGAGATAAAAAAGTAAATCTACGAAAAGTAAAAACACTGTCGAAAGCTGTTACTGTAAACGAAATTGAAACATTTGATCCTACTGATAATGTAGAAACAAATCTCGAATTATTTGATGATTTAAGAATTTTGAGAAGAGAACTAGCCGAGCAAGAAAATGTGCCGCCTTATGTTATTTTTTCTGATGCTACCTTGTTGGAATTGGCCACTTATCTTCCCGATTCAAAAGAAGAACTCGAACAGATCAGTGGTTTTGGAGCTTTTAAAATAGAAAAATATGGAGAACTATTTTTAAAAATGATCGTAGATTATTGCAAAAATCATCATTTGACCAGTAAAATAGCGGAAAAAGCACCAAAAAAATACCGTGCGCCGAAACAAACAAATAAAAGCGAAGCCGGAACTTACACGATAACTTTCCAACTATACAAAGCGGGCAACAGCGTAGAAGAGATCGCAAAAATCAGGAATTTGTCTTTAAACACCATTCAAAATCATTTAGCCAATTTCGTAGAAGTGGGAACAATTAAGGCAAGCGAATTAATGGATATCAAAAAAATAGATCCTATCATTTCTATTGCAAAAACTCAAACGATTCAGTCATTAAAAGCGATAAAAGAGGAATTGGGAGAAGAGTTTTCTTACTTTGAAATCCACATCGCTGTAGCTTTTTATAAATGGCAAGAAAAAAATATAAATCAATTTTAGGGATAAGAAAGCAACACCATTACATTAAAAAACTAGATTCTTGAAAAATTGAGGTCGAAAAGGATTTTAAAATCAGAAGCGGAAGATTAATTTATTCCGCTTTTTTTAGGGTAATTTTGAGACTAAACTTTCCGGTAAAATTTTCAAAATATAATAGATGATCTTCCATTTGAAATTGGGGACGATCGAGAAAGAATTGCCCGCATTCACAATAAATTTTGCGACATAATCTGGTTCCATTAAAAGATTTTTGTTCAGTTCCAAACCTGTATTAATTTTGGTATTAATGTAACCACTTACCAAAACATTAACGATAATATTTCTTGAATCTAATTCCTGTCGAAGTCCGGCTAGATATTGCGTGAAAGCAGATTTCGTACTCCCGTAAATGAAATTACTTTTCCTGCCTCGAACTCCGGAAAGTGACGAAAGTCCGATAATTCTTTCTAAATTCTTATTGGATTCATCCATCGCAATAATGTTCAAAATAGAAACCGCACCCACATAATTGACTTCCATCATTTGTTTAGCACTTGTGAAATCTTGAAATGCTTTTTGATTTTCAACTAAAAATCCAGCGGCGTAAACAACAATATTTGGTTTTGTAGGAAGTTCATCATAAAATTTTTGATGCGACGAAAAATCGGCTGCATCAAAATATTTCAAAGTAATTTTCGAAGCATCAATCTTATTTTCTTTAACGAAATTCTGCAAAGAATCAAGGTTTCTGGAAGAAGCGATGATCGAAAAACCCTTATCCAAATATTGCAAAATACATTGTTTTGCCACATCAGAGTTAGCGCCGAGAATGAGAACTGTTTTAGTAGAATTCGTTTTCATCGATTATTTTGCTCGAAGTCTTTCCTTAATTTTTCCAATATTTTCTTTCGCAGAATCTTCTAATATTAAACTCGCGCTCATCAAAATTCTTTCCGGCATTAACTGTTCGAAATGTTCTGTGCCTTCCCAAGAAACTTTTTTTATTAAAGCCAAAGCATCGGAACTTCTTCCGGATAATTTTTCTAAAAATTTCTGAATTTCAACATCCATTTCGGTAATAGTTGAAGAAATACACTGATAAATGTCGTGTCTTTCACACCACTCTGCACTGCGGAAATCTGCATCAATCGACATCGCTGAATATGCAGATTTACCGATTTTTCTTTCCACGAAAGGTCCGATTACAAAAGGTCCAATTCCTAAATTTAATTCAGTTAAAGCCAAAGCTGAATCTTTTGTGGCAAAGCAATAATCTGCGGCACACGCAATTCCAACTCCACCTCCTGTGGTTTTTCCCTGAACTCTTACCACGACGATTTTCCCGCAAGATCGCATCGCATTCAGAACTTTTGCAAAACCACCAAAGAATATTTTGGATTTCTCCAATTCTTCAATTTCCAGTAATTCATCGAAACTTGCTCCTGCGCAAAATGATTTCTCCCCTTCGCTTTTTAATAAAATTGCTTTTACTTCTTTTTTCGCGCCTTCCTCCAAAATTGTTTGAGTGAGTTTTTCCAGTATTTCTCCGGGAAGGGAATTGCTTTTGGGTGTTCCAAAAGTGATTTCTGAAATATTATTTTTAAATTCTTGATTGACGAATCCGTTGTTCATAAGGCTTTATTTAGGGCGATTAAATATTTATCGATGTATAATTGTTTCTCTTTGCTTTTGTATTGCTGAATATATCTTGGATGTTCCAACACCGTCAGTTTATCAAAGAAATGCTCTTCTGTATTAATTTTTTCAATGAAAGTGGCGTTCTTTTTTCCTAAAATAAAAACCTCCGAAGTATCTAAACCTAAACTGATATGATCTTTCAAACTTTGAATCATAAAGGGTTTCACGGCTTCAAATAACTTTTTATCATCATAATAATTTGCGTTTAAGCCTCCGCGAATTGTTTTTTTAACTATGGCTAAAGGAAATGGGGAATTGATGTAAAATTGTTTGAAAAATTCTTCTGGTCCGCCAAAATCTTCAATGACGCTGTACAAAAATACGGAAGAAATTTCGTGCGTGTGAGCAGATTTCATTTCAATTCCACAAACGGATTCCAATCTTTTTGTGTCCGTAAATGGAACTCCGGTAACTCCGGCTCCGTGGCGACTGGGATTAATACCGATAATGAATTTCCTCTGATTGTGATCGCTGTAATATTTTTTGTAAAATTCCGTCATCACTGTTAAAGTTTCGGGATTATCGAAGAATGGATTGAGTACATCGAAACCTTCGGGAAGTTCACCTGAATAATGTAACTTTTTGTTAAATGCTACCACTTTTTCGCCGATGGTTTTTTTCACTGATTTGTTATTTTTATAAATTTAAAAAATTATATGTGCAAATCTGTGAAATCTGTGCGGTAGTTAGCTCACAGATTTCACGGATTTCCACAGATTTGATTATGAGTATCCATTTACAATTCTGACTATTTCACTATTTATATTATTAGTATTGAAATTAACTAGAATACCTAAATGACTAGTTGTTAATTTCAGATAATTTAGTAATTGCTTATGATGAACTGGCAACAACTCTACGACAGATTTAATCTCAACAATAATTTTATCTTCGACTAAAATATCTGCTCGAAATCCTAAACCCAATTCAATCTCTTTGTAGATAACAGAAATAGGATATAGCATTTGAACATTCACACCTTGATTTTCCAGTTCTATTGCAAGTGCTTTTTCATAAACACTTTCCAATAATCCTGAACCCATCACATTATAAACTTCAAAAATTGACTTCCTTATCAAATAAGATATTTCATTTTCAGTCTTAACTTTTAAATATTTCTTACGGATTACACAGATTTCCACAGATTATTCCGTGCAGATCTGTGTAATCCGTGCGCTAGGAAATTACTTAAATCAGTGCGCCAATAAACCAAACTGTTCAAAATGATGCGTCAAATGTTTTTGATGAAACAATTCCATCATTTCTTTATTTAAAGTTCCGAAGACAAAATGCAGATGTTCAGCTTCTGGATTTTCCCGGTAATAAATTTGATAATTTTTCACCGATTCAATGAAGTGAGTTTTGGCTTCTTCTAAATTTTTATATTTCAATTCCGGCAATTTTCCCTCTTCTAAAAATGGCGCTGGATAATCTTTCGGCATTTTTCTAAAATCGTAAAGCGAATCCTGATAGAATTCCAAATGTTCTTGCGGCGTTTTACATTCATCGGTTACCAATTCTCCGGTGCTGTATTTCATGGTCGCTTCCAGATGTTCCAGCATTTCCTGCGCTTTCATTCTTCCCCACTTTGGCAAAGTTTTCTCCGTTAAATGAGTTAATTTTTTTGCAAAATCTTTGTAATCAATTTTAATGAAGGGCGATTTTTTCGCCACTAAAGTTAAAATCGTCGCGATACAAACTGTTTCTTCCCTTTGATTCACCACTTCAACCAACCATTTCACCACGCCACTCGGAACATTTCTGCCTTTTACGCCTTTGTTGATTCTTTCTTTTGCCGTTAAATAAACCGTAATCGTATCTTCTGCATAAACCGGTTTGAAGAAATTTGCATTTTCCAGTCCATAATTTGCGATAACAGGACCTTTTTTACCAGAGACAAATAATCCTGCCGCTGCGGAAAGTATGAAATATCCATGTGCAACCGTTTTGTCGAAAATAGTT
The DNA here is from genome assembly GCF_035984805.1 of Chryseobacterium sp. MP_3.2. Taxonomy (NCBI): domain Bacteria; kingdom Pseudomonadati; phylum Bacteroidota; class Flavobacteriia; order Flavobacteriales; family Weeksellaceae; genus Chryseobacterium; species Chryseobacterium sp. MP_3.2. Next base: position 2,550 of record NZ_JAXCHW010000006.1, on the reverse strand, counting down.
CCGTTTAGGGAAGTTGCATCGGTGTGCGCATAGAAATGATCCCAGGAAACATTTCCAAAATTGACGATATCTGCTTCTGTAACTGTTCTTCCAGCTGTTTCTAGAGAATCACCAATTTCTACTTCTTCAAAATGTTTTCTGAAAGGATGTTTTTCCGAATAATTTGGAGTTGCACCTTGCTGATAAATTTTTGTAATCGCCGTTAAAATATCTGGTGAACCTTGAATCGCGGTTTTTTGTAGGAAAAAATGAAGTCCATTTAATCCGCCCATTTCTTCGCCACCTCCTGCTCTTCCGGGTCCACCGTGCATTAATGTTGGTAAAGGTGAACCGTGACCTGTAGATTCTTTCGCATTATCACGATTTAAAACAAAAATTCTTCCGTGAGAAGTTGCCATTTTCCAGGCAGTTTCTGCAACAAATTTTTCATCGTGAGAAATGATGGAACCCACCAAACTTCCTTTTCCGCGTTTTGCCAAAGCTGCAGCTTCTTCCGCATCTTTGTAAGGCATAATCGTAGAAACCGGACCGAAAGCTTCTACATCATGGGAAATATTTTTTTCGAAAGGTTTATCATTTAAGAATAATTTTGGACTCATAAATGAACCGCTTTCGTAATTGGCATCGACTAAATCCTGTTTTCCATCGTAAATTAATTCGGTTTCTGTTTTTAATAAGGCAATTTTTTCAGAAACTTCCTCGAACTGATCTTTTCCGGCAAGAGCTCCCATTCTGGTTTCTCTATTTAATGGATTTCCAATTTTTACCTGGTCTAAGGATTTTATTAAAGAACTTTGTACATCGCCAATTAAATTCTCCGGAACAATAATTCTTCGGATTGCAGTACATTTCTGACCAGATTTGGTGGTCATTTCATTGCGAACTTCTTTGATAAAAAGATCAAATTCTGGAGTTCCAGGTTTTGCATCCAATCCAAGAATGGAACAATTTAAGGAATCCGCTTCCATATTAAACCGCACCGAATTTTGTGCGATTGAAGGCATTGATTTTAATTTTTTTCCGGTGGAAGCAGAACCTGTGAAAAGAACAGAATCTCCATCTTTCATAAATTCCAGCATATTTCCGGCACTTCCACAAATCAATTGGAGTGAACCTTCCGGAAGGATTCCGCTTTCAATAATATCTTCAAAAACGGCATGAGTCAAATAACTTGTGGGTGTTGCAGGTTTCACCACACTTGGAACTCCGGCTAAAAGCGAAGTAGAGAGTTTTTCTAACATTCCCCAAACAGGAAAATTGTACGCATTTATCTGCACAGAAATCCCTTCACTTGGCGTTAAAATATGCGTTCCGAGAAAAGTTCCGTTTGCGGAAATTTTCTGCGTATCGCCATCTACCCAAAAAGGCGTGTTTGGTAACATTCTTTTTGCCAAACCGGAATAGGTGAAAAAAGTTCCGAAACCACCTTCGATATCGACCCAGGAATCTGCGTGAGTTGCGCCGGTTTTGTAGGAAATTTCGTAATATTTTTTCTTTCTTTCTAATAAATATAAGGCAATATTCTTCAACATTTCGCCGCGATCGTAAAAAGTCATGGAAGCTAAATTTTTGTAACCCACGGTTCGACCGAAATCTAAGGCATGTTCGAAATTAATTCCTTTGGTATCTACAAGGGCCACTTTTTCTCTGTTCACTGAATTATAGAGTTGCGTTCCGTCTCCGGATCCTTCGACCCATTCTCCGTAGATGTAATTTTTAAGTTTCATTATTTAGTGGATAAAAAATTTTTTAAAGTTTTAAAAATAAGCTTGTGTAAAAGATAGAATGCAAACAATATGGCAATGAGATCTAATGTAATTACAATCGCAGAAAAGGCATTGTAAAAGAAACTTTTCTGCTGCAATGATTGGATGGCTGCTTCATTTTGGACTTTTTGAAGTGCTTCGATGATTCCAATACTCTGCTTTACAGAATAGAAAGCGAGCGTATTTAAGAGCAACAGAATTAATGCTCCGAAAATATAAATTTGTTTTTTACTGAAAGTATTTAACATATTGATTATTGGTGTAGAATATTAGATGCCCTATTCGGATCGGTTTCCATTCTGCTTATTAAGAGGTTTCGGCTAAAGCCAATTTGCTTTTCAATTATTTAAACGGGCTAAAGCCCGTTCCTATTGATCATATAAAGAAAAATAATTGGTACTTACTTTTGTTAAAAGACATTTTCCCTCTATATTTTTTCGAGCGTTAAGGTACTGAAATTTTCAATTTTGCTCAAATCTAATTTTGAAGCGGAATCTGCGCCCCGGATTGAACGGCATGTTTGAGCTCTTTTTCTTTGGCGGCGGAATTGGCGAGGGAAAGAAAAAAGCGAGTAGTGAAAGCCGGAAATGTGCGCCAAAAAAAATATTAAAATACCTTTCGACAAAGTCAAATCTGCGCCAAAAAAAATCCCTTCCAAAAAAATAATTTGAAAGGGAATTTGTAAGTATTGTCTAGTCCTGAAATAGCGATACACAAAAAGTATCATTATGAAAGAACAGGAAGTTACGCGTTATGTAAAGCGCACTCAAAAGGATTATTCGAT